>NZ_NCTE01001027.1:0-4648 GCF_002114215.1 Streptomyces sp. 13-12-16 | reverse complement strand
CCCCGCCCGCCACGGCAGTTCGGCGGTCACCCGTGTCGGGCCGCCCGTGGGAGAGTCCACCACCAGGATCCCGTCCACCGCGTCCAGCCGCTCCGCCAGCCCGGCCAGTCCGGAACCCTCGGACACATCGGCGCCGCCCACGCCGTTGTCCACGACCTGGAGCATCAGCCGGTTCTCCGTCCGCCACACCTCCACGGCCGCCCAGGTCGCCCGCGAGTGCTTGCTGATGTTCTGCAGCAGCTCCGAGACGGTGAAGTAGGCGATGCCCTCGATGGCCGGCGCGGGCCGCTCCGCCAGGTCAACCTCCACCTGCACCGGCACCGTGCAGCGCGAGGCGACCGAGGACAGCGCGGCGTCCAGACCCCGGTCGGTCAGGACCGCGGGGTGGATGCCGCGGGCCAGGTCCCGCAGCTCCTGCAGAGCCGTCTTCACCTCGCCGTGCGCCTCGTCCACCATCCGCGCCGCGACCTGCGGATCCTCCCGCAGCTTCTCCTTCGCCAGCCCCAGATCCATGGCCAGAGCCACCAGCCGGGCCTGCGCCCCGTCGTGCAGATCCCGCTCGATGCGCCGCAGGTCCGCCGCCGCCGTGTCCACCACGACCCCGCGGTCCGACTCCAGCTCCACCACCCGCGTGGCCAGCCGCGACGGCCCGAGCAGTCCGTGCACCATCACCCGGTCCACCATCGTCAGCGCCCGCACGATCCACGGGGTGGCGAGGGTGAACAGCAGACCCACTCCCGCGGTCACCGCGATCTCGAACGGGTTGTCCAGGTAGATCCGGTGGTGTTCGTCGCCGTACAGCTGTATGCCGTCCTGCCCGGCGTACGCCGGGAGGACCCAGAACCACAGCGGATACGTCAGCAGCGACCAGCCCACCGACCAGGCGGTCACGGTGACGACGAAGGAGAACACCGCCCACGGCAGTTGCAGCACCGCGTACAGCAGGGCCCGCCAGGAGGCGCCGCTCTTGAGCACGGCCCCGATCCAGGCCATGAACCCCTGCCGCCTCATCCGCAGCGGCTCCGGCTCGGCCACCTCCAGACCCAGCAGCCCCCGCGCCCGCGCCCGCTCCACCGCCCCGAACCCGCGGCAGCCGGCGAGCGCCGCCGCCAGGACCGGGACGCCGAGGAACGTCACCAGCAGGCCCGCCCCCAGCGACACCATCGTGATCGCGTAGGTGAACAGCAGAACGCTGATCGGCAGGCTCAGCAGCACGTATCCCAGCTCGCGCCAGGTGCGCCCCTCGACCGGCGCCCGCAGCGCGGCCGGCAGCCGGTGCCGCCGTCCCTCGGTGTGTCCGGGGTACCCGGACTCCGTGGGGAGCCCGTAGCCCTGTCCGTACTCCGTGCTCATCGGCGTCGTCCTTCTCCTCGTCCGGCGGCTGTGCTGTCGTACTTCCAGACTGCTTCGCCGCAGGTCGGCGGACCATGGAGTCCGTCGCAGTCTTGGGCGGGGGGTTTTCCCTACCCCCGGCCGCGGACGGACGCCTCCTTGGACGCCCCCCTGGCCCTGCCCGAGTCCTTGGCCAGGACACCGGAACGGTCCCGCCACGGCAGCTCGGCCGTCACCGTCGTCGGACCGCCCTCCGGCGACTTCACGACGAACAGACCGTCCACCGCGTCCAGCCGGTCGGCGAGACCCCGCATGCCCGTCCCGCCGTCCAGGCTCGCGCCCCCGCGTCCGTCGTCCCACACCTGTATGAGCAGCCGGCCCTCCGACCGCCACACGTCCACCGCGGCGGACCGGGCCCGGCTGTGCTTGCTGACGTTCTGCAGCAGCTCCGAGACGGTGAAGTAGGCGATGCCCTCGATGGCGGCGGCCGGCCGCTCGTCCAGGTCGACCGTCACCTTCACCGGCACCGTGCAGCGCGAGGCGACCGAGGACAGCGCGGCGTCCAGACCCCGGTCGGTCAGGACGGCGGGATGGATGCCCCGGGCGAGATCCCGCAGCTCCTGCAACGCCAGCTTCACCTCGCCGTGCGCCTCGTCGACCATCGACGCCGCGGCGTCGGGATCCTCCAGCAGCTTCTCCTTGGCCAGGCCCAGCCCCATCGCCAGATTGACCAGCCGTGCCTGCGCCCCGTCGTGCAGATCCCGCTCGATGCGCCGCAGGTCCGCCGCCGCCGTGTCCACCACGACCCCGCGGTCCGACTCCAGCTCGGCGATGCGCCGCTCCAGTTCGTCGGAGGGCGACAGCAGGCCGCGCACCATCGCCCGGTCGGCGTTGGTCAGGCCCCGCACGACGAACGGCAGCACCGGCCACAGCACGAACAGACCGGTCAGCGTGACGCCGAAGGTGAGGACGCCCCACGGCAGCCGTATGAGCGCGTACAGGACGGTGCGCCAGCCCACCGGGTCCTTGACCGCCATCCACAGCTGCGGCCAGAACCCGCCGGGCCCGCGCATCGGCAGCCGGCTCGGCTCCTCCACCCGCACCCCGAGCAGCTTCCTGGCCCGCGCCCGCTCCATCCTGCCCAGCAGCCGGGAACCCATCAGCCCGAGCGCGAGCAGCGGGAACCCGATCACCGTGACGGTCAGCCCGACGCCGGTGAACAGCATGGTCACCGTGTAGACGAAGCCGGCCAGCGACACCGGCAGGTTCGCCAGGAGGTGGGCGATCTCCTTCCAGGTGTGCGCGTCGTACGCGAAACGGGCCGGTGGCGGGCGGTCGCCGCGCTCGGCCGGTTCCGGGAGTGCCGTCACGGGCGTGCCCGGATGCGGGAATGGTTCGGTCATGGGCACAAGCGTGCCCGGAGCCGGGGGTCCGCGCCATGAGGTGGACCGCCAGGACGCACTGAGGAAAACCCCACCCCCGCATGCCGAGCGGTGACGGGCTGCTTACGGTGCATTTATCAGGGCCTAGACTCCCGTGCGTACAGATCGTCGAACCGTGACGTTCACCGGCACGGATCAAGGGCACGGCACAGGCACGGGCCAGGGCACCGATCAAGGGAGTGAGGGGCGGACGTGCGGGAAACGACCGTCGTCGCGGCGGACTACTTCCAGTCCTACTCGGTCGTCGGACTGCTCGCCGTCGTCGGCCTGCTGTTCGTCGCCGTCGCCTTCGGGGCGGGACGCCTGCTGCGGCCGGTGGTCCCCACGCCCGAGAAGCTCCTGACGTACGAGTGCGGGGTCGACCCCGTCGGCGAGGGCTGGGCCCACACCCAGGTCCGCTACTACGTCTACGCCTTCCTCTACGTGATCTTCGCCGTCGACTCGATCTTCCTCTTCCCCTGGGCGACCGTCTTCGCCGCCGACGGCTACGGCGCGACCACCCTCGTGGAGATGTTCATCTTCCTCGGCTTCCTCGCCGTGGGACTGCTGTACGCATACAAGAAGGGCGTCCTGACATGGACGTGAACCCTGCCGCCCCCGAGCCCGTCCTGCTCCCGGAACCGAAGAGGCTCGGCGCGCTCGCCCGGCTGGCACCCGAGCCGATGAAGGTGGTCCTCAACTGGGGCCGCCGCTACTCGCTGTGGGTCTTCAACTTCGGCCTCGCCTGCTGCGCGATCGAGTTCATCGCCGCGTCGATGGCCCGCCACGACTTCATCCGCCTCGGCGTCATCCCCTTCGCGCCGGGGCCGCGCCAGGCCGACCTGATGGTCGTCTCCGGCACGGTCACGGACAAGATGGCGCCCGCGGTGAAACGCCTGTACGAGCAGATGCCCGAGCCCAAGTACGTCATCTCCTTCGGCGCGTGCAGCAACTGCGGCGGCCCGTACTGGGACTCCTACTCCGTCACCAAGGGCGTGGACCAGATCATTCCGGTCGACGTCTACGTGCCCGGCTGCCCGCCCCGGCCCGAGGCGCTGCTCCAGGGGATCCTGAAACTCCAGGAGAAGATCGCACGGGAGTCGCTGGGGGAGCGGTACGGGTCCGCCTCCGGCGGGGGGCGGCCGTCGGCGGCGGCGCTGCAGAGCGGGCTGGTCCGGCCGCCGGCGCCGTCCGGTGAGGGGGAGGGCCGATGACCGCGGTCGGCTGGCTCCCCGCCGACGCCGAGGAACTGTTCGGTGCGGGGGCCACGGCGGAGGAGTCGTACGGCGTCCTGACCGTCGACGTACCGCCCGCCTCCTGGACCACCGCGCTGGAGGTCGCGCGCGACCGGGTCGGCTGCACCTTCTTCGACTGGCTGAGCGCGGTCGACGAACCCGGCACCGGGTTCCGCGTCACGGCGCACGTCGCCGCCCTGGCCCCGGTACGGCGCCTGCTGCTGCGCACCACGGTGCCGCACGAGGCCCCCACGCTGCCCTCCGCAGTGGACGTCTACGCGGGTGCCGCGTGGCACGAACGCGAGACGCACGAGATGTTCGGCGTCGACTTCACGGGCCACCCGGGCCTGGACCACCTGCTCCTGCCGGACGGTTTCGAGGGCCACCCGCTGCGCAAGGACTTCGTCCTCGCGGCCCGGGTCGCCAAGGCCTGGCCCGGTGCCAAGGAACCCGGGGAGTCCGAGCACGGCGGTCCCAAGCGCCGCCAGATGCTTCCCCCCGGCGTCCCCGACCCCAACGAATGGGGCCCCCTCAAGGGTCAGCTCCCCCCGGCCCCGGCCCGCCCGGCCCGAGGCGCGGGCAGGACGGCGGCAGGCGCGACACGAGCGGCAGGGGACCGCCCTCGCCGTACCCGTACGGCAGCGGAGGGCTCCGCGAGCC
>NZ_NCTE01001026.1 GCF_002114215.1 Streptomyces sp. 13-12-16 | reverse complement strand
GGTCCACGACCCTGATCGCCTCCTCGGGGGGCGGGGGCGTGGTGCGGGTGAATCCGACGGGGACGTCGTGGCTGGCCACGGCGGGCAGCGGGGACGTGTTGTCGGGGCTGGCGGGGTCGTTGCTGGCGGCGGGGCTGTCGGCGGTGGACGCGGCGAGCGCGGGGGCGTATCTGCACGGGCTGGCGGGGCGGTTCGCGGCGGACGGGGCGCCGATGGGGGCGCACGATGTGGCGGAGGGGATCGCGGGGGCTTGGCGGAGTGTGGTGCGGGGGTGAGCAGAGGCCTGGCGTGGATGTTTTTCGCCCCCGCCGCCCCTTCCCGTCCCGAAACCGGGGCTCCGCCCCGGACCCCGCTCCTCGAACTCCCCCAGAGGGGCTGATTCTTGCCGGACGGGCTGAAAGAACAGCCCGTCCGGCGTCTGAGAGCGAGGCCCGTAGGGCCGAAGGGGGTCCGGGGGCGCAGCCCCCGGGAACGGGGCTCTGAGAGACTGGGGCGGATGAACGAGACAGTCGCCCCGGGTGGTGCGGAGCTGCGGGCCCGTGCCGAGATCGACCTCGCCGCCGTGCGGGCCAATGTGCGGGCCCTGCGCGAGCGGGCGCCCGGCGCCGCCTTCATGGCCGTGGTCAAGGCCGACGGGTACGGGCACGGCGCGGCCCCCTGCGCCCGGGCGGCCGTCGAGGCCGGGGCGACCTGGCTGGG
>NZ_NCTE01001025.1 GCF_002114215.1 Streptomyces sp. 13-12-16 | reverse complement strand
CGCGTCGACGGCGTCCGCCGCCGCGAGCAGCGCCGTCCTGCGGGCGGCCGGGTCGGCCCGCCAGCCCTGCCAGGCCGCGTGGGCCCGGTCGACGACCGAGTCCAGCTCCTCCGGCCGCTGGTCGGGAACCTCGTCGAAGGCCCCGCCTGTCGCCGGATCGACGACGTTGAAGTACCCGCCCCGGTCACCGGGGGAGTGCGGGAGATGTCCGGTCGCCAGGGCCATGGTCAGCTCTGCATGGCTGCGGCCGCGTGTTCCCGGACGTGCCGGTCCATCTCCGCCCGGAAGGCGGCCACCAGGTGCGGCTGGATCCGGCCCGCGTTGCGGTCCCCTCCCTCGCAGACCGCCCCGCGTACCCCGACGATGTCCGTCTCGATACGGGCCAGTTCGCCCAGGTCGCCAGCCTTGACACTGCCCGCCAGCGCGGCGAGGAGACCGGCGTCATGGGCACGCCGCACGAACTCGGCACACACGTCGGGCGGAACATGGTCGAACAGCCGCGTCCCGTCCTTGATCGCGGTGTCGAGCATGGCGGCGTCGGAACCCGAGCGGCGCGCGATATCGGGCAGCGCGAGCGGGTTGACGCAGCCGATGCGGTGGGCGTCGGCGTAACCCGAGGCGACGACGAACGCGTCCGCCCGGTGGTCCTTCACCGCCCGGACGACCCCGCGCATGACCTCGACGGCCTGTTCGGGGGTCGCGCACCCGTAGAGGCCGACCTTGATGTAGGTGGCCCCGGACACGGCCGCGCCGAGCGCCGCCTGGGCCACCGTGCCGGGCTTGTACGGCACGTCCCCCACGGTGGCGGAGACCGGCTTGTCCGCCGGGACCGCCGCGCGGATCTCCCTGATGACCCAAGGGTAGTTGGCGCCGAGCGAGCCCTCGTCGGGCTTCTTGACGTCGACGATGTCGAGGTGCTCGGCCGCCTTCGCGCAGTCGAGGGCCTCGTCGACACCGTCCGGAGATATGAGAAGCAACAAGGTGGAATCCTTCCCCTGCACACCCACCTGCCCCGAGGGCAGACGTGCGGATCGCCTGACTCACATGCGGTCCGCACATCATTTCCGCGGGCTTCGCGCCTCGGCAGGGCGCGCGGAGTGACGAATGGGTCGTAGCCGTGAGGCGCCCACGCCCCGCGCAACGCGCCGTCTGCGCTGGACCGGCTGCGCGCGGGCGCACCGATGCCGTTCCGTCTCCGGGAGGGCGGCCGTCGCCAAGCGCCGTACCGGCGGACCGCGGCAGGGCGGGCGAGGCGATCACCCGGGTGACGGCGGTGAGCCCCGGGGCGGGACGGCCGGGGAGGCACGCCACGAGGGCCCGGCGGATCTCGGCGGGGGCGCAGCCGGCACGGGGG
>NZ_NCTE01001024.1 GCF_002114215.1 Streptomyces sp. 13-12-16 | reverse complement strand
GGGCCAGTTCGCGGCGGAGGGCGGGCCAGGGGTCGAGGCCGGGGTGGTGGTCGGCGAGGGCGGCGGCGATCTCCATGAGGTGGTTGACGACCAGGCAGTAGACCAGCCGTTCCCAGCCCGCCTCCCGGGAGACCGCGGACAGCAGTTTCACGCCCTCCGCGTCCCGGTACAGGACCCGTACCGGCATGCCGTCGGGGTCCATGGCGACGAGCGTGTTCTGCAGGTGGGCCTCCAGGACGACGCCGTGTCCGTCGAAGGCCGTCAGGGCCGGGGGGACCACCCGCGACAGGTAGGCCTCCCACCAGGCCGCCGGCCGCGCGGTGGCGGCCAGCGGGTTGCCGTCGAAGCCCTCCACCAGGGCGGCGGCCAGGTAGGGGGTCGCGCCGGGCGGGAGGTGGTCGCGCAGGCCGTCGCGTACGACCACGGCCAGTTGTTCGTGGGCGAAGTCCGCGGTGCGGTGGCCCCGGTCGCTCTGCCAGGCCGCGTCGAACCCGGCGAAGGCGCCGCGCACGGCCGTGTCGGTCGCCCGGAGCCTCAGCAGGTCGTGGCGCCACAGCCGGCGGACGTCGTTGGTGATGCGCACGTCCAGGCTGAACTTCAGGAACAGGTCGCGCCCGGGCGCGTACACGGTGCGGACCGCCGCCGTGGGCCACACCGGGAAGGGGGTCGTGCCCAGCCGGATCAGGCGGCCGTCGGCGAAGGCGGGGGCGAGGTCACGGGCCGCGAGGTCCAGTTGCCAGGGGTGGGCGGGCAGCAGGCGGTAACCGGGCGGCGCGGTGCCCAGGCGGTCGAGGGCCGCGGTGTCGCCCTCGTCCACGACCGTGTCCTCGCGCAGCCCCAGCAGCGTCAGCGGGAAGCGGGCGTGCGCCTCGGGCGCGTACGGCAGCCAGGCCGCCACGGGGCCGCCGCCGCGTGCCTTGGGGGCGGGGTGGTGGGTGTGGCCGGTGACGAGGGCCTGCTCGGAGCGCAGATACGGGTCGTCCGGCGGGGT
>NZ_NCTE01001023.1 GCF_002114215.1 Streptomyces sp. 13-12-16 | reverse complement strand
CCCGAAGGCCAGGGCCCACCTGGACGCGGCGTTCGCCCGGCTCGGCGTGCGGGTGCGCAGCGGCGTCGAGGTGGCCAAGGTGCTGCCGGACGGGGTCGAGCTCGCGGACGGCTCCGGCATCCCGGCGGACGCGGTGCTGTGGACCAGCGGCACCCGTGTCCCGCCGCTGGCCGCCGCCGCGGGGCTGACCGTCGACGAGCGCGGCCGTGTGGTCACCGACAGCGCGCTGCGTTCGGTCTCCCACCCGGACGTCTACGCCGTGGGCGATGCGGCGGCGATCCGTCAGGGCTACGGCGTGATGCACGGGACCTGTCAGGGCGGTATGCCCACCGGCGTGCACGCGGCCCTCTCGATCCTGCGGGTGCTGGCCGGCAGGGAGCCCAAGCCCTTCCGTTTCGGCTACTACCACACCCCTGTCAGCCTGGGCCGGAACGACGCCGTCGTACAGTTCACCCACCCCGACGACAGCCCGCGCCGGATGGTGCTGACCGGCAAGCGGGCCGTGAAGTACAAGGAGGCGGTCACCGCCGCACCGTGGCCGACTTTCGCCCGCATGAAGAAGATGCCCGTCTCGGGCGCGTTCTGGCCGCACGGCGGCCGCCACACCCGGATCCGGAGTGCCAAGTGACCCAGCCGCAGCAGGCCGACCGCGACCAGCTCGCCTTCCAGCAGTACCGCACCCTGCTCTTCTCCGTCGCCTACCGCATCCTCGGCTCCGCCGCCGACGCCGAGGACGCGGTCCAGGACGCCTGGTTCAAGTGGTCGGCGGCCGACCGTTCCCGGGTCGCCGACCCCAAGGCCTACCTGACCCGGATCGTCTCCAACCTGGCGATGGAACGGCTTCGTTCGACCCGTCACCAGCGCGAGACCTACGTCGGGCCGTGGCTCCCCGAGCCGATCCTCACCGGCCCGGACACCGCTGACGACGTGGCCACGGCGGACTCGGTCTCCATGGCCCTGCTGGTCGTGCTGGAGACGCTGAGCCCCCTGGAGCGCGCGGTCTTCGTGCTGAAGGAGGTCTTCGCCTTCAGCCATGTGGAGATCGCGGAGGCGGTGGAACGCTCGGAGGCGGCGGTCCGGCAGGCCGCGCACCGCGCCCGCGAGCACGTGAGGGCCCGCCGGCCGCGTTTCACCGCGGACCGTGCCCGCCAACGCGACGTCACCGAGCGCTTCTTCGCGGCGGTGGCGGGCGGCGACATCAACACCCTCATGGAGCTGGTCTCCCCGGACGTGACGCTGTGGACCGACGGCGGCGGCAAGGTCCGTCAGGCCCTCAAGCCGGTCGTCGGCATGGAGGCCGTGGCCCGCTGGTTCGCCGCGCTCGGCACCGCGACCTACCAGGGCATCGAGCCCCGGCAGATGCGGGCGGAGATCACCTGGATCAACGGCGGACCGGGCGTGGTCTTCCGCGGCCCGGACCGCGTGGTCGCCACGCTGACCTTCGACTTCGATCCGGAAGGCCGCATCTCGACCATCCACAACGTGGCCAACCCCGACAAGCTCCACGCGGTCGCCGACGGCACGCGGCACGAACTCTCCTGAGCCGCCCGGCCGTTCCGGGCACCCCCGGGAGCGGCCGGCCGGCGCCGAGGTGACGCCGACCCAGCCGCACCCGCCGGGCCCGACCGTCGACCGGATCGAGAAGGCCGAACGGGAGTCGCCGCGCCCGCGTCACGAGTGAGTGCGGACCGTCCCCTCCCCGACGGCCGCTCAGTGGGCCGGAAGCGACCCGGCCGACGGCCGCCACTCGCGTCTGAGCAGCCCGAACACCCAGGAGTCGGACACCTCGCCGTTGACGACGCAGTCCTCCCGCAGCGTCCCCTCACGCACGAACCCGAGCTTCTCCAGGACCCGGGCGGACGCCGCGTTGCGCGTGTCCGCCTCGGCCTGGACCCGGTTCAGGTCCAGCGTGTCGAAGGCCCACCGCAGCAGGGCGTGGGCGGCCTCCGTCGCGTAGCCGTGGCCCCACATCGCCTCGTCGAGGACGTAGCCCAGCGACGCGCTGCGGTGGACCGGGTTCCAGTCGACCAGGCCGCACCAGCCGGCGAAGGCCCCGTCGGAGGCCCGGTCGATGGCCACCCGAGCCCCGGTGCCTTCGTCCGCCGTCTTCCGGCACATCGCGACGAAGCGCTCGGCGCGGGCCCGTTCGGTCCAGGGCGGGGAGTCCCAGTAGCGCAGCACGTGGGCGTTGCCGTGCAGGGCGAAGAGGGGGTCCGCGTCGGCGTCGGTGAAGGGCCGCAGTCGCAGGCGGGCGGTGTGCAGTACGGGGGTGGCCAAAGTCATGGGCCCCATCCTGGGTCCCCGTGGAGCGTGCGGGACACCGGATATCCCCTCTCGGCCCGGCCCGGCCCGGCCCCCACGATCAAGGCGCCGCCTCCCGGCAGGCCGTGTCCCGCCTTCACCCGGCGCGCGTGTCGCCAACGTTTCGGGACGGCACAGCAGGTTCTGCGGGCCGCGACATCGTTGGCGCTGTGGTCAGGGGATCAGGGCGTCCCGAGCAATGTCGCGACGGCTGCACGTGCATGACGGGCCGGGGCCGGGTCGCCACTGATACCGGCCGTCACGATGGCTCCTTCGGCCAGCAGGAAGACCGGTTCGACCACCGGCAGCCCGGTGGCGTGGACCCACACCGCGATCTGGTCGTGGAACGCCTGCTTGTGCGACCGGACTTCAGCCAGCACCGCCTCGGACGAAGGGCCGAGTTCGCCGTAGGCGTTGACCCAGGCGCATCCGCGGAAACCGGGCTCCGCGAACCACTCGGCCAGCCAGTCGAAGACCGCGAGCACGCGCTCGCGGGGGTCCGGAACCTGTTCCACGTGGGCGGCCAGGTTCCCCCGCCATCGCTGATCGCGACGCTTGAGCACCGCCACCACCAGGTCCTCCTTCGCCGCGAAGAACCGGTAGATCCGCTTCAACGGCAGGCCCGACGCCGTACGGACCTCGTCCATGCCGACCGCCTGGATGCCGCGCTCGTAGAAGAGCCTCTCCGCCGTGTCGAGCAGTGCCTCGCGGTCCAGGCGGTTCTGCTCGTCGGTGATCGGGGCTGGCATCCGGCACTCCTTGACGTTGAGAACGATCGTTCCCTATCGTAGCCGTCGACCGATGGGAAACGATCGTTCTCAACGCGGGGAGACAGTAGTGCCGGAAGACCGACCGCCCTACCCGCCGTTCACGCAGGAAACCGCCCTGCAGAAGGTCCAGGCCGCTGAAGACGCATGGAACACCCGCGATCCCCACCGGGTGGCACTGGCCTACACGCCCGACTCGAGGTGGCGGAACCGGGACACGTTCATCAGCGGGCGCGAGGAGATCGTCGCTTTCCTGACACAGAAGTGGGAGCGGGAACTCGACTACGCGCTGCGCAAGAGCCTCTGGGGGTTCCACGAGAACCGGATCGCCGTCCGGTTCCAGTACGAGTGGCGCGACGCGGAAGGCTGCTGCTGGCGCAGTTACGGCAACGAACTGTGGGACTTCGACGAGCACGGCCTCATGCGACGCCGTGAGGCGAGCATCAACGACGTCGCCATCCCTGAAGCCGATCGGCGTATCCGCGGTCCCAGGCCCAGGGACGAACATGGAGCCGACATCCCGCTTCGGTAGAACCCACCGCCACTGTCGCCGACGGGAGCGGCCTCGTTCCGGGAGCGTGCGGACGCCTTCTCCGCCGCGGAGCGGCATCACCGCCGAGCGCGTACCGACCGGCAACGGCTCCCGCCACCGATCACGGCTGTTCGCCCGGACGCCCAGTGCCGTCGGCATCATCCACACACGCACGTGCCCCGCACACCCACGACCATCACCGGTGCCACCCCGCACTCGACGGCCGGCCACCCGTCAGCCGCGTCGACGACCCGGCAGGTCAGTACACCTGGCCCTGCGCCGGGTTGCTCTCCAGCTTGCGCCGTTCCCGGCGGTTGGGATGGCGGACGACCACTCCTCCCGCGCCGCCGGTCCCGGTGAGCCGGATCAGCGGGGTGCCCGGGAGCCGGTCGGGAGTGGTCTTGTCCGTCAGGCCGCCGATGCCGGGGTCCACGCCGCCGGTGTCCGCGGCCCAGCCGTCGGGGATGACGACCGTGACACCGGCGATCTCCCCGTGCGCCTCCACCGCGACCTCCGTGAGGCGGCACTCGACCCGGGTGAAGTCGAGCTTCACACCCCCCACGCCTCCGTGGGCGATCACGTGTCCGGGAACCTCCCAGCGCCCGGGGCCCCGGGACGCGCCGTACACGCCGCCCTTGAGCACCAGCGGCGGCCGGCTCGCGGGGGAGTCCACCTGCGGCAGGTCGGCGGTCAGGACGGCCAGTTCGGCGTGGGTCCTGGAGGTCAGCGCCTGCTCCAGGCGCGCGTCCAGCTCGTCGAAGTCGATGCGCCCCTCGGCCGCCGCGTCGCGCAACCGCTCCACCACCGCCTCCCGGTCGTCGTGAGAGGCACGGAGCCCTCCGGGTGGCACAGGGCGCGGAGAAGGCTCGAGAGGCTGGGATGTCATGCCACAAGGATAGGTGGGCAGTTGGCGGGCGTCGCGGCGCGACGCCGAGGACGCCCGCCGCACGGGAACGCCCGCCGCACCCCGTACGACCCGGCGTCCCAGGAGCGCAATTCAAGAGATGGCCCCCGCCCGCCGCTCCGCGAGGATGGCACCGCGGGCCCCGCTGTGCCCGCGGTGAAGGAGGACATCGCTGTGTTGGGTGACGAGGACGGCAGCGCCGCCGCGCTGTGGCGGATGGCGAACCTGGGCACGCCGATGGCCGTGCGCGTGGCCGCGACCCTGCGGATCGCCGACCACATGGCCGCCGGCACCCGGACGGCACCGGCCCTGGCCGAGGCCGTCGGCGCCCACCCCGGCGCCCTGGAGCGGCTGTTGCGCTACCTGGCCGTGCGGGGGGTGTTCGAGCGCGACGAGGACGGCCGGTACGACCTCACCCCCCTGGGGCGGCCCCTGTGCGAGGACCACCCGGCCGGTCTGCGCGCCTGGTTCGACATCCACACCGGCGGACGCGGCGAACTCTCCTTCGTGGAGCTGCTGCACAGCGTCACCACGGGCGAGGCCGCCTTCCCGGTGCGCTACGGCCGCTCCTACTGGGACGACCTGACCGCCGACCCCGAGCGGGCCACCGCCTTCAACTCCCTGCTGGGCGCCGACGTGGCCGTCCGTGCCCCGGACATCGTCACCGGCTACGACTGGGGCCGCCTCGGTCACGTCGTCGACGTGGGCGGCGGCGACGGCTCCCTGCTGACCGCCCTGCTCGAAGCCCACCCGGGTCTGCGCGGCACGGTCGTCGACCTGAAGGAGGCCGCGCTCGGCGCCGAACGGTCCTTCGCCGCCTCCGGTCTGGACGACCGCGCCGACGCCGTCGCCGGCAGCTTCTTCGACCCGCTGCCCGCCGGGGCCGGCGGCTACGTGCTCTCGCTGATCCTGCACGACTGGGACGACACCGCGGCGACCGCGATACTGCGCCGCTGCGCCGAGGCCGCCGGCCGCACCGGCTCCGTCTTCGTCATCGAGTCGGTCGGACCCCGGGGCGACGCCCCGCACACCGGCATGGACCTGCGGATGCTGTGCGTCTACGGGGCCCAGGAGCGCGGTGTGCCCGAGTTCGCCGCGCTCGCCGCCGACGCCGGCCTGAAG
>NZ_NCTE01001022.1 GCF_002114215.1 Streptomyces sp. 13-12-16 | reverse complement strand
GACGACCGGCGATCCCGCACCCGGCGCGGACGGTGACGGTGCGGGTGCGCCGTCCGAGGCGGGTGGCGGAGGTGAGTCGGGTGGGGTGTCGCGGAGGTTCCTCGCACGGGCCGCGCTGGGGACGGCGGTGCTGTCCATCGCCGGGTCGCTGCTCGGGCTGGTGCGGGACCAGTCGCTGGCGCGGTTGTTCGGGGCCGGGAGCGACACGGACGCCTTCCTGGTCGCGTGGACCGTGCCGGAGATCGCCGCGACGCTGCTGATCGAGGACGGTCTGGCGATCGCGCTGATCCCGGCGTTCAGCATGGCGCTGGCGCGCCGGGCCCGGGGCGTGCCCGGCGACCCGGTGCGCGAACTGGTCAGGGCCACCCTGCCCCGGCTGTGCCTGGCCTTCGCCGCGGTGGCCGCGCTGGTCGCCGCCGGGGCCCCGTACCTGGTCCGCGCCCTGGCGCCCGGTCTGCCCGACCCCCGCCTCGCCGTCGACTGCACCCGGCTCACCGCGCTCAGCCTGCTGGCCTTCGGGCTCGCCGGGTACTGCAGCGCCGCCCTGCGGGCGCACCGCCGTTTCTTCGCGCCGGCGGCGATCTACGTCGCCTACAACACCGGCATCGTGGCGACGATGTTCCTGCTGGGCGGGGAGTGGGGGGTGCGCGCGGCGGCCGCCGGGGTCGTGGTGGGCGGCTGTCTGATGGTGGCGGTGCAACTGCCGTCGCTGTGGCGGCAGCTGGCGTCGCGTACGCCCGCGCCCGCCGCCACGGGGACCGCGGCCGAGGAGCGGCCGGTGGGCCTCGCCCTGATCGCCGCCGTGCTGCTGTTCGCGCTGTGCCGCCAGTCGCAGGTCCTCGTCGAACGGTTCCTGGCGTCGTCCCTGCCCGCCGGGTCCATCTCGCACCTCAACTACGCGCAGAAGGTCGCCCAGATCCCGATGACGCTGTCGCTGATGGTGTGCACCGTCACCTTCCCCGTGGTGGCGCGGGCGCTCGCCGACGGTGACGCCCGCCGGGCCCGCGCCCGGGTGGAACGGGACCTGGTGCTGGCGTCCTGTGTGGTGCTGGCGGGCATGTGCGCGGTGATCGCCTGTGCCCCGCAGATGATCGAACTGCTCTTCCAGCGGGGTGCGTTCACCGCGGCCGACACCGCCGCGACGGCGAACGTCATGCGCGTGTACGCCCTCGGTCTGCTCGGTCAGACCCTCGTGGGCGCCCTCGTCCGCTGCTACTTCTCCGCGGGCCGCCCCAGC
>NZ_NCTE01001021.1 GCF_002114215.1 Streptomyces sp. 13-12-16 | reverse complement strand
CGGGACGCGCTCGTCATGGTCCGGGAGCATGCGTGGCTGGGCGTGGGGCCGGGGCGTTTCGGGGAGCTGAGCGCGGCGTCGGGCCGGTCGCCGTCGGCGGACGGCAAGCCGCATTCCGCGTCGTTGCAGTTGGCGGCGGAGCAGGGGGTCGTGGGAGTGGTGCTGTTGGGGGTGGCCTTCGGCTGGCTGGTGTACGCGTTGTGGCGCAGTCCTCGGGGGACGCCGGTGGTGCTCAGTGCGGGGGTTTCCCTGACCGTGCTCGCTGCCGTCGCCTCGGTGGGCAACGCGCTGAGCTTCACCGCGGTGTCCATGGGGGGCGGGGTGCTGGCGGGGCTGGCTACGTCACGGCCGTTCGCGGAGGAGGCGTCGCGCCGCGCGGGGGGTACGTGACGGCGGTTGGTGCTCGCGGGGCGCGTTCGCACGGGGGGCGGTGCGCCGGGGGGCGCGGGTGGTTGGTGCTCGCGGGAGGTGTTCGCGCGGCCCGGCGCCTGCGGGGTGCCTCCCCCACCCTCGGCTGCGCTCGGACGGAGGCACCCCCATCGCCCTGGGGCACCTCCCAGGCCTTCAAGGCACTGGGGGAGGCACCATTGCCCGCGGATTGCGGAGGCACTGTCCGCGGGAGCGGGGCGTGCGGGCGACCGCGCAGAGCGCGGCATGCAGGGGCCGTAGGCGCGGGGTCAGCGGGTCGCGCCTGGTTTGTGGGGGCGGAGGCGGTCCCGGATGACCGTCACCGCTGCTTCCGCGTCGTCCACCGTCACCGTGAAGGTGTGGCCGTCCCACAGGCGCAGGATGATGCCCTCGCCGCGGCGCACGACGACCGCCGTGCCCTTCTCGGGGCGCCAGCGGTATCCCCAGCCGCCCCAGTGCCGCGGGGTGACGTGCGGGGCGAAGTCCGCTCCCGCGACGTGTGAGAGCGGGATGCGGCGGCGGGGTACGCCGATGTGACCGCAGCGCACCTCCAGGTGCTCCTCGTCGACCCGCAGTGCGACGTGCACGAAGGCGAGGGTGCCGAACAGGACCAGCAGCCCGGCGGCGATGCAGCCGACGACGGCCATGGCCAGCGGCGCGATGCCGGACGTCCACTGGGAGTCGACGGCCAGCGTGATGCCGAGCGCCAGACAGGCGACGCCGATCAGCGCCAGGAACCACTGGAAGCGGTTGGTCGCGCGACCGGTCCAGACCTCGGAGTACGGGGCATGCTCGCCGTGGCGGTGGTCCCTCATGGATCCGAGGTTACTCAGGATCCGCTCCGCGGGTACCGCGTTGCGCGGCGTTACTGGGCCGTCCGGGCGGCAGCGGCGTGCCGCAGCAGCCGGCCCTCCGCGTAGGTGAGGGCGGCCGTGGGCAGCGCGCCCTCGCGCCCGCTCAGCAGCACCGTCAGGGTGCCGCTCGCCGGCGCCCGGGGGGCGGGCTGCTCGCCGAGGCG
>NZ_NCTE01000104.1 GCF_002114215.1 Streptomyces sp. 13-12-16 | reverse complement strand
CCAGGCGGCCAACGCGCTCGCCCTGCTGGCCAGCGCCGTCGCCAACACCGCCGCGAACCGGCGGCTCACCTTCGGGGTGCGCGGCCGCACCGGGGTGCTGCGCCACCAGCTCAAGGGGCTGGCGGCGTTCCTGGTCGGCCTCGCCCTCACCAGCGGTTCGCTGGCCGTGCTGCACCGCGCGGCGCCCGGGGCGGGGCCCCGGGTGGAGCTGCTGACGCTGGTCGCCGCCAACCTCGCCGCGACCCTGCTGCGCTTCCTTCTCCTGCGGGCCTGGGTGTTCCCCGGCCGGCGCTCCCGCCGTACGACAGGATCCCCGACCTCATGACCACCGCCCCGACGAACCAGGCCGGCCCGGCCCCGTCCCCCGTGCCCCGGCCCGGCACCGCCCCGCCCGTCTCCCCGGACCCTCGCGAGCGGCTGCGCCGCGCCGCCGTGCGTTACGGCCCCGTCCTCGCGGTGTACGGCGTGCTGAAGCTGGTGGGCTTCGCCGTCTTCATGTACCTGTTGGACTCGGCCGGCGACTTCCGCGAGAAGCATCCGCGCTTCGGCGGCGGCGCCCACACCTGGGACGTGCTGGGAAGCTGGGACGGCTGGTGGTACCAGCAGATCGCCCTGCACGGCTACGACCCGGCGCTGGAGCCGATACCCGGCGCCACCGGGCTGATCACCCTCGAGGGCAACTCGGCGGCGTTCTTCCCGCTGTACCCGGCGCTGATGCGGATGGTCTCGGAGGTCACCGGGCTCGGCCCGTACGGTGCCGGCATGACCGTGTCGGTCGTGTTCTCCTTCGTCGCGGCACTCGGCATCCACGCCGTCACGGCCCGGCTGGGCGGGTACCGGGCCGGTCTGGTCGCCGTGGGACTGTGGGCGGTGTGGCCCGGTTCCGGCGCGGAGTGGGCGGTGTACTCCGAGTCCGTGTACACGGCGCTGGCCGCCTGGGCCTGCTACGCCGTGATGACCCGTCGCTGGCTCACCGCCGGGGTGCTGACCTTCACCGCCGGGCTCGCCCGGCCCACCGCCGTCACCCTGGTCGCCGCCCTCGCCGTCGCCGGGCTGTTCGCGGTGTGGCGCCGCGAGGAGGGCGTCCGCCGCCCGTTGGCCGCGGTGGCGATCGCCCCGCTGGGCGTGGCCGGCTATCTGGGCTGGGTGGGCTACCGGATGGGCGACTGGGGTGGCTACAACAAGCTCCAGGACGGCGCCTGGGCCCACAAGTTCGACTGGGGCCGGCACACCCTCGACGTGCTCACCTCCGTGCCGGTGGGCCACTCCGACTATCTCTTCGCGATGCCGTTCGAGGACATCATCGGGGTCGGGGTGGTGCTGCTGGTGCCGGTGCTGACGGTGCTGCTGATGCGGCTGCGTCCGCCCGCCGTCCTCGTCGTGTACACGGTGCTGTCGTACCTGATGGTGATGGCCACCCAGCAGTACTTCGGCAACGTCTCCCGCTACCTGCTCCCGCTGTTCCCGCTGTTCGTCCCGCTCGCCCTGGCCATGCGCCGGCTGAAGTGGCCCTCGCTGGCCGCGGTGCTGGGCACGGCGGCCCTGGCCTCCGGCTCGTACGCGGGATACGTCCTGTTCGAACTGGGTGTGCCGTAGACCTACCGTGGAGACATGGACGCCGGGACGGTGACACTGTTCCTGTGCGGGGACGTGATGCTCGGGCGTGGCGTCGACCAGATCCTCCCGCACCCGGGCGATCCCGCGCTGCGGGAGGACTTCGTCCGGGACGCGCGCGGCTACGTGGAGCTGGCGGAGGCGGTGAGCGGCCCGGTTCCCCGGCCGGTCCCGTTCTCGTGGCCGTGGGGCCGGGCGCTGGAGGTGCTCGGTGGGGCCGCCCCGGACGCGCGGATCGTCAACCTGGAGACCTCGGTCACGCAGAGCGACGCGTTCGCGCCCGGGAAGGCCGTCCACTACCGGATGAACCCGGCCAACGTGCCCGCCGTGGAGGTGGCGCGGCCCGACGTGTGCGTCCTGTCCAACAACCATGTGCTCGACTTCGGCCGCCCCGGGCTCCGGGAGACGCTGGACGTGCTCCACGGCGCGGGGCTGAGGACGGCGGGCGCGGGAGGGGACTCCGACGAGGCGTACGCGCCGGCGGTGGTCCCCGTCGAGGGCGGCCGGGTGCTGGTGTTCGCCCTGGGGACGATGTCCAGCGGCATCCCGCCGGGCTGGGCGGCGACGGCGGAGCGGCCCGGGGTGGCGTTCCTCGCGGAGCCGTCGGCCACCGCGGCGGAGGCGGTCGTCCGGCGGGTGCGGCGGGCCAAGCGCGAGGGCGACGTCGCGGTGGTGTCCGTGCACTGGGGCTCGAACTGGGGCCACCACGTCCCGCAGGGCCAGG
>NZ_NCTE01001020.1:33740-34848 GCF_002114215.1 Streptomyces sp. 13-12-16 | reverse complement strand
CGCCGGTGCCCGAGCGCGCCGAGGAGACCGGCGGCCAGGAGGGGCGCGGCGAGGAGGGCTTCGGGGAGACCGAAGGAGGAGTCCTGGGCGGGGGCGGCGTGCTGCCGGTGACCGGCGTCGTCGTTCGCGGGCGCGGGCGCGGGGGCGGGCTCGGGGGCGGGCCGCTGCTCGGGAACGGAGACCTGGGCGGCACCGCTGCCGCCGCCCCCCTGCGCGTGGTCCCCGGTCCTGTCGTAGTCGCGGATCTGCTGCCGCACCTCGGGCGAGACCTCGGGTGCCTCGTCCGGCATCTCGACGAGGTCGCCGCCGCGCGCGTCGCCGGGCATCTCCATGATCCAGCCGGGCCGGATCAGACTGGCCTCGGAGAGCTTGGAACCGTCGGGCTGGGTGCGGTCCTTGTTGAGCTCGAAGATCTCCTTGTACCGGCGCCCGTCACCGAGGTGCCGCTCGGAGATCTCCCAGAGGGAGTCGTGGTGACGTCCCTCGGGCGGCTGGATCCGGTAGAACTTCGTGTCGCCCCGCTGCTTGGCGCCGGCGCTCGCGGCGGCCTCGGCGTGCGACGCCTGCTCGGCGAGCGCGGCGGCGGTACCGGCCGCCTGCTCCTGCTGCTGGGCGAAGAACCCGGGTGTCTGCTGAGCGGCGGCCGCGGCGGGCCGCTGGTTCCCCTCCAGGCCCTGCCCGAGCTGGCCGATCCCCGGAGTGAAACTGGCGGCGGTGGCACCGACGAGCAGCACGGCGGCGACGAGCTGCCGGGCGAGCAGCTGGCTGGGCCCGGCCCCGGGCACCCGCCCGGGCACCCCGACCCCCGACAGCGCGGCCTTCATCTCGACGAGCACACACGCGGTGAACTGCGCCCAGGCCAGCCAGACGACGAAGGTCAGGATGGAGAGGAAGGTCCGGACGGAGATGTCCTGCTTGAGCCACTCCATCGGTTCGAACGTGCCCGGGAGCGGCCAGCCGGCGGTCACGGCCAGCGCGAACGGCACCCCGACGAGCAGCGCGGCCAACGCCACGAAGGCGAGGAACGCCTTGACGAAGTCCCCGAACGACCGCCGCCGCACCCGCACCGGCTGCGGCGTCCTGTTCCTCGGAGCCGTCGAGCTGGACG
>NZ_NCTE01001020.1:0-33545 GCF_002114215.1 Streptomyces sp. 13-12-16 | reverse complement strand
CCCCCCCCCGCCGCAACTTCCCCGACGGCACCACAGGACCGGTCACTCAACTGCTGAACAGGTCTTCGGCCCGGGTGGCGTGAACAGCCCGCTGGGCCCAGAGTTCGAGCTGATCGAGGTCGGTACAGGCCTGGACCCGCTCCCGTACGACGTCAGGCACGGGGATTCCCCGCCACTCCAGGATGCGCAGCGTCATCGCGGCACGATCCTCGACCCGTCCCTCTTCCCGGCCTTCCTCTCGCACCTGCTCCGCCACCGGGTGCCGGAAGAAGTAGTGGATCGACGCCATCAGGTCCCTCCAGATTTCCTTGGCCTGGTTATCGATCAGGCATGAGTCGACGAACGCGACGAAAACCGCCGCACTCTCGGCGTCCATGGTCCGCAAGGCGGTAGCCAGCGGTTCCAGTATGGCGGCAGCCCGTTTCCCCCGGCCATGTGTCATGGCCGAGAGCACCGCAAGCGGCACATCCCGCTCCGCCTCCTGTTCGTCTGTGATCACCGGCACGTTCTCCGGGCCCAGCACCAGCGGTCGAACGGTCAGCGAGTGCCAGCCGGGCAGTCCGAGTCTGATCGGCCGAGCCGCCCACCGCGCCGTGGCCCTGCTCTGAGTGATCACGATGAGGACTGGCTCACAGCGGTACTTCGCATACAAGTACGACAAGTAGTACGCCCAGCTTCCCCGCTTGGCTTCGTCCACCTTCCCCTGCGCCTCGACGACCAAGAGGTACGCCCCCTCGTCCGTCTCCACGCGCATCAGCGTGTCCACGCGCCGCTCGACCGGCTCGATCTCGGTCAGGTCCGCATTCAGCACCGCGAAGTCCCGCGGCTCGGGGAAGGGAATGTTCAACACACGCTGCAATGCCCGCGTCAGCAGCGCGGGGTCCTTCTGGAAGACCCTGTGTAGCGCCTCGTGCGACGAGCTGACCATCAGCCCTCCTTCCTGGTCCGTGTGATCAACGAGTCAGGCCGCGACGAGGTCACACCACACGTACCTGCCCCGGCTGCCGTCCCTCGCATGGGGCTGCCAGCCCCACAGGTCCGCGCAGGCCCGTACCAGGGCCAGCCCTCGCCCCTCCTCCGCCTCGGCGACCAGCTCCGGCGCCAGCAGTTCGGCGGTGTCGACAAGGCCGATCAGGCCGTGCATCGTGAGGATCAGCCGCAGCGTGCGGCGGCAGATGTTCACGGCGCGCGGGTCGTTGGGGATGGACAGGGTGTACTCCCAGGAGATGGCGGCCTCTTCGACGCCGGTTTCGGGCATGCGTGGACTCCTGTCAGAGGTGGGAAAGGACAGGTCGGCGGCAGCGAACGGGCGGTGGCTCCGCCGCGTCCGTCGTGGCATGACTGAGCGGTGCGCTTCCGGAACCCCGAGTGCCGCAGAGTATGCGTCGCATCACTGAGAGTAGGTCCAAAATTTGGTCCCGTGCAAGCTGTTGCCATACTCTTCACTCCGAACATGTCACTGTGGCTCGGCAGTTGAAGGCGAGGAGCACGCCATGCCGCGCAGGCAGCAGGCCACCGCACGCCAGGAGCGACTGGGCGCTGAACTGCGGAAACTACGGGAGGCCGCAGGGCTCAAGGGGCGCGAAGCCGCTGCGCTGCTCGGTACCGACTCGGCACAGGTGAGTCAGATCGAGGCCGGCGTGGCAGGCGTCAGCGAAGCGCGCGTACGACAACTCGCCGCCCACTACTCCTGCCCCGACGAGAAGTTGGTCGAGGCACTGGTCGCCATGGCCACCGACCGGACACGCGGGTGGTGGGAGCGGTACAAGGGCCTGCTGCCCCCTTCGTTCCTGGACCTCGCCGAGTTGGAGCACCACTGCACCCGCCGACAGGACATCGAGTTCCTGCACGTACCCGGCCTCTTCCAGACAGAGGACTACGCTCGCGCGATCTTCTCCTACCGGGTTCCCGAACTGCCCCGTGACGACCTCGAACTGCGGGTGAACCACCGGATGGAACGCAGGCGGATCATCGAGGAACCCCGGTCCGTCCCGTACACAGCCGTCATCCACGAGGCGGCTCTGCGTATCCGCGTGGGCGACCGGGCCGCAGCGCGTGCTCAACTCCTTCGCGTCCTGGAACTCTCCGAAGCACACCACATCACCGTGCGGGTCATCCCCTTTGACCTGGATGGCTTCGCGGGGGCCACCAACGCCATGATGTACGTGAGCGGTGCCGTACTCAGGCTGGACACTGCCGTACGGGACGCACCGCAGGGTGCCGCCTTCATCGACTCCGAAGCCCAGCTCAGCGCTCTTCGAACGCTGTTCCATATGGTGGAGTCCGCATCTCTCGAACCCGCGCGCTCACGTGATCTCATCCACCGTCTGGCGAAGGAGCTGTAAGGCAACCGTGAACACACCCGAAGCTTGGCAAAGGTCGTCCTACTCCGGAAGCGGCGACGGCAACAACTGTGTGGAAATAGGCTGCTTCCCCACCCGCACAGCCATACGCGACTCCAAACACCCCGCCCACGGCCCCCTCTCCTTCCCGGCCCCTGCCTTCCACGCGTTCGTCAAATCCCTCAAGTCAGGTGGATCACCCACCAGTAGATGACCGGAGCGGCCGGTCGCACCCCTATTCGCATCGCCCCTGGTAAGTTCGCAGCGCGTTCCGACACGGGCGTTGCAGGCGTTACGGGGGTGAACACGTGTCGCACAGGCCGACGGACTGGCACATACTCGACCTGGAGAAGGACCCGACTCCGGGTGATCCGCAACGCATCCGGAAACTCGCCGGTGCCCTGCACGACTTCGCCGACGACGTGGGCGAGGCCCTGCGTGACCTCAAGGGGATCGCCAAGGAGGACGAGATCCTCTCCTGGGCCGGCAAGACGGCCGATGTGTTCGCGGAGGAGTTCGCGGACGCACCCAAGCGGTTGCGAAAGCTGAAGAAGTCGTACGACCTGGCGGGGGACGCCCTCGCCGACTTCTGGCCGGACCTGGAGGACGCCCAGGAGAAGGCCGACAAGGCGTTGCGGGACGGCCGCAAGGCACACGCCGAACTCACCACCGCCCAGCAGGCGCTGACCGACGCCAACGACTGGATGCGCACCGCCACCGAGAAGGTGGACTCCTACAACCCGTCGAGGAACGGCGGCAAGGAGATCCCCAAGCCCGACGAGGACGAGGTCCGCCGCGCCACGCGCAACGCCCAGCATGCCAAGACCCGTCAGGACACGGCCGAGCGGAAGGTCGAGGCGGCCGAGAGCGCCCTCGAAGCGGCCAGGAAGCTCGCCGCCCAGGCGAAGGGCCTCCGGCAGGAGGCCGCCCGCCGCACGGTGACCAAGCTGAGGGAGGCGTCCGACGCCGGCATCCCCAACCGCAGCTGGTGGGAGGAGATCGGCGACTGGGTTACCGACAACTGGGACGAGATCGTCACCGTCTGCAAGTGGGTCGTGATGGTCGTCGGCATCATCGTGATGATCGTGGGCGGGCCACTGGGATGGCTGGTCTTCGCGGCCGCCCTCGTCGTCCTCGCCGACACGTTAAGAAAAGTGATCAAAGGCCAGGCGGGCTGGGGCGACCTGTTGTGGGCCGCCCTCGACTGCATCCCCGCCACGAAGGGCTTCACCAGTCTCGCCAAGCTGGGAAAATTGTGGAAAGCCGGTGGTCTTAAGGCACTCGGCGGCGGCTTCATGGGCGGAATTGGCGGTGGTCTCAAGAACCTCGCCAACAGCGTCCGCGCACTGAAGAACGTCCGACTGGTCACCTTCAGCATAATGGGGAAAAGCCGTTGGTGGAAGGCGGATTCACTACACGTGGGCCCTCCTGGGCGGGCCGCCGACGACGCTCTTCCCTCAGACGTCCCGGTTTACCACAAGGACGGAGCAACCGCCATCGGCTACGATCCTGCCACTCTGCGGAACTTCGATGTGGCGAAGCGACTCCTTGGGTATCAGGATGTCATCATCCACGGCACGAGGGACGGCCTCATGATTGCCGGTGAGGCGAACCACGCAGGAGCCAGGGCGGGGGGACACATCGTTCACCCGAATCACGTTCTTGATACAATCAACCGAATACCTGGCTACAACGGCGAACCCATCAGAATGCTCACCTGTCATTCAGGAGCCGCCCAGCCGCAGGTGATTCAGAACCTCGCGAACTCCCTTGGAGTTCCCGTCAAGGCTCCGACCAACGCTGTCGGCGTCCCGAGCTACGGCGAGGGCCCCTTCACACCACACATCAAGGACGGCGGAGTCTGGCTCACTTTCCTTCCCATGGTCTGAGGACAGCGACACTGCAAGGAGTATCGATGATTCGGCCTGTTGGATTCTTCACTGAGCTGTCACCCGGATGGGGACTTCCCGAGAACGGGTCCATCAAGGACGCCGTCAGGCCCTCCGGAGATCCGGACGAGCAGAGGGTCCTGGACTATTTGAGGAGCGGAACAGAAATCTGGAGCGAGATGAGCGCCGGACCGGATGTCCTGGACCCCGACGCGCCGAACATGACGGGAATCGGGTCACTGATCACGGACGGAACCTGGCTTTGGCGGGAAGACCTATCTTATTACATCGCCAAATATCACGTATCCCTTCCGAACGATTTCCTCGAACGCATCCGGTCCCTGGATTACACGGCACCGACGGTACTAGAAAGCCGACTGATCGAAATCTCGACCGAAGACCTCGGCATAAGCCTCGACTAGGCTGCCGGACCGAATCAGAAAGATTTTATCGATGCCGAGCTTTTCACTGGCGGTCCCGGATTCCTGGTGGGAGTTCGACATCCGGCCGCAAGGCAGGGATTCGACCATTCGCGCGATCGTCGATGAACGAGTGCGGGAAACCCCTGAACTCGCGCCCTACCGCACTGACCTGACCGCCATGCTCCGCAAGATGGCCAAGGACGCCCACGACTCCGGCGCGCTCTATCTGGGCTGCATGGCGGAGAACTTCGACGGAGTCCCGCTCTCCGCCACCGTCACGGTATCGGTGCTCGGCGCGAAGAACCGGCAGGGCGTCGCCCTGTCCACCGACCCCCGCGCCATCGCCGAGAGCCTGCGGACCATCACAGCCCGCCGCGAGGGTGACGCCTGGCGCAAAGTGACGACCGTCGAGATTCCCGAGGTCGGCATGGCCGCTCGGACCTACGGCGTCGAGGACGTCCCCGTCGCCCAGGGCGACAGCCGTACCCTGCGTATGGTGCTGACCCAGACGTACGTCCCGGTACCGGGAACCACCGACCAGGTCGTACTCGTCTCGGGAGCCAGCCCGGTGCTCGACCTCGCGGAGGCGTTCCATGACATCTTCGACGCGGTGACGAGTACGTTCCGGTTCGTATAGGTCCGGCTCACCGAGGGGAGTCCCACATGGGCAAGGGAAAGAGCGACCTCGCGCTTCCGCTGACCGAAATGGAGGACTACGGACGTCGCCTGCGGTCCCTCAAGACGCGGATGAACCACACCAAGAAGCTCTTCGAGTCCTACCGGGACGACATCGGCGACGGCAGCGTCAACGACGCGCTCTCCGACTTCGAGTCCAACTGGGAGGACGGCCGCGAGGACATCACCCAGCAGATCGACGCGCTCGCCGACATGTCCGACGCCGTGGTCCGCGAATTCAAGAAGCTCGAGGACGAACTCACCAAGCAGGTCAACGAGAAGATGAAGGTCGAGGACAAGCGCGACAAGAAATGAGCCGGGTTCCGGTCTGCGAACAGACCGGAACCCGGCTCACGTCGGAAACGACGCTCAGAGCATCGTGGTGCGCGCGGCGGCCTCGTGGGCCACCGAGCCGCCCAGACCGGCGGAGACGCTGAGCGGGCCCGCCTCGGCGTACACGCCCACGCCGAAGGAACCGTGGTCCGCGACGACGGCCACACCGGCGTCGATGCCGACGGAGACGGAGTGTCCACCGGAGATGTTGTCCAGGCCGGCGTCGGAGATCTCGGCGGTTTCGACCTGGGGGGCGAAGTTCATGACAGGTCTTTCCCTTCTGTTTCGGTGAATCGGAGCGGAAAAGCACACCCGAAATCCGGAGTGGGGGAATCCGGAGAATGGGATCGGGAAGCCGTGCACTGATCCAAGCACGCCGTCGAACGGCCGACCAGCGGCGTACGACCGACGCACGCCCTCGCGGCGCCGCCGGGTCCATGAATATGGGAATGCGGTCATGGAATCGGCCCGCGCCTTCACGCTACCCACCGGTTACGGAGGGCCTCCGGTGACGCGCTCCGCGCATCCGGACCGATCCGCGCACTCCGTCCCTTTTCCGTGCGGCCTCACGGTGAACGGTGTGCGGGTCCGAGGGATGTTTCGAGGCGGGCGCAGACGCAAGGGCAGGCGCGGGCCTCAGCCCACCTCGTTCTCCGCGACCGCCTGCCCGTGCACCACCACGTCCCCGCCGTAGAACATGCCGGTGAAGACCGGCGCGTACGTCAGCTGCACCTCGACCTCCACCGCCTCCACCGTCGCCGCCACGCAGTGCGTCGCCGCGATGTCCGGGCCGGACATGCCCATCTCGCGGGCGAACGCCTTCACCCGGGCGTCGCAGTTCTCGTGGTTGATCGGCGCCGGGCCGCCCACGTCGTCGTACAGCGCCTCGCGGTCGATGTCCTGGGCGGCGTAACGGGCCGCCTGTTCCGCGATGTCCGCCGCGCGCTCCCGCTTGGAGATGGACATCCCGCCGTCGATGACGAAGGCCGCCAGGGAGAGGAAGACCAGCGCGAAGACGATGACCGCGCCGGCGCCCGAACCGCGGTCGTCCAGCCTCGTACCGCGGTCCGAGACCCATGCCCGCACACGTGCCGCCGCTCTCACGCCGTCCTCCGGTACGGGTCCAGCGGTGAGCTGAAGCTCGCGGACAGGGTCGTCGGGATGTCCAGGCCCAGCATGGCGAGGCCCCGCACCTCGCAGCTCACCTCGACCGTGAAGAGGGTGTCCGGCTCGAAGCCCCGGCTGGTCTGCAGAACGGTCACCGGACCGGAGCAGACGTCCGCGAGGTTCGCCTCCGCCGCCGCCCGCGCCTGAG
The DNA here is from genome assembly GCF_002114215.1 of Streptomyces sp. 13-12-16. Lineage (GTDB taxonomy): Bacteria > Actinomycetota > Actinomycetes > Streptomycetales > Streptomycetaceae > Streptomyces. The sequence continues at coordinate 26,569 of NZ_NCTE01001020.1, read as the reverse complement.
CCATCGCCGTGCCGTGGTCCTTCTGGATCGAGCCCGCACGGGCCGCGTCACGCGCCGCGCCGTCCAACGCGCCGCGCCCATCGACCAGTTGCCCGAAACCCACCAGGACGAGAATGAACAGGATCATCACCGGCGCGAGGATGACCACCTCGACCGTGGACAGCCCACGGTCGTCCGCCCCCGGCCGTCCGTCCCCCAGGGGGAACCCCATCTAGTTCTCCCCCTCCTGCACGAACCGCTCCACCGGCCCCACCGACTGCGCGTGCACCGTCAGGTCCAGGCCCGGGAACACCGTCGGAACGCGTGCCGTGATCTCCACGCCCACCGTGTCCTGCTCCGGCTGGAGCATCTTCACGTCGGGCGCCAGCACCAACTGCGGGCCGAGCTGCCGGATGTAGCCGTCCACCACGCCCCGCGCCTCACCCCGCCAGCCGCCCGGCTGGGCGTCCGCCGTCGCACGCGCCTTGCGCGCGCCCGCCTGCGCCGCCGCCTGGGCGACGTGATCGGCGAAGAAGTACAGCGCGAACTGCACCGTCGCGAAGATCATGAAGAACAGGACGGGCGTGAGGAACACGAACTCGATCGCGGTCATGCCGGAATCGCCGCGGGCGGAGGCGGCCTCCACCCGTCGGCGTACCCAGCGGCGTACGCGCACCGACATCCCCGTAAGCGACGTGACGGCCGTCAGCAGGTCTTGCCCGCGTCCGCGCCCTTGATGCAGTCGCCGACCTTGTTGGCGCCCTCGCTCAGCGCGGCGTTGATGATCGCGGCGACCACGCCGACGATCGCCACGACGACCGCCGAGATGATGACCCACTCCACCGCGGAGGCCCCGCGGTCCAGTTCGCCGGAGCGGGCGCGCTCCACGCGGGCCCGCATGAAGGTGACCAGGAAGTCCACGGCAGGGATGCCGGTGTGGAAGGTACGTCCGTTCATGACGCGTTGTCCTCTCGAATTCGGTTCACGGAAGTTCTGACGTACGGCTCAGGGGTCACGGTTCTCACACCTGGAACACCCGCATCGCCGCCGGGAAGATCAGGAACACGAGGAACCCCGCGCACAGCAGCAGCTGCGCCACGAGCATCGACTGGGACTTCTCACCCGCGCTGCCCTCGATCTCGGCGAGTTCGCGGTGCCGCATGGTCTCGGCACGGGAGGCGAGGGACTCGCGCACCTTGGCGCCGTCGTCCGCGACGAGCGCCAGCGACGCGGAGAGGTCCTTGAGCTCCTCCACGCCCAGCTCCTCCCCCAGCTGCCCCAGCGCCTGCCACTGGCTGATGCCGGTGATCCGGGCATCGGCGAGGGCGTTGCGGATGCGCTGCGTCGCCCAGCCGTCGGACACCTCGGCCGCCGCCATCAGCGCCTCCGGCAGGCCCCGCCCGCCGGCCAGGCTCATCGACACCAGGTCCAGGTACGCGCCGATCACCCGGCGCAGATCGCGCCGCTTCTCGGCAGCGTCCCGGCGCACCTCCAGGTCGGGCAGGAAGAAGAACAGCGCGGCGCAGAGCAGGGCCAGCCAGACCGGGATGATCGGGCTGTCGGCGAGGGCGAGCGTCCAGACGATGGCGAAGAGGAACGGCCCGAAGAACAGACCCGCGACCGCCAGCAGCACCTTGGTCGCCAGGAACTTCTCCCAGCTGCGCTCCAGCACGGCGAGGTCCGCGCGCAACGAGCGCTGCTCCCACCCCTGCTGAAGGTACAACTCGGCCACCCGAGCGCCCACTTCGGCCCGCAGCGAGCCGAAACGGCCGGTGTCCCGCGCCGACGTCCGGGCCGACTCGTACGCCGTACCGCGCGCCCGCATGGCGTCGATCCGGGCGACCTGGGAGACCGCGCTGCGCTTGGTGGGCGTCAACGCGCGGACCAGGACGTAGATCCCGAGTCCGAGGACCGCGCCGACGACCACCGGCATCGTCAGTTCGTCACTCACCGGCGTACCCCCTCCTCCGGCTGGAGCGGCGCCTGCTGACCCGGAACGGCACCGGGCGTACGCGGACGCACGAACCGCACCGACGACTCGTCGCGCACCAGGAACCGTTCGGGCGTCTCGATGGTGGACAGCTTGCGCAGCCACCAGAAGCCGAGCGCGAACAGACCGCACACACAGGCCAGTACGAGCTGCCCGACCGCCGTGCCGTACGGCTCGACGAACTCCCGGTTGAAGATGGACAGCCCGAGCACGAACGCGATCGACACGGCGACGACGATCTGCACGGACCGCCGGGTCGACGCCCGCTGTGCCATCACGCGCTGCCGCATGTCGACCTCCTCGCGCGCCGACTTGGCGAGCGCGCCCAGCACCTGCCGCAGACCGGGCCCGCGCAGCCGGGCGTTGAGGATGAGGGCGGCGACGATGATGTCGGCGGAGGCGTCGTCGATCTCGTCGGCGAGCTGCTGGAGCGCCTCGGCCAGCGGGGTGCGGGAGCGCAGCCGGTCGACGAGCGCGTCGAGGTGCGGGCGCAGCACGGGTGCGGCGGCCCGTGCGGACGCCGGGATGGCCTGCTCCAGGCCCACCGCGCCGGCGATGGTGTCGCGCAGCGACTCGGTCCAGGAGGCCAGCGCCTCCACGCGCCGCATCGCGGCCTTCTCCTCCCCGGCCCCGCCGAAGAGGCGGTCCCAGAAGAAGACGAGGACGGCGGCGGCGACACCGGCGACCGCCCAGCGGGTGAGCAGCAGCACGGCGAGGCCGACGAGCGCGGCGAGGGAGCCGCGCCGGCCGGCGAACCGGACCAGCTCGTTCGCCCGCTCGCTCGCCTTCTGCTTCTCGTGCTCGGGCTTCGCGGGCAGTCCGCGTACGGCGACGGCGAGCAGGGCCAGTCCACCGCCGACGGCGACGCCGCACGCGAGCGCGTACAGGACGGTGGTGGAGAACAGCCCGCCCATGGCGCCGAGCGAGTCGAGCGAGCCGGTCGCGGCGAGACCGGTGGGGCCGGCGGGGCCGGTGGTCGTGACGGTCACCGGTTCGCTCACCCCCACGTTCCGCTGGGCCGGTAGCCGTAGGCCATCAGTTCCTCCAGGCAGGCTATGGGGGCGTGCGCGGTGACCCGCCCGTCGGGGCCCTCCGCGAACACCTCGCTGGACAGCACCCGTCCGTCGACGCCGTTGACCTCGCGCACGGAGGTGACCATGCGCTGGAGGCGGCCGCCGCTCTGGTAGTCGTTGCGCCGCTGGATGAACACGACGAAGTTCACCGCGCCCGCGATCAGCATCTGGCTGGCCTCGATGGGCAGCCGTTCCGTCGCCTGCAGGGCGTAGGTGGAAATACGGTTGAAGACCTCGCTGGAGCTGTTGGCGTGGATCGTCGACAGCGAACCGTCGTTGCCCTGGGACATCGCGTTCAGCATGGTCACGATCTCGTCGCCGAGCACCTCACCGACGATGACGCGGGAGGGGTTCATGCGCAGCGACCGGCGCACCAGCTCCGCCATGGAGATGGTGCCCTGCCCCTCGGAGTTGGGCAGCCGCTCCTCGAACGCCACGACGTTCGGGTGGAGGTCGGGGAACGTGTCGAGCCCGAGCTCCAGCGCCCGCTCGACGGTGATGAGCCGCTCCTGCGGCGGGATCTCGTTGGCGAGGGCGCGCAGGAGGGTCGTCTTGCCGGCGTTGGTCGCGCCCGCGATCATGATGTTCTTGCGGGCCCGGACGGCGCAGGCGAGGAAGTGGCCCAGCTCGGGGGTGAGCGTCCCGTTGCCGACGAGGTCGGAGATGAACACCTTGCCCATGCGCGCACGCCGGATGGACAGCGCGGGCCGCCGCGTCACGTCCATGACGGCCGACAGACGCGAACCGTCCGGCAGCCGCAGGTCGAGCTGGGGGTTGGCGGAGTCGAAGGGCCGGGACGACAGACCGGAGTACGCGCCCAGCACCTGGATCAGCTCGACGAGCTCCTCGTCGGTCTCGGCGACGGCGTCACCACGCACCTCGCGCCCGTCCGAGTAGCCGACGAACACCTGGTCGCAGCCGTTGATGTCGATGTTCTCGACCTCGGGGTCGTCCAGCAGCGGCTGGAGCCGCCCGACCCCGAACAGCGCGGCGTGCACGGCGGCCGCGTACTGCTCCTCGGTCTCGGCGTCCGGCGGCGTACGGCCCGCGTTGATCTCCGCGCGGGCGTACTCCTCCAGTATCTGGGCGATGACGGCACGGGCGTACTGCCGCTCGTCCTCGGTGGACATCGGCGTGACGCCGTTGACCTGGTCGAGGCGGCGCTGTTCGGCGATCCGGTCGCCGGCGTCCTGACGGAACCGCTTGACCAGCTGGTGGTCGACAGCGGTCATCGCCCGGCTCCGTGGCCCCGGGGCGCCTGCTGGGCCTGCTGGGCCTGCTGGGCCTGCGCGTGGGCCGTCCACGCGGCGCCGTACTGCTGGTACACGTCGGCCGTCACCTTGCGCGCCGAACGGATCAGCAGCGACTTGTCGAGCCGCCCGCGCCTGCGTCCGGCCAGCTGCTCGGCACCGGCCGGGTCGTCGGCGAGCGTGCCGACCACCCGGGCACCGGTCTGCGCGTGCACGAGCATGTCGTTGACCTGGGAGGCGAGCTTGGCCGCGTTGCCCGTGTCGGCGACGAGGACGACGCCGATCACCGGGTTGCCGAGGCTCGCGGCACCGCGCGGCCCGCCGTGCAGCTTGCCCGCGAGCGCGGCGGCCCGGTCCCGTACGCGGGCGAGCGCCTCCGGCTCGGTGCGCGAGACGAGCAGGAGGAGGGAGGCGTGCGGGAACAGCTCCACGGCCGGGGTGTCCCCGCTGATCCGCCCGCAGTCGGCGATGACGTCGGCGGGCGCGTGCGGGGAGTCGGCGAGCGAGGCGAAGGCGTGCCCGAGCGTCGGCCACAGCCCGGCGAGCCCGGCGGCCTGCTCGGCGATCCCGAGCCCGACGAGCACGTCGAGTCCGCCGCTCAACGGCTGGACGTGGTCCCAGAGCTGGTCGGGCACGAGCCCGCGCCGCGCGGTCGCGGCGATGGACAGCATCCCGGTGTTCGGGTTCAGCGGCCCGCCGTGCGCGGCGGCACTGCGGTACACGAGGTCACCGCCCGCCGGGTCGGTCTCGGCGAGCAGCACCCGCCGCGGCCAGACCGCCGCGAGAGCGACGGCCGCGGTGGTGACGCCGGGGGAACCCTTGTCGGCGGCGAGGGCGATGAGGGCCATGGGTCGGGTGCCGCCTTCTAGTTGCCAGGGACGAGGACGAGAGCCACCTCGCCGTTGGAGGCGGCCTGGGTGAGCACCGCGGCGTCGGCCTTGTCGACGAGCAGCGTCACGGCCTTGTTGGTGCTGCTGACGATGTCGCCGCTCTGCTCCGCCGGTACGGAGTTCACCCGCGCGTCGTCCACGAGCAGGGTGTCGCCACCGCCGCCGGTGGAGCCGGAGGAACCGCTGTCGGTGTCCGAGTCGGAGCGGGCGGTACCGCCCACCCGGTAGGCGGCGACGGCGTCGCCGTTCTCCAGACCCGCCGGGTACTGCCCGTCCTTGAGGGAGAGCCCGACGAGGGCCTTGCCCTCGGGGACCTTGGCCTCCTCGCCGAACATCTCGCCGACCGCGACGACACCGGCGGGGATCGTGCTCTTGGCCTTCAGCTTCTTCAGTGCGTCGAGCTGGGTCCACTCGACGTAGTGGATGCCGGGGTCCTCGGCGACCATGACCGACGCGGTGTTGGCGTCGGTGACCGGCTGCCCGGCCGGGATCTCCTCGGTGATCTTCACGACCTCGATCCGGTCACCGACCTGCAGCACGAGCATCGTGGCGCCGAGCGCACCGACCAGGATCAGCAGAACCGCCAGCGCGGCCAGCGCCGGTTTGCGCTCGCGGGGCGGAGTGGGAAGCCGGTCACCGACCGCCGGCCCGGCCGGTGCCGCGGAACGGCCGGCGCCCGCCCCCGTACGCTCTTGGATCTTCACGCAACCGCTCCCCGTACACCCAAGACGATGTCTGCCAAGTTCCCTGAAATTCCGGACACTTCACCCATGCCCACTCGCGCACAGACATGCACGACGGGTCGGACCTACCCGCCCGACCAGGGCAAATAGCCAACGCTGAGGTGAGTGTCAAGCCACCGCACCGTATCAGCCACGCATAAGCCCCTCAAGGCGGATCCCACCTCACGGACCTCACCCCGCACACCGTTACTCATCTGCAATTTCACCTTTGAACAACCCAGTTGAGCCCCCCGCACCCCCTGTGCGCGAGCGAACAGCCGAGCCATCCCGCCGACCACGCAGGACATACGACCCATCACGCACCGCACATGAGCCCTGCACGATTCACTCACGAGAGCACCGGCCGACCGTGCCACAATCTTCGCCCGGACCGGTGACGGACGTACGGGATGTACGGGACATCACCACGTCAACACTCCCAGGAGCCCCCACACTTGAACCGTGCTGCGGCGACCTACGAGGACTACACGGCCTGACCACGGAGAAGCCGCAGAAGCCGTCCGTGCCTCCTGCCTCACCTTCCGATCGGCCCCCAGTCCCGCCGGGGTCGTGGTGGCTCGACGGGCTGGGCGGGCACGACCGGGCCGCGGCGTGATCGTCCGGAGAGCCACTCCCCCACCTGCAGGGCCATCATCACGAGGGAAGGACCGCCGAGCAGCAGGCCGAACCCCAGCCCGAACCACCCACTGCCGTCCCCGCGACTCAGCATCCCCGCTCCGGAGACGGCGAGGGCGACACCACCGATCACCGGGGGAAACAGCCAGGGCCAGGCGTCCGGCTCGGCCACCGCCTCCTCACGCCGCCCCTGGCAGAAGGCCGACCACCAGAACCGGGCGCTCCACCACACCAGCAGATACGCGGAGACGGCCCCGGCGCCGAACCCCAGTCGGGCCGGCCGTCCGACCCGACCCGTGACCGCCGCGGCAGTGAGTCCGACGGCCAGGAAGACCCAGAAGAGGAAGAGCATGACGCCGACGGCCATCCGGTGCCCACGGCCGCCCTGAAGAGCACGGTGCGAGATGAAGACCATGGCCGCAGCGTAGACGGAGCGGCTCTCCGCCATACGCTCCGTCGAAACAGCCGGTAGCTGTCGATTCGGCCTATTTGTTGGACTGTTCGCGTTGGTGAAACCGAGAACCCCACCGATATCGTCACTGCACTGGAAACGTTTCGTCTCACGGGGAGCCCATTGTGAAGCGTCGCACTTTGCCCGTTGCCATCGCGTTCGCCGCCGCCGCGACCTTGATGCTGACGGCCTGCGGAGGCGGGGACGACAAGTCCGGCGACAACGACAAGATCGCCGGCGCCGACCAAGGGACGGAGAAGCCGACCAAGTCGGCGGAGCCCTCGGGAGCGCCGGCGGAGGACAAGCCGGACGGCGTGGACATCTCTCTGCCCGCGGACATGAACCTGGTCTTCGACTGGGAGGAGCCGAAGGACGAGAACGAGGCTGCGGCGATGGAGGATGCGGCGAACTACGTCCGCGCCATTTACCACGGCGTCGACAAGCGCACGTCCAAGGTCGCGGCTGTGACCGCCTATTCCACGGGCGGAGGGCTGAGCTACGCGCAGACACAGATCAGCGACAGGGTCGACGGCGGTTGGACCGCCACTGGCACTCGGCGTCACTACCAGGCCGCCACCCGGTCCGCCGCGAACGGCACCTCGGTGGAGGTTGCGTTCTGCGTGGACTCCAGCAAGTTCTACGGCAAGGAGATCAAAACCGGGAAGGTCCTGAAGAGCGAGCCCAGCATCGCGGACTACGACCACTTCAAGATCATCATGGTGAAGGTTCCCACGGGTGACGGACTGTGGCAGGCATCCAAGGTGTTCGTCGAGACGAAGGCGGAGCAGTGCCGATGAACAGGTCACGGCGTACGGCACTCGGCGCCGGCATCACTGCCCTGACACTGGCCTTCGGCATCACCGCCCTCACGGAACCCGCCTACTCGGCAGAACCGTCCAGCAATGGCAACGGAGCCGCCTCAGAGGAGTCGGGCGGCAGCGACGACACCGGCATCTACGCCGCCGCCCGCATCCAGTACTCCGGTTCCGTCGCAAAGAACGGCGGCACCGGCAACGTGACGTCCGCCGACGTCAACTGGACGCCACCGCCCTGCTGGTACGCCCCGTACCTCGGCGCCAAGGACTTCAAGAAGAAGATGTCCAAGGACATCGAGCGCCAGATGAGCGCACCCGGCATGGGTGGCCACGCGGGCGCGGCGCTCAACGAGTTGCAGCGCCACTACGAGGACGACTACGGCTGGACCGACACTCCCGGCTACAAGGACTACAACGTCGAGAAGGACGGCGAGGGGATGTTCTGGGCCGCCGTCGAGAACCCCGACGAACCCGACCTCCTCAAACGCAGTTCCTGCACCGACCTCCCCTTCTGGGTCGACAACGGCGAGGCCCCGCCGCCCCAGTACGAGGAGGCCATCACCCCGGAGATCCTCGCCGCCCTCGCCTACCAGCACATGCAACTGCCCGACACCGAGGTCAGCCTCAAACCCGAGGAGACCACCAAGGTCAACCTGCCGACCTGGGCCTGGCTCGACAAGGCCGTCTTCGACGAGGTCCAGGCCACGGCATCCATCGCCGTCCCCGGCTTCGCCCTCCAGGCCACGACGACCGCCAAGCCGGTCTCCCTGAAACTCGAGCCGGGCACCAAGGACGCCGAGACCTACCCCGCCTCCGGCGAGTGCACCATCGACGCCGACGGCTCCATCGGCGAGCCCTACGCCGAGGGCAAGGCCGACGAGACCCCGCCCTGCGGAATCACATACCTCCGCTCCTCCGGCAGCGGGACCTACAACCTCCAGGCCACCATCACCTGGGAGATCGCCTGGACCGGCACCGGCGGCGCGGGCGGCGACCTGCCCGACGGAACGTTCGGGAACGACCAGGCAGTCACTGTCCAAGAAATCCAGGCCATCAACCGTTGAACCGAGACTCCGGTCCGTCCGCCCACGCCACGATCGTCTCCTCCCGCCACGTTGCTCACGTGCCTCACGTGCTGTCGCGGGCGGTGGGTAGCCTCGGCCGGAGTCGAGGTCGGTTCGGACCGAGGGAGTAACCGTGAAAGGCACGGAGAATTCCGGAACAGGCGCAGCGAACGCGTTCCACGGGCGGGCGGTGGTGTACCGGGAGAAGCTGCCGAGGCGCTGGATCATCGCCACCTCGGCAGTCCTGGCCGGCTGGGTCGCATATCAGGGCAGTATTCTGCTTCCCGAGGACAGCACGGTCTGGATCATCATTCTTGGTTTCTCCGTGTTTCTCGCGCTCGTATTCAATGCCGTGCCGGTTTCCAAACGCATTTATCACCGGATCCACGTCCGGGACGGGCAGTTGACCGTCGGACGGGAGACGATCGCGGTGGAATCGTTGGCACTCGCCTCGCTTCGGGAGGCTCGTGAGCAGCCCACAGACGCGGAATTCACCGCGTCCTTGGCCTCGCGGTCGCGTGAGGAGCTCGCGGAGTTGCGGCGGAGAAGCCACGCGGCCAGGGCGCCGCGGCTCGTAGGTGGCGGCTGGTCCGTGCCGATGGGGATGGACCAGATCGTGGTCGAGACTGTGCAAGGCGAGTCGCTGCTGATCGCTACCCACGACCGCGAGGCGCTGCTGGACGCACTGGCACGAGCCCGCCAGGCCTAGGGCTGCCGAAGACCTTGACCTCCAGGTCCAACCGTGACCTCGGTACGGTCTTCGTGTGCCTGTGCTGCTTCCTCCCCGGGAAGGAGCCGACACCGATCACCTGAAGGAGCTTCGTGACAGGCAAGCTGAACAGAGTGGTGAATCCGCAGGACCTCGAGCAGCTCGCCAAGTTGCTCGACGGACGGGGCGGGACGGGGGACAAGCTCGACGAGGCGTTCAGCCGGGCCTCGGCACTCGGTGTGTCGGACAAGCTGACCGCGATACGGCCGATGCGCTCCTGGGTATCGGACACAGCACCCGAACTCCGCAGGAAAGCGGCCTACGCCCGTCTGGAGGACGGCGATCCGCTGGCCGGACTGCTGCTCGCCGGGTTCACCCCCGAACAGCTCAAGAACAAGGATCTGCCACCGGACATCCTGCTGGTCGCCAATGCGGCCGCGTCCGACGACCAAGTCGACGACGGCTGGCTCAAGAAGAAAGACGGCGAGAGCCTCGACGACTGGCTCGTCAGGATCCAGGGTGACGCCGTCACCCAGCTCACCGGCAACGAGAAGCTGGGCAAGGCAGTCTCGACGTACATCGAGGGGGCCGCCAACCTGTCGGCGTTCTTCACCTCGTCGACCACGGCAATACTCGGCGGCAAGTCCCTCCTCTCATACTTCAAATCATCCAAGGTGCTCAACGCGCCGGGCACCTTCACCGCCCGCCTGATCAACGGCCACTGGGACAAACTGTCCAGGATTCCCAAGGCCGGTAGCTGGCTGACCCGGATGCCGCCCAGTGTGCTCACCGGTTCCGACGAGGCGGCGATGCTCGCCGGGTACATGCGCAACGGGGCCTTCTACCTCCCCACCGCCACCGAGGCCAACCTGCTCCGCGTCGCCCAGCGCGGGGGTCTCGCCAACGCGGCCAAAGCCGCCGGGTGGATGCGCGGCCTGGGCATCGTGGGCTCCGCCGGCGCCACCGCCTGGGGCGTCGCCAACCTGGCGACCATGGACCACGGCAAGGCGTGGAAGGAGGACAAGGCCAAGTACCTCTCCAACTGGACCGGTACGGCCTTCAACGCCTCGCTCACCGCCGCGATGATCGCTCCCAACCCGGTCACCGTCGGCCTCGCCGTCGGCACCGGACTCGCCTATGCCGGAACTCTGATCTGGGACCACTCGGACAAGATCGAGAAAGCTGCGGAGGACGCGGCGAACTGGGTGGGCGACAAGGCCGAGAAGGCGGGAGAGGCCATTTCCGACGGCGCCAAGAAACTCGGCAGCGCCCTCAACCCGTTCGACTGACGCCGATCGTGGCGGATCCGCGCCCTGCGGCGCGAGGGGAAAGGAACCATGCAGCAGCACACGTACACGCTCGACCACTGGGAGGACCGCTCCGGCCATCGGCTGACCTGGACCTTCGGCTACCGGGGCACAGCGGGCGAGTTCGGCCGGATCGAGGTGGTCTACCCGGCGAAGCGGCACGGCGACCGCCATGTCACCGAGGTCAGCGGGGACAGCGTTCCCGCCGCCTCCTTCAGCGGCTGGGCCTACGGACGCAAACCCTCGCTCCACATGGCGCAGCTCAGCGTCGGCGGGGCCGGAATCCGTCTCAAGCGCAACCGCTGGGCACAGACCAGGGCCGGACGGGCCCTGCGCATGCAGTGCGCCGGACGGGAGTACCGCTACCTCGCGACCGGTCGACGGCACCGCGATCGTGCCCTGATCCGCGACGGCGTGGAGATCCGGACCGGGCGGCACGGCAGTGGTGCGCGGAAGAAGGCCACCTTCACCGTCCTCGGTCCGGCCGACGCCACCGACCTCGCGCTGGCCGCCGTGCTGGTCGGCGTCAATACCCGCAATCTCACCCGGGGCGGCGCCGTCCGCGCCTTCTTCAACAGATCTCTGAACTGGCTGGAGATCTTCCAGTGACCTCGTGAACCGCCTGAGCCACCGCCGTCCGATCCTTCCCATCGCCGAAAGCGACACACAATGCCCTCGTACGACAGCACCCGGGGCCGGTTCCGCCTTGCCGAGAGCCACCTGGACGTCCTCCGCCACCGTGTCGGAGGGGAAGAGGTACCCCCTGAACTGGCCGACGCCGACCGCGAATTGACGGAGGCAGGCCTGACGGACCGCCAGGGAAACCTTGACCTCCTGCTCGGCCCGCTGGTCAGCACTCTGCGGGCCCCCGTCGTCGTCCTTCATGTGGAGGCGATCGGTGAGCACGGCACCCTCCACCACGGCGTCACCATCGGCGACGGCTATGTCTACTCCCATGAGTCCTGGCCGGGCTCTGCGGAGTCGGAGTATGTCCGGCTGGAGCCGAGCATGCTCGTCTGGGCACTGGCCCGGATGGTCAACCTCCAGGGCGAGGAGACCGTAGAGGTCGCCACACCCGTGATCGAGACCACCATGGCCGTCCTCGACGCGGGGCTCGAGACCTTGGACAGCCTCCCCGGTCTGGCGGTGGAGGAGGGCATCGACCGGATCGCGGAGGCACTGAAAGACGCCGGACTCACCCGGAAGTCACAGCTCAGCACATTTGCCAGGCTGATCGCCGGGATGCGTTCCAGCTGGCGGATGACCGCCGCATGGCAGGGGCACGACGACGGAACCCCGGCCCAGCAGGTGCGCGGGTTCGCGGTGTGGGACTGCGGACCCCTCGGCTACTGGCACCGTGAACTGCCCACCGAACCGATCCTGCCCGGCCAGGTGGACGGCACCACCGCGCTCAAGCTGGTCCGGGTCGACGCCAAGGAGGTCTGGCAGCTGATCACCGATCTACTCCCGGCCGCCGAGGAGTTCGCGGTCGCGCCGCAAGCGGGTTAATTGAGTCTGACCTGCGAGTTCAACGGCCGACGAGTGCTCGGGCACCACGTCGCGTACACCGTCCAGCAGGAGGGCCTGCCGCCGGTCGAGTACGACGTGCTGCCCGCGGGTGACACCGTGGAAATCACTGAGCCCTTCTCGGTGACGGTTCGTGATCTTCGTTTAGGCGGTGCGACCGTGTTCGAGGTGGAGCAGGACGAGAACGGCCCGGGCGATGCGGATGATGGCGACTGGGTCGCGGCTGACCCTGCGCAGGGCCTTGAAGGTGACCTTCAGCAGGGCGTTCGCGCGCGTCGCCATGCCGTGCACGCCCCGCCTTTGGGCTTCTTGTCCGGATGGCGGAACCCGTCACCGACGTTCTCGTAGCCGAGGTCGGTCGGGGTGGGGACACCCAAGGTGGAGGTGAGCCGGTTGAGGGCGTCGACCAGGCCGCGGGCGCGGGAGCAGGCCCATGTGACCTTTTGGCGTGGCACCGTGGGGCAACTGGGTCTCGTTGAACTGATCGTGCCCGCTTTGGAGGTCGTAGCCCTGCCCGAACCCAGGGAGGTGATCGGCGCCATGGTGACCGGCGAGAACATTCCGATGCCTTCCTTCAGAGGCCTTCGATACGGTGGGCTGCCTCGCCTGGCCGAAGGGGAGTTGAGCGTGGCGGGACGGCATGCTTCCTTCACTCGGAAGGCTTTGCGAATGAGCAGAAGCGCCCGGGCTCTGAAGATCTGGGCCGTGGGGCTGGAGTACCGGTACCGAGAGGAAGGGAACCGACGACACCACGTGTTGGAACGCCCGGAATCCCGAATCACCATGACCCGTTCCAGCGGGGCGAACCCGAAGAGAATTTCCGGAGTCGCTCATGGGGCTGTGGACTCCGTGGACATCAGCGTTGCCATCCTTTTCGAGGGCGCGTACACGCGCAACCTGTCGTTTCGCGGTGCAGTGATATCAGCTCCAGGGAGGTTCCTGGACGGGCTGTCCACGCTCTCTTGATATTCGACGAGAATTTCCAGCCCGCTGATGCGGGCATCGGACAGCCGCAGCCGACACCACGCCGCGCCGCATCCAAGGAAGGCGTTCTGCTCCGCGTACACGGCTTCCAGAACGACGGCGAGGCTGATGTCGAGGGCGTCCGCCGAGCCCGAGCAAGTCCCGGACAACGTCTGCGGGATGTTCCAACTGGAACGCCTCATGAGTACGCCTGCGCCTGGACGGGCCAGTTCATGGCTGCGCTTGCCACCGATCTGGACGTAAGTGTACGAGCGCCCCATGACCTGAAGGCGAAGAGATCGCCCCTGGCGGCCCGGCCGGTAAACGTTCCGGGAAAGGTCCGCCGGTTCCCAGTCGACCCGCAGTTCCCCTCTCGCCAGGAGAGGACGCCACAGGTATCGCAGCCCGAGATAGGTGACGAGGGGGAAGCTGCCACCGCTGACCGCTACCTCGCAGCATTCCGACGGATAGTCACTGTGCTCCGTGGGAAAGGCCGGCTCGACGGGGCCGAGGCCGTCCACCTGGCCGACCCACGAGAAGACCTCGCTCCGGCGCCCGCGAGTGGATGACGCGCGCCGGAGCTCAAAGGACACCCCACTCATTCACATGCCAAAAGCCGACATGGGGGAAATGGCGCGCTGTCGCCATGCCTCCCGCATCGGCCGCCAGGTCACAGTAAAGCAAAGGTGACGGAGGTGTCGGCGGGCGCCGAAGGCCTGTGTGATGAGCCTGCGCGAGCCGGGGAGATTCCCCTCCGCAACCGTGGAACGGAACCGACTCTCGTATGCTTCAGCGGCGATCCCGTGCACCAACTCACGGGAAAAACGCCGGAAATGTCAGCGAACGGGGAGGACGTCGGCCGTGGGGCCTACAGACGCGGACAGTGGTGCCGAGTTGAAGAAGCGGGCCGAGCGGTTGCGGGAGTGTGCGCGTGAGGCGCGGACGCTGGCGCGCAGCCTGGGGCCTTATCTCGATGGCGTGGTGAAGAAGGCCACCCCGCGCGCCGGCTCCCGGGCCGGGGACGGCACGGACGCGATCTGGCAGGGGCCCTTCGCCGACGACTGCACCGCGCGGTTGCAGCAGCGTCAGCGCACCCTCAACGGCATGGGCGGCGCCCTGCTGGCCGATGCCGCCCGGTGGGAGAACCAGGCCGACGAACTGGACCGGCAGGCCAAGGAGAAGGACAAGGCCAAGACCGGGACGGGCGGCAACTGATGGGCTTCAGAGGATTCGACGCCGTCAAACTCACCGCGCTCGCGGGCGACCTCGACACCCTCGCCGGCAACGCGGGGAAGCTGCACAGCCGGCTGGCCGCCGTCCTCACCTCCGCCCAGCAGAACCTGCCGTCGGGACAGAACGCCTCCCGAGACCCCGAGTTGCAGGCCCTCGTCGGCGACGTCGTCCCCATACCGTCGTTCTTCGGCGGGCGCCGCCGGCTGCCCGGTTCCCTGACCGGCGAGCTCGGTGACATGCAGTCGTCGATGAAGCGCCGGATCAGGCAACTGGAGGGCGTGCAGGAGCTGGTGCGCAAGGGCTACCCCGTGGCCGACGGGAGCGTGTTCCTCGACGAGAAGGCCCCGGACGCCAAGAGGATCGACGAGGCTCTGCGCAACCTGAGGGCCCTGAACGGCAAGGACTTCGGGACCAACGGCAACCGCGACGACCTGGAGAAGGTCTCGGGCGAGCTCGACGGGCTGACGGCCGCCGAGATCGACGCCCTCATGTCCAAGGCGTCCCCGAAGGACCTCGCCTTCTACAACGAGCTCATCACCGACACGGGTGATTCCGGCTGGAACCCGTTCGACGAGAACGGTCTGCCCGAGGACAGGCGCCGGGACACCCTCAGCCTGATGCTGTCGAAGATCAGCCCGGAGAACGTGCCCAAGTTCCAGGCGGCCTTCCCCGGGATGCAGCCGACGTTCACCAACACCGGCGCGTACGAGCAGGGCGGCAACAACCAGAACGGCCAGACCAACAGCGGCATCCACTGGGCACCGCCCGGCGACCCGCTGTTCGTGAACGGTGTCTCGTCCGAGGACGTCAACCAGAACCAGTTCGGTGACTGCTGGTACGTCGCCTCACTGGCCGGCCTGGCGCAGAAGAACCCCCGGTTCGTCCAGGAGGGCATCAAGGAGAACCCGAACGGTACGGTCAGCGTCCGCGTCTGGGACAAGGAGGGCAACTACCACTGGGTCACCATGACCGCCGACCTGCCCACCGACCAGAACGGGAACCCGATCAGCACTTACGGCACCGGCGAGTCCTGGCCCGCGTACTACGAGAAGGCCTTCGCGATGGTCTACTCGGAGGACGGTGACGACGAACGCGGCTACGGCGGCATCGAGGGCGACGACCCGAAGAAGGCCGCTCCCTACCTCACCGGCCAGGAGGGCGAGGACCTGACGACGGGCGGCTTCCTCGGCATCGGCGAGGACGAGGACAAGAACCTGGACTCCCTGAAGAAGGCGTTCGAGTCGGGGCAGGTCGTCACCGTCTCCACGCCGGCCGACGAGAGCCTGGACAAGAACCACCCCAAGGAATGGGGCAGCACCTACCACAGCAATCACGCCTACTACGTCCGCGGCTTCACCGACGACGGCAAGGTCATCCTCGGCAACCCCTGGGGAACCTCCAACTATCCGCCGATCACCGTGACGCAGGAGCAGTTCAACAAGTACTTCCAGGCGCCGGAGGCATTCGATGTCCCGTGACGACGCCCGTGACACCCGGCAGGTGAGTGGAGTGACGACCGACCGTCCGCAGGTGAAGTACCCGTTCGAGTTCGACGGCCGCTGGGTGCTCCGCTACCACATTCCGTACGCCGTGGAGCATGAGGGCCATACGCACCGGATCGTGGCGACGGTCTTCGCCCAGCCGTCGGTGCACGGCCGGATCCAGGTCAACCGCGACGGGCAGTTCATCGCCGAGTACGACGAGCTGGTTCCCGGAAGCCTGGTGGAGATCACCGGAGACGCCTGGCGGGTGACGGAGGTCGACTACCGGACCCGCGTCGTCCTGGAACGCGTCCCCGAAAAGACAGAGGAGGAAGCCGGTGCACAGGCCGGTGAGTAGGTACCTCATCGCAGGATCCGCGCTGGCCGTGCTCACGCTGGCCGGTTGCGGATCGTCGTCCGGCGGGGGCGGCGAGGAGTCCACGACGGCCCCCGCGACCACACAGGCGGCCATCAAGGACAAGGGGCCGGTGTGCGTCGGCGAGGCGCCGCGGGACGGGGTGCACGTCCTGCGCGGCGGCGGCTTCCGGCTGCCGGGGGGCGGGGGCGTGCAGTACGCCGCCGCCGACGCCGACGGCACGACCCGTACGGCGACCCTGCGCGAGGGGGAGCGGTACGAGTCCGGCCAACAGGAGTGGACCGTCGAGCCCGGGACGGACGTCACCGTCTCCGGCCACGCCTACACGGTCCGGCAGATCTGCTCCTACCGCCTCGTCCTCGAACCGAAGACGGCCGAGGACGAGGCCGCGCTCGCCGCAGCACCCGAGTCCATGAAGCCGGCGGGCGGGCCGGCGGACGCGCCCCTGTGCTTCACCACCAACGAGGACGTCCTGGCCGCCGCGGCAGCCGGCTTCCCGCCCAAGGGCGAGAAACTGTCCCTCGTCGGCAACGGCGGCGTCCAGCGCTTCCCGACCGGCCTGTCCCTCACCGTCTCGTACCTCGACACCGGCACGGGCACAGCCGGCATCGCCGCGAACTGCGCGGCGATCCCGGTCGCGGCGTACGAGGACGTACGCGTCGGCGATCCGGTGGAGTTCGCGGGGGTGCTGTTCGAGGTCTCGCAGATCACCGAACAGGCGGTACAGCTCACACGAACGAGTGCGTAGCGGGCCGGCCGGCGCTCCTGCCCCTACTTCTTCTTGTCCTGGAGGTCCTTGGCGTCCTGCGCGCACCGCTGCGCTTCGTCGCGCAGGGCCTTGGCGACGGTGCCGCACTTCGTCTGCCAGGTCTTGAGCTTGCCCCGTACGTCGTCCGCGTTGGGGCCCGCCCAGGACTTCATGCCGGTCGTGCTGTGGTTCTTGGCGGCGTCGACGAGCGAGTCGATGTGGTCGGCGAGCGAACGCAGCTGACCGGCCCGCTGGTTAAGTTCCTGAATGTCAGGATTTGCCATAGCAGCCTCCCCCTCTGTCCCGACGGTCAGGATACGGTCGCATCCCCCGGAGCTCCGTTCGACCCTCGCCCGTCGGTCCATGCCGGGTGAACACACGTCGTTCACCGTATGGCCCCAACCCCTGTGCGCCGGGCAGGAACTGACCGTGGTGCGATAGCGTCCACTGTTGCAAACGGATAGTCCGCTTGTTCCTGATGACACGGGGAGGATCACCATGGATCGCGGTGCAGATCTCACACGGCTCCGGGAGTTGTCGAAGCTCTACGCTCGCAAGGCTCATGACCTTCAGCTCCTGATCAAGGACCTTCAGACGGCCACGGCAGACAGCACCAGCTACTGGAAGGGCCCGAAGGCCGACCGGTTCCGGGACGACTGGCGTGATGTGAAGCCGACGTTCGACAAGTGGGTCGACACGCTGAACGACGCCAGCAAGTCCGCGAACACCAGCGCCGACAACATCGAGCGCGCCACCTGATTCCAGGGCGGATCACGCGGAGTGCACAGCCGCTCGGGGCGCCGGGACCACACCCCTCAGGGGTGGCCCCGGCGCCCCGGCGGCGTCTCAGGCGCTCGAGCCGTACGAGCGGGCCTGCGCCGCCGGCACCTTCTCGGGCTCGTCCCGGATGGCCGCGTCGATGACCGGCAGCAACCTGCCCACCTGTTCGCCCAGCTTCCGGTGCCGCCCTTCCAGCTCGCGGTGCCAGGCACGGGCGTTCTTCCCCACCCAGACCTTGTCGCCCCCGATGTCCTCGGCCGGCCTCTTGAGGGCCCTTTTGAGGTTCTCCACCTCCTTGGCCAGGTCACCACGCAGCTTCTGCAGGTCCGCCTTTCTGGGATTGGGAACGGTGGATTCGGATCCCGTCATTAAATATTACCTTCAGGCTTTCGTCTCGCGCTCGGAATTGCTCCTGCTCTCAGCGCCTCATAATCTAAGCCAATGGCCTCCGAATACCTCGTCCTGCCCACGATGAGCGGTTCCCCTCCCGGCGACGGCACGGTCGAGGTGACTCTCGTACCAATCACCGGTGCCGACGGCCGGGAGCAGCTCACCGCACTCGCGTTCACGTCGGTGTCCCTGCTGGTCGAGGCGATGGGAGAGCAACAGCCCTGGGTCGTCCTCCCCTCCGGCGAGGTCGAGGGGGCGCTGAGGGGCTCGGGGGCCCTGAGCGTACTGGTCGATCCTCGACTCGCCACGGGCGCGGAATAGGAATTCTCCGGTGGTCGACCCGAATTTCTCCGGAATCAATCCGGACAACCTGCTGAGGACCATCAAGGACCTGGAATCCGGCAGCAAGGCGCTGCACAGTGCGAAAACCTCTTACCTCGCCAGGTTTCACAGGTTCGGCCTGGACACGGCCCATCTGACGGAGATCGGGAAGATCGCCGGCTGGGTGGACGACGAGCTTCCCATGCTGCGCCGGAGGCAGGCTCTGGCAGCGGCGATGGAGACGGATCCCAGGGAACACGGGGGCGGGGCCATGGTCCGGTTGCGTGAGCCGGTCCTGACCATCGGTGCGGCGAGGGAGAAGGGGAAGAGGCTCGCCGGGAAGGCCGACGAGGCCGCCGGCCTCGGACCTGACACGGCCGGTGCGGAATTCCACCGGATCGCGGAGGAGCTGGCCGCGCACAAGGGGGACCCGGACTTCACCTCGGCGTTCTACGCCGCGCTCGATCCCGCCTTGCTGAAGGTCCTGCCGGTGACCGTCGCCGCCACCAGGACACCGACGGCGGAGAGCGACGCCAAGGTGTTCGGCTCCGCCTTCACCACGGCGGTCGACGCCGATCCGCCTGCCCCGGGCTTCACCAAGGCGGTCGCCCTGTTCCACGGCGACATCGGCGAGGACGAGCCGACCGCCGTGTTCAACAGGGCGCTCATGCAGGGGGACGATCCCGACCTCTGGGCCGTCGCGTGGAAGCACACGCAGGCTGCTGTGAAGAAGCTCGGCGATCCCGCGGACACGTGGTCCGACACGGCCGGGCTGCTGGCCTCCGTCGTGGGCATGCAGGCGAAGTACGCCGGGCACTTCTGGGAACGGTCGCAGAAGTTCTCCGACGAAGCGAGTCGGCTGTACCAGCAGCGCATCAACAGCATGTCGCCGGAAGACCGGAGGAAGTTCAAGAAGGACACCCGGCAGGCAGCCAGGAACGCCAGGCAGTCCGCTCGAGAGGCGGAACGCATTCTCGCCAAGTACGGCATGGGATCCTTCTCCCGCTTGCTGGAGGCTTCCGTCGCGGACGGTGGCAGCTGGCTGATCGGCAAGGTTCCCGGCCTCCGAGCGCCCAGCTCGGCGACGCTCTTCGGACGGGCTCTCCACGCGGGAGGCAAGCTGCCGCTGGTGGGCACGGTTCTCACCCTCGGCGCCATCGGATGGGACATCGGTCACGGCGAGGAGAAGGACGTCGCCGTCGCGGCCAATGTCGGGGGAATGGCTGCGGGCACAGGTGTTACCTGGGGGACGATGGCAGTGGTGGCAGCAGCGGGGGGTCCCGTCGGATGGGGCATCGCAGGCGGAGTTGTGCTGGGTTTCGGCGTCGGTTACGGAATCTCGTACGCGCTCAAGGAAGAAACCGGAAGAAGAGCAGTCAATGCGGTCACAGGTGCGGTGAAGGACGCGGGCGAAGCGATCGGTGACACCGCGTCCAGCATCAAGAAGACAGTGGGCGGGTGGTTCTCATAAGGCGGAGCAGTGATGGCCAGGAAGAAGAAATCCAAACGCCGCAACGATCAGTACCAGTTGCCGCAACATGTCGCCGCGGCACAGCAGTACGCTGCCAGAGTCGCCGCGTACACGCCACGTCCGGAGCTTCCTCAGCGACGGCTCATCACCGCCGCTCTCGGCATGTTCCTGCTGTGCCTCGGGATGGCGCTCTTCTTCTGGATCCCAGCGCGTTCCCTCGTGCATGACCTGCGTGCCAACGGAGTTACCGTCGCGGCGACGGTAACCGGCTCGGACAGCAAGCCCAAGTACGTGAAATTGAGGTACATCCAGGGCGAGAATTCAGGGAAGGAGTTCAATCTCTCCGAGTACGCCGGAATGCTCCCCGATCTCCGTGCCGACGATGTGCTGCTGGTCACATACGACCCTGAAGACCCGTCCCGGGTCCTTTCCCGCAGTTGGGTGACCTCCCCTCCCCCCAACCTGCCGGCGTACGGCACCTCCGCCTTGGCCCTGTTCACCTTCGGCTTGTTCATCGCAGTCGTGGTCCGACGCCGCTGGATTCTGCGCACTTCCTGGCCGGATCACCCCCTTCTCGGCTCAAGTGGTCCCCAGAACCCCGGCTCCACGACCGCCCGCCTCACCAAGCCTTAGCCACCGTCACCGAACAAACGCTGCGGCCCCAGCCACACCGGCTGGGGCCCGCAGCTACCTCGTACGAACCCTCACCCGTTCATCACCGCCTGAACCGGCATGAACGACCCCCCTGCCACGAACAGTCCGCTTCCCGCCGGGCCGCCGCCGCTGTTGGACGGGAGGCGGATGCCGAAGAGTTCGCCCTCCGATGGGCTCTGGGGTGTCAGGAGCAGGCCGTTGCGGGACTTGCGGGCCTCTACCGCGAAGCCGCGGTACTGGCCCGAGAGGCTGTCGGTGGAGCCGGCCGCGATGAGGCCGATGCCGCCGTCGGCGCCCTTGCGGACGACGGTTTCCAGGGCCTCGTCGAGGCGGGTGTCGTAGAGGAGTTCCGCGTCGTCGACGACCACGACGTAGGAGCCGCCGGACGCCTTGTCCACCAGTTCGTCCAGGTCGTCCTCGCGGCTGTCCGCGTTCAGCAGGCCCAGGACGCCGTCCCGGCCTTCCAGCTCGCGCAGCGGTGAGCGGCGTGGGGCGACCAGGACCACCGGTGTGCCGGAGCGCAGCAGTGTCTCCGTGGCGGCCACCAGGAGTGTGGAGCGGCCGGACTTCGGCGGGCCCGCGATGACGAAGCCCGGTCCGTTCTCCTCCAGGTCGACGCCGACCGGCTGGAGTTCGTCGCCGCCGACGCCGATCAGCGCCCAGAGCGGGGACGGCGGAGCGAAGTCCGGATCGAGGGCGAGCGCCTCGGACACCGTGATGCGGGACGGCAGCGCATCCACCCGCATGGGGCGTCGGCCGGCCGGGATCCGGCCGTGGCGGGCTGCCGACTCCTCCGCGATCTCACGCAACGCCCGCACCTGCGCCTGGCCGGCCGGGTCGTCCGCGAGCAGGCCGATCTGGGACTCGTCGACGCCCGTGTCGGTGATGCGCAACGCCCGTCCCGGAGGCATGTTCTTCGGAACCTCGCGAGCCTGCAGCCCCGCCGTGGAGTAGTCGTTCGGGTCGGCGAAGCGCAGCACCAGGCGGTCGGCGAAGGCGGACGAGACATGGCCGCTCAGACCGCTGCGGTCGGCGGTCATGACGACCTTGAGGCCCACCGCGGAGCCCTCACGGAAGATGCGCTGGGCCGCCTCGATCAACTGGCCGTAGTTGTAGCTCTCGAAGGTGGAGGCGAAGCCCTCCCAGCCGTCCAGCAGGAGCACCATCCAGGGGAGGCGGTCCTCGGGGGCGGCGGTCGCCCGCTGTTCGGCGGCACTGGACGCGCCCTCCATGGCGAGCAGCTGCTGCCGCCGGGCGATCTCCGCCAGCAGGCGCTCGATGAGGCGCCGGACACGGTCCGGCTCGTCACGCGTCACCACGGCACCCACGTGCGGCAGCCGCATCAGGGGCAGCAGCGCGTTCGAGCCGCAGTCGATGCCGTACAGGTGCACGTCGTGCGGGGACGTGGTGCGGGCCAGCGAGCCGGCCAGCGTCCGCAGGGCGGTCGAACGGCCGGAGCGGGCACCGCCGAGCAGCATGGTGTGCTCGCCGTGCACCAGGTCCAGCGACAGCGGCGTACGGGACTGCTTGGCCGGCAGGTCGATCAGGCCGTACGGGATCGGGGCCACGTCCGTCGCCTCACCCGGGGTGGGCTCCGCGCCGTACGCGGTGAGTCCGTCCAGGGTGACCTGCTCGGACAGGGGCGGCAGCCAAGGGCTGCGCTGTTCGCCGAAGCCCATGCGTGCGGCACCGTCCCGCACCGCGTCGACGAGGACGGCGAGGTCGGTGACCATGGTGCCGTCGTCCTCGGCCTCGGCCCGCTTGGGCAGCGGGCGGCCGTACGCGTTCCAGGGCAGCGGCAGCAGCGTCGCCTTCGGGCCTGTCCCACCCGTGGCGGGGCGTCGTCCACCGATGCGGGCCGACTGCACCCCGACCAGGGACTGCGCACCGGAGCGCACGTACATCCGGCCCGGCGTGGACTTGGCGATGGCGCCCGAGTCCGGGGCCTCGATGACGTCGATGGACTCGGAGGCGTCCGTCACCCGCAGCGCGATCCGCAGGTTGGTGTTGGCGCGGATGTCCGCGCTGACGA
The DNA here is from genome assembly GCF_002114215.1 of Streptomyces sp. 13-12-16. GTDB lineage: Bacteria > Actinomycetota > Actinomycetes > Streptomycetales > Streptomycetaceae > Streptomyces. The sequence goes on along the minus strand of NZ_NCTE01001020.1, from coordinate 3,707 downwards.
CACCGGCGGGACGCTGGGTGGCCAGGACCAGGTGCACGCCGAGCGAGCGGCCCCGGCGGGCGATGTCGACCAGGCCCGCGATGAAGTCGGGTAGTTCGGCGACCAGAGAGGCGAACTCGTCGATCACCAGGACCAGTCGGGGCATGGGCTCCAGCTCGGGGCGGAGCTTGCGGGTGTCGTTGTAGTCCTCGATGTCCTTGGCGGCGGCGTCGAAGAGGATCTTCTCCCTGCGGTGCAGTTCGGCGGCGAGGGAGGCGAGGGCACGTTCGGTGAGGTGGGCGTCGAGGTCACTGACCATGCCGACCGTGTGCGGCAGCCGGGCGCAGTCCATGAACGCGCTGCCGCCCTTGTAGTCGATGAGTACGTAGTTGAGGGCGTCGGGGCGGTTGGCGACGGCCAGCGAGGTGATGATGGTCTGCAGGAGCTCCGACTTACCGGCACCCGTGGTTCCCGCGACCAGCGCGTGCGGTCCGTCCCGCCGGATGTCCAGGACGAAGGGTCCGTCCGCGGCGATGCCGACGGGGGCCGCCGTGGTGGAACCGCCCGCCCGCCAGATCCGTTCGACGTCCACCCCGGTCGGGTCCGGCATGCCCAGCAGGGTCAGCAGCCTTGCCGACGTCGGCAGGGCGCTGCCCGCGTCGTCCCGGCTGACGTCCCGGACGGGGGCGAGGGAACGGGCGAGCAGCTCGCACCACTCCGGCGTGACCTGGTCGGCCAGGACTTCCCCCGCGGCCTCCAGCCCGTGGCCGCGTACCCGGACGTGGTGTGCGGCATCGGGGGACCAGACGACGACGGCCTTGCACTCCTCCGGCAGCAAGCGCTCGTCCTCGTCGAGGCACAGGGCGAGGATGCCGTACTGGGGTCCTTCGGCGAGCAGTTGCGGCACGCCGGGCACCCGGCGCAGCAGGCGGGCCCCGTCGAGGATCAGCAGGACGTTGGGGTCCGGGTACAGCTGGCCCGTCATGTTGTTCTGCTCACGGGACGCCTTGCGCCGGGCGAGCTCGTTGAGGAGCTCGTTGACGCGGCGGGTGATCCCCTCGGAGTCGAAGCCGACCAGAGCGACGCAGTCCTGCCCCTGGTCGGGGCTGGTGTGGGGCAGCCAGTGCACCCAGTGCCAGTCGGCGCCGGCGTGCGGAGTGGACGTGAGTGTCACGAGGGAGAGGTCCCGGGGGCTGTGCAGCACCGCCGCCTGGACGCCGAGCCAGCGGGCGGTGGCCAGCGCACGGGCCCGGTCCCCGGCGATGCCGACCACCCCGAGTTCGGTGAAGGGGAGGGTGACGGGGACGTCCGGGAGGACGGGGGGCTCGGGGCGCTCCTCGTCGTACAGGGAGCCGCCGCGCCCCAGGACGAGCTCGACGTCGGACGGAAGGCTGCCGGAACCGACCCTCAGCTGCAGGGCGTCCGGGTCGGTGAGCCGGCGTTCCCACAGCCGGCGGCGCGGTCCCGTGGCGAACAGCAGGATCTCGGCCGGGTCGGGGCCGTCCACGCGGCGGGCCCGCTGCTCCTCCTTTCCGAGGGCGGCGAGTTCCGCCTCGTGGGCGGCGAGGTCCTTCTTGTACTGCTTGACGGAGGTCTTGTGCTGCTTCTTGCCCTCCCGGTTCTCGCTGATCCACTGGGCGATCATCATCAGCGGGCTCATCAGGCAGAAGAGCAGCATGTAGATCTGCTTGGTGAGGAAGTACATGCCGATGCCGAACAGCATGGGCATGAACGCCATGATGAACTGGAAGCGCGCCCGGTCCCCCTTGGTGGGCGGTACCGGCACCACCAGCCGCCGCCGGGGCCGCAGCGGGGACAGGCGGGGTGGCCGGTTGTAGGCGAGTCCGCCCTCGCTCATCGGGGACAGGTGGGCGTCCGGCTCGGTCACGCGGTCGAGTACGAGCAGTGAGTCACCGACCCGGACGACGCCGCCCAGCGGCCACGGACCACCGGCCGTCACCGGCTCGTCGTCGAGCAGGACCCCGGCCCCGTTCTCGGGAGCGAGCGTGACGCCGCCTTTCATGTCGATCGTGATCCTGAGGGCGACCGGCGGCAGCGACGTGTCCGTCAGGGGCAGCGAACACGTGGGGGCGGCACCGACCGTGGCCGCCCCGATCCCCAGCCGGACCACGCGCCCGGAAGCGGGACCGCCGGCCACTCTCAGCTCGTACTGTCCGACCGGCTCGCCCTTGCGCAGCAACGGGCCTATCGAGTCGTCGACCGAGACCCTCATGCCGTCCTGCAGGACGGCCGTGGCCGGCGCGGAGGGATCGCAGCGCTCGCCGTCGGCCCACAGCAACGGCGCGCCGGCGGCCACCGCGCCGTGGCCGTACGGGAGGGCCTGCGACGTGCCGGGCAGGGAGACCACGTTGCCGGACGCACCCGCCGGGCGACCGGGTTCACCGAGGGCGGTCGCCAGTGCCTCCGCGACGTCGCCCGCCGTGGCGGTGTCGTCCGTGGTGACGACGACGTCCTGCGGCTCACCGCCCTCCCGTACGACCGTGACCAGCATCTGCATGGTGGTTCATCCTCCCCGTCGGCCCCTGCGGCCACGTTCGTTGCTTCGCCTGACGGGGACCGGTGGCGGTCGGTCCCCTGCGCGTCCGGAGGTCGCGTCCTGATACCCGGGCGTCAGACGGCCGGCAGAGCGTAGATCTCCGGCCCGTGGGTGACCAGCAGCCGGTTGCCGGAGGCGGTCACCTGCCACGGTTCGCCGTTGTCCTTGTTGTCGTCGTAGACCCAGCGGACCTTGCCGGTCCGGGCTTCCAGTGCGACGACGCCACCGCCGGACAGGCCGCCGGTCGCCCCGTACAAGGAGGAGCCGGCGCGCAGGAACGTCTCCGGGCCGTTGGCTTCCAGGTCGTCGCAGAGCCAGGTCCGCTCGCCCGTCTTGGCGTCCACCGCCCAGACACCGTCGTCGTAGTCGCTGACGTACAGCACGCCGTCGATCACCGAGGGGTTGCGGAAGGCCCGGCGGCCGTTGGAGGACAGGGTCCAGCGGGTGTCGCCCGTGTCGGCGTCGAGGGCCGTGAGCTCGTCGCCCGGCAGGAAGACGAGGCCGCCCGCGACCGTGGGCTGCCAGGTCCAGTCCTCACCGATCTTCCTGGTCCACAACTGCGCACCCGTGGCGGTGTCCCGCACCGTGAGGTTGCGGTTGGAGTCGGCGTACACCAGGTGCTTGCCGGAGACACTGCCCTGGACGTCGTAGTCCTTGGTACCCCAGTCCCGTCTCTGCAGCCACGTCTTCCTGCCGGTGGTGTGGCTGACGGCGGCCACGGCCGTGCGGTACTCCGTGGCGCTCCTGGACTCGCCGAAGTCCTCGGCCGTGACGTAGACGTTCTCGTCGTCGACGGCGATGGCGGAATCGACCGACAGGGACTTGCCCAGCCGGCTCCGCCAGACCTCCTCGCCGGTCTTCACGTCGAGGGCGACGAGCACTCCGTCGTAGCCGCCGTCGGCCAGGAACACCTTGCCGTCGTGGAAGAGAAGGGGCTCTCCCGGGCGGCACGCCTCCTTCTTCGACCAACGGGCCTTGCCCGTCCTCACGTCGTAGGCGACGAGCGGATCACCACTGATCAGCAGGAGGCCTTCGTGGGTGAGCAGCGGCACGAGCGCACTGGTGCTGTCCTCCGCCACCGACTTGTGCCACAGGGGCTGGGGCGCGACGCCGGGGGGCGGCGTGGTGAACCGCTCCCCGGCCGGTTCGGCCGAACCGCCCCGGCCCGCCT
>NZ_NCTE01001019.1 GCF_002114215.1 Streptomyces sp. 13-12-16 | reverse complement strand
CCCCCCCGCCGGTGTTCCCGGCGGACGCGCTGGCCGCCGTCACCCGCCTGGTCCGGGACAAGGGTGCCGCGCCCTGGCAGCCGGAAGCGCCCGCCGCCCTGACCGCCGCCACGCGGGACGGGCTGGGCCCGGTGCAGGCGGCCCTGCTGCTCGCCGGGCGGCCGTCGCAGCTCACCGACGAGGTGATCGCCGCCACCGGCCTGAAACCACGTCAGAAGCAGCTCGGCGACGCGCTGCTGGACTCCCTGGAGGCCGGCGACCGGCTGGCGCTCATCGGCGCGCTCCTCCCCGAGAACCCCGGTGACCTGTGGACCGCCGGACCGGACACGGACGCGGCGGGCCGCGTGTGGGACGAGCGCCTCGACGGGGTCGTGCGCCTGCCCGAGGACCTCGCCGGAGAGCTCTCCCTGGCAGGGCTGCCCACCGGTTCCGCCGAGGAAGTGCTCAACCCGCACCGCACCCCCTGGATCAGCCGCACCACCGTGCAGCGCCCCGACAAGGACGGCAACCTCGTGGCGGAGGACCCCTGGGCCCTGCCCGGCCGGCACAACCTGACGCGCGCCGTGGCCGCCCTGGCCGGACTCGCCTACTCCCTGCCGTACGGACACCCCCTGCGCGCCGTCCTCCCCGGAGGACTCACCGCGCTGCGCCGCCGCGTCGCCGACCCCGCACTGCTGCTCGACCTCGGCCTGGAGTGGACCGAGAAGGGCACGCCGACCGCCGTCGAACTGCGCAAGGCGTACGGACTGCCCGCCACCGGCGGCGCCGACGCGCACGGACTGACACCCGTCGGCGAGGCGCTGGTACTGCGCCCCTGGTACCGGGACCAGGAGGCCGTCCTGGTCCGCACGAGCGCCCTCACCGCGGTGGACGACCCCCTGTTCGGACTGATCGAGGGAATCGTCGGAGCCGGGCGGCGCGACGGCATGCAGGCGCTGCGGACCGTCCTGGGCGACGAACTCGCCCGCGCCCTCGCGGCCGGAACGGATCCCGCGGGACCCACCGGCTACGCCCAGGACCCCACCCTGAGCGTGCCCGGCCTGGTCACCGAGGTCGCCGAAGCCCACGGGCTGGGCGAGGACGCGGCCGCGCTCTACCTGCAACTGCTGGCCCTGCCCGACCCGACGGACCGCAACCGCGCCCGCTGGACCGGCTGGAAGCCCGCCCGCGCGAAGAAGGCCCGCGCCGAACTGGCCGCCACCGGCCTGGTCGTCGAGGCGAAGCGGGCCCGCGCCGGACGCACCCTCTTCCTGCCGTGCGGCTGGCTGGACCTGAAGTCCCCCGCCCTGCCGGTGGAGACCTGGAAGCAGGGCCTCTACCCGATCCACGACCGCACCCACGCGGTACCGCTGCTGCCGGTGCCCGAGCTGTTCACGCGGGCCTGGGACCGCGTCCGCGCCGGCGACGCACCCGCCTACGAGGAACTCACCACCCGCGCCACCCGCAAGGGCCGCCGCCGATGACCACCGTCCACCCGCACCCGGAAGAACCCGCGCCGATGACCACCGCCCCGTCCCCCTCCCCGGCCCGCCAGATCGTCCCGCCCGAGGACCGGTACGCCACCGAACTCGCCTTCCTCGCCGCCCACGACGACGGGCCGCGCCCGCCCGCCTGGCGGCTCAGCCCGCGCGCGGTCGTCACGTTCGTCATGGGCAGCGGGGGCCGGGCCCTGAAGCTCCCCGACGGCGCCGGGGCACCCGACGGAGTCCCGCACCGCATGGTGATCGAGGACAAGTTCGTCGGCGACCGGGCACTGGTCGAGCGGTGCGTGGTGACCCTCGCCGGCGAGCGCGGTCTGCTGCTCGTCGGCGAACCCGGCACCGCCAAGTCGATGCTGTCGGAGCTGCTCTCCGCCGCCGTGTGCGGCACCAGCGGCCTGGTCGTGCAGGGCACCGCCGGCACCACCGAGGACCAGCTCAAGTACGGCTGGAACTACGCGCTGCTGCTGGCCCAGGGCCCCACCCGCCAGGCGCTCGTGCCGTCCCCCGTCCTGACCGCCATGTCCCGGGGCGCGATCGCCCGCGTCGAGGAGGTCACCCGCTGCCTGCCCGAAGTGCAGGACTCGCTGGTGTCGTTGCTCTCCGAACGGCGCATCGCCGTACCCGAACTGGCCGGCACCGAGGACGCGCTGGCGCACGCGGCGCCCGGCTTCAACCTCATCGCCACCGCCAACCTCCGCGACAAGGGCGTCTCCGAGATGTCCGCGGCCCTCAAGCGCCGCTTCAACTTCGAGACCGTCGGTCCCATCGGCGACCTCGACGCGGAGACCGCGCTGGTGCGCGGCCAGGCGCGGGCGTCCGTGGAACGCGCGGGGGCGCCGTTCCAGGTCGACGACGCCGTGCTGGAGGCCCTGGTCACCGCGTTCCGGGACCTGCGCGAGGGCCGGTCGGCGGAGGGCTGGGAGGTGGAACGGCCGTCGACGGTGATGAGCACCGCCGAGGCCGTGTCCGTCGCCGGCGCGCTCGCCCTCGCGGCGGCCTACTTCCCGGGCGACCGCGACGTCCTCGGACTGCTGCCCGGCCATCTGCTCGGCGTGGTCCGCAAGGACGACCCCGCCGACGCCGCCCGGCTGCGCGGCTACTGGGACGGTCCCGTCCGGCGCCGTGCCGAGCAGGGCTCCGCCACCTGGCGCACCCTGTGGGACCTGCGTACGGTCCTGGAGGGCTGACGGCCGTGTCCCTCTCCCACGGGGCCGCCGTCCCGGACGGCCCGCCCGCCTCGCCCGACGAGGCGCTCGCCGCCCTCACCGGCCCGTCCGCGCCCTACCTCGTCGGCGT
>NZ_NCTE01001018.1 GCF_002114215.1 Streptomyces sp. 13-12-16 | reverse complement strand
TCTCGGGCCAGGCGGTGTGCTCCTGGAGGAGCGCGACCGCGCCGGACTCCCAGTCGACGTGACGGGAGGGGCGGTCGGCGTGCAGGGTGCGGGGCAGTTCGCCGTGGCGCATCGCCATGACCATCTTGATCACGCCGGCGACGCCCGCAGCGGCCTGGGTGTGACCCAGGTTCGACTTCACCGAGCCGAGCAGCAGGGGGCGTTCGGGGTCACGGCCCTGGCCGTAGGTGGCGAGCAGGGCCTGCGCCTCGATCGGGTCGCCGAGCGTGGTGCCGGTGCCGTGCGCCTCGACGGCGTCCACGTCGGCGGGGGTCAGTCCGGCGGAGCCGAGGGCCTGGCGGATGACGCGCTGCTGGGAGGGGCCGTTGGGGGCGGTCAGGCCGTTGGAGGCGCCGTCCTGGTTGACCGCGGAGCCACGCACCACGGCCAGGACGCGGTGGCCGTTGCGGCGGGCGTCGGAGAGGCGTTCCAGGACCAGGACGCCGACGCCCTCGGACCAGCCGACGCCGTCGGCGTCGTCGGAGAAGGCCTTGCAGCGGCCGTCGGGTGCCAGGCCGCGCTGGCGGGAGAACTCGATCAGGGAGGTCGGCGTGGACATCACGGTGACGCCGCCGGCCAGGGCGAGGGAGCACTCGCCGGAGCGCAGGGCCTGCATCGCCCAGTGCATGGCGACCAGGGAGGAGGAGCAGGCGGTGTCGACGGTGACCGCCGGCCCCTCCAGGCCGAGGGCGTAGGAGACCCGTCCGGAGGCGATGCTGGGCGCGGTGCCGCTGCCCTGGTGGCCCTCGAAGCGCTCGTCGGTGAGGGTGGCGGAGTAGTCGCTGTACATCACGCCGGCGAAGACGCCGGTGCGGCTGCCGCGCAGGGAGACCGGGTCGATGCCGGCGTGCTCCACGGCGGTCCAGGACGCCTCAAGGAGCAGCCGCTGCTGGGAGTCGGTGGCCAGCGCCTCGCGGGGGCTCATGCCGAAGAAGCCCGGGTCGAAGTCGCCCGCGTCGTGCAGGAATCCGCCGTGGCGGGTGTACGAGGTGCCGGGGTGGTCGGGGTCCGGGTGGTACAGGGCGTCCAGGTCCCAGCCGCGGTTGACGGGCAGGCCGCCGACCGCGTCGGTGCCCTCGGTGACCAGGCGCCACAGGTCGTCGGGGGAGTCGACGCCGCCGGGGTAGCGGCAGCTCATTCCGACGATGACGATCGGGTCGTCGGCGGTGGCGGTCGGGGCGGCGGCGGGCGCGTCCGCTTCGGCGCCGCCGGTCAGTTCCTCCAGCAGGTGGGCGGCGAGCGCGGAGACCGTGGGGTGGTCGAAGACGACGGTGGCCGAGGTGCGCAGGCCGGTGACGGCGGCGAGCCGGTTGCGCAGTTCGACTGCGGTCAGGGAGTCGAAGCCGAGGTCCTGGAAGGCGCGTTCGGGGTCGATGTCGGTGGCGGAGGCGTGTCCGAGGACGGCGGCCGCCTGGGCGCGCACCAGGTCGGTGACGGTCTCGGTGCGGGCCTCCGCGTCGAGCCGGGACAGCCGTTGGGTGAGGCCGAGTGCGGCCCCGGAGCCGGTGCGCACGGCGCGGCGGCGGGCCCGGATCAGGCCGCGCAGCAGCGGCGGCACCTCTCCCCCGCCGCGCAGCG
>NZ_NCTE01001017.1 GCF_002114215.1 Streptomyces sp. 13-12-16 | reverse complement strand
CGCTGCGCGGTCAGGCCGAACGGCTCCTGCGGACCGTCGACGAGGCGTCCCCGCTGGACATCGCGTACTCGGCCGCCACCACGCGCGCCGCACTGCGCGACCGCGCCACCGTCGTCGCGGCCGACCGCGAGGAGCTGCGCCGCACCCTGACCGCCCTCGCCGCCGGCACCACCGCACCCGGACTGCACACCGGGACGACGCTGGCCACGGGCCGGACCGCGTTCCTGTTCACCGGCCAGGGCAGCCAGCGCCCCGGCATGGGCCGCGAACTCGTGCGCGCCTTCCCGGTGTTCGCGCAGGCACTGCAGGAGGCCGCCGACCACCTCGACCTCCACCTCGACGAACCCCTGGGCGAGGTGCTGTTCGCCGAACCCGGCTCACCGCGGGCCGCCCTGCTGAACCGGACCCGGTACGCGCAGGCCGCGCTCTTCGCCGTCGAGGTGGCCCTGTTCCGGCTGCTGGAGTCCTGGGGCGTCACGCCCGGCCTGCTCGCCGGACACTCCATCGGCGAGATCGCCGCCGCGCACGTCGCCGGGGTCATGACCCTCGCCGACGCCGCCCTGTTGGTCGGCGCCCGCGGCACGCTGATGGACGAGCTCCCCGAGGGCGGGGCCATGGTCGCCGTACAGGCGCGGGAGACGGAGGCCGCCCCGTACCTGACCGAACGGGTGGGCATCGCCGCCGTCAACGGGCCGTCCGCGATCGTGCTCTCCGGAGAGGAGGACGCCGTCCTCGCCGTCGCGGCACGCTTCGCCGAGCAGGGACGCAGGACCAAGCGCCTGCGGGTCTCGCACGCCTTCCACTCACCGCTGATGGACCCGATGCTCGACGACTTCCGCCGGGTCGCCGAGACCGTCACCCACCTGCCGCCGCGCATCCCCGTCGTGTCCAACCTGACCGGCGAACCCGTCACCGGCTTCGACGCCGACCACTGGGTGCGGCACGTGCGCGAGCCCGTGCGGTTCGCCGACTGCATGAGCCGGCTGGAGGCCGACGGCGTCACCACGTACCTGGAACTGGGCCCCGACGCCGTCCTGTCGGCGATGGGCCGCGACTGCCTCACCGACGACGGCGCCGACGCCGCGTTCGCCGCGCTGCTGCGCGACGGGCACGACGAGGAGCGCCAGGCCGTCACCGCGCTCGGCCTGGCGCACGCCCGCGGCCTTCCCGTCGACTGGGACCGCTTCTTCGACGGCCGGGGCGCCCGCCGGATCCCGCTGCCCACCTACGCGTTCCAGCGCAAGCGCTACTGGCTGGACGCCGGGAACACGCCGGGCACGATCGGGCACCCGATGCTCGACACCGCCGTCGGCCTCGCGGGCACCGACACCCTGGTCCTGACGGGCCGGCTGTCCACCCGGTCACAGCCGTGGCTGGCCGACCACGTCATCGCGGGGGCCGTCCTCGTGCCCGGCACCGGAATGGTCGAACTGGCCGTCCGGGCGGGGGACGAGGCGGGCTGCGCCGCGGTGGAGGAACTCACCCTGGAGACACCGCTGGCACTGACCACGGACTCCGGTGCGGAGGTCCAGGTCGTCGTCGGCGCACTCGACACGACGGGCCGCCGCACCGTCGAGATCCACTCCCGCCCCGCACAGAGCGAGGAGGACTGGACCCGGCACGCCAGCGGAGTGCTCGCCGGACACGGTCAGGGCCCCGCGGCCGACACGTCCGTGTTCACCCAGTGGCCGCCGGCCGACGCCGAGCCGATCGACGTCGCCGGCCTCTACGAGCGCCACATCGCTCAGGGATACGGCTACGGACCGGCGTTCCAGCGGGTCCGGGCCGCCTGGCGGCGCGGGGACGAGGTCTTCGCCGAGGCCGCCCTCGACGACGCGGGCGGCGAGCGGTTCGGCCTGCACCCCGCCCTGCTGGACGCCACCCTGCACGCCGCCGAGGGGCCCGAGGACGAGGGCCGGGTGCGTCTCCCGTTCGCCTGGCGCGGCGTCGAACTGCACGCCGCCGGCGCCACGGACGTACGCGTGCACCTCGTCCGGACGGCCCCGGACGAGATCTCCGTCGAACTCGCGGACACCACCGGCGCACCGGTCGCCACCGTCCGCTCGCTCGTCCAGCGGCCCGTGGCGATGGACGGCGTACGGCCGTCCGGCGCGCGGGACGGCTCGCTGCTGCACCTTGAATGGGCCAGGGTCCAGGCCCCGTCCGAACCGGACGCCGCGGCCCGGGAGTTCCACCTGGCGTTCGTCCCGGACTCCTTCCCCGGCTCCCCGGTCGAGGCGGCACGGACGGCGACGCTGCACGCCCTGCGGCTCATCCAGGACGCGCTGCGTGACGACACCCGACTGGCGATCGTCACGCGCGACGCGCCGGACGACCCGGCACTCGCCCCCCTCTGGGCCCTGGTGCGCTCCGCACAGGCCGAGAACCCCGGACGGTTCGTACTGGTCGGCGCGGACCACGACGCGCCCGAACACGAACTGCGCGCCGCCCTGTCCTGCGGGGAACCGCAACTGGTCCTGCGCGACGGCGCGGTGCTCGTACCGCGGCTGGCCCGCACACCCGTGCCGGACGACCCGCGGCCCGGCGACTGGAACCCGGACGGCACCGTACTCGTCACCGGCGGCACCGGAGGCCTGGGCGGCATCGTCGCCCGCCACCTCGTCCGCCGGCACGGCGTCAGGCACCTGCTGCTCACCGGGCGGCGCGGCCCGGACGGTCCCGGCGCCGCCGAACTGACCGCCGAACTCGCCGAACTGGGCGCCGAAGTGACCGTCGCCGCCTGCGACGTCGCCGACCGCGAGGCCCTGACCGCCCTGCTCGCGGCGATCCCCGAAGGATACCCGCTGACCGGTGTCGTCCACTGCGCCGGGGTCGTCGACGACGGACTGGCCGGAACACTCACCCCCGAGCAGGTCCGCGCCGTCTTCCACGGCAAGGCCGACGGCGCCTGGCACCTCCACGAACTGACCCGCGACCTCCCGCTGGCCGCGTTCGTGCTGTTCTCGTCCGCGGCCGGAGCCCTGGGCGCGCCGGGCCAGGGCAACTACGCCGCCGCCAACGCCTTCCTCGACGCGCTGGCCGCCCACCGCGCCGCCCAGGGCCTCGCGGCGACGTCCCTGGCCTGGAACCTGTGGGCGGGCGACGCGGGCATGGGCGCCCGCCTGGACGAGGTGACCCTGCGCCGGGCCGAGCGCTCCG
>NZ_NCTE01001016.1 GCF_002114215.1 Streptomyces sp. 13-12-16 | reverse complement strand
CGCCGGAGGCGACGCCGTGCAGGAAGGCGGGCGCCTGCGCGGTCGCGGCACGCGCGGGGAGGGCGGCGGCGAGCGGTCCGGCCAGCACCGCGGTGGCGGCTGCAGCCCTGACGACCGTACGGCGGCGCGGGGACGGGAAGCCGGTCTCCGCGGTGGCGGGGACGGCGCTCTCGGATGATCTGTGTCGACTGGTCACAGCCGATCAGGTTACTGACAGGTACACGCAAGAGCGGGCGAACTCGCGAAAGTTCGCCCGCTCTTCGGCGTGCCGTCGGCCGGCCGGGGGTCAGGCCTTGAGCGCCTTGTCGACGGCCGTGGTGAACTCGTCCACCGTCATGGGCGCGTTCTGCCCATCGGAGCCGGTGAGCTTCTTGCCGTCCATCATCAGCGTCGGGGTGCCCTGGACGCCCTCGGTGTCGTCGAACACGTCGGACATCTCCAGCGCCCACTTGTCGTAGGTGCCGTCCTTCACGTCCGCCTGGAACTCCTTGTTGTCCTTCAGGGCGTCGACCGTGTTGGCGATCTTGATCAGGTACGCGTCGTCCGCGAACTTGTCGTCCGACTCCTCGGGGTGGTACTCGGCCGAGTAGAGCGCGCTCTTGTAGGCGAGGAACGCGTCGGGGCCGACGTTCAGCGCGGCACCCAGGGCGCTCAGGGCGTTCTTGGAGCCCTCACCGCTCAGGCCGCGGTCGAGGAACGAGGCGCCTATGAAGCGGATCTTGTACTTGCCGTCCTCGACGTCCTTCTCGATGGTCTTGCCGACCGTCTGCTCGAAGGAGGCGCAGACCGGGCAGCGCGGGTCCTCGTACAGCTCCAGGGTCTTCTTCGCGCCGGACTCGCCGATGACGACGGTCGTGCCGTTCTCGCCGCTGGTGTTGGCCGGCTTGACGAGCTTGGCGTCCTTCGCGGACTCCCAGTAGTCGGGCTTGTTGGCCTGGACGACCGCGTAGCCGATGCCGCCGGCCGCGGCCAGCACGCCGACCACCGAGGCGGCGACGATGAGCTGCCGCCTGACCTTCGCCTTCTTCGCCTGGCGCTCGCGCTCCACGCGCAGCCGCTCCCGGGCCGCATTCTTCGCCGCCTGGCTGTTCCGCTTGCTCATGGTGATGTCTCCACGGGGGACGCACACGGTCGTGTCGTGTGCGGGATACGTATGGGGGTGCTGGTGCTCGGGGGGTTCGCCTGAGGCGGGGCCGCCTCAGGCGAAGGCGACGGAGCAGGGCGGTCCGCGCCGTCCCAGGGAGTGCGCGAGGAGCAGGGCGCGGGCCGTGGCGGTACGGCGGACCGGGTGGGCCGGACGGCGGACCTCCGGGGCCCGGCGCACGGTCACCGCGGCGACCGCGAGCAGCAGCGGCCGGAAGGTCGTGGCCGCCACCGCGCCCAGCAGCTGGGCCAGCG
>NZ_NCTE01001015.1 GCF_002114215.1 Streptomyces sp. 13-12-16 | reverse complement strand
CCGCCGACGCGCCCCGCCCGGACCCGCGCACGGCCCTCGACCTGGTCGTCGCCGCGGTCGCCGAGGTGCTCGGCGCGGGGGACGCGGACGGTACGGAACCCATCGGGCCGGACGTCACGTTCCGCGCGCACGGCCTCGACTCGGTGGCCGCGGTGCGGCTGCGCAACGCGCTCACCGAGGCCACGGGGCTTCCCCTGCCCGCCGCGGTGGCCTTCGACTTCCCGACCCCGGCCGCCCTCGCCCGGGAACTGGCCGGGCTGAACGGCCGGGACGAGGAACGGCCGCCCGGCCCGGTGACCGGCGACGAGCCCGTGGCGATCGTGGGCATGTCCTGCCGGCTGCCCGGGGACACCACCTCCCCCGAGGCCCTGTGGGCGCTGCTGGCCGACGGCGTGGACGCCGTGTCGGGGTTCCCCACCGACCGCGGCTGGCCTCTGGACACCCTCTTCGACGACGACCCGGAGCACCCGGGCACCTCCTACGCCCGCGAGGGCGGCTTCCTGCGCGACGCCGCCCACTTCGACGCCGGGTTCTTCGGCATGTCGGCGCGGGAGGCGCTCGCCACCGACCCGCAGCAGCGGCTGCTGCTGGAGCTCGCCTGGGAGGCGGTGGAGCGGGCCCGGATCGATCCGCTGACGCTGCGCGGCAGCCGTACCGGTGTGTTCACCGGCGCCATGTACCACGACTACGCGACCGGCGCGACCGACCCGTCCGGAGAACTGGAGGGGCTGCTCCCGGTGGGTACCTCCGCCGGTGCGCTCTCCGGGCGGATCTCGTACACCCTGGGCCTCGACGGCCCCGCCCTGACCGTGGACACGGCCTGCTCCTCGTCGCTGGTCGCGCTGCACCTGGCGTGCCGGTCGCTGCGGTCCGGGGAGTCGGACCTGGCGCTCGCCGGGGGTGTGGCGGTGATGGCGACACCGGCACCGTTCGTGGGCTTCTCCCGGCTGCGGGGCCTGTCCCCGGACGGCCGCTGCAAGTCCTTCGGCGAGGGCGCCGACGGGGCCGCCTGGTCGGAGGGTGCCGGCCTGCTGCTCCTGGAGCGGCTGTCCGACGCCCGGCGAAACGGTCATCCCGTGCTCGCGGTGATCCGCGGCTCGGCGGTCAACCAGGACGGCGCCTCCAACGGCCTGACCGCGCCCAACGGGCTCGCCCAACGCCGGGTCATCCGCCGGGCGCTGGCCGACGCGGGACTGACCGCGGCGGACGTGGACGCGGTGGAGGCGCACGGCACCGGTACGCCGCTCGGCGACCCGATCGAGGCGCAGGCGCTGCTCGACACCTACGGACGGGAGCGTCCCGAGGGGCGTCCGCTGTGGCTGGGCTCGGTCAAGTCGAACCTGGGCCACACCCAGGCGGCGGCCGGCGTGGCCGGGGTGATGAAGATGGTCCTCGCACTGGAACACGGAGTGCTGCCGCGCACCCTGCACGCGGACACCCCCAGCACCCGGGTGGACTGGTCCTCCGGCGCCGTACGGCTGCTGACCGGGGCACGGGAGTGGCCGGCCCGGGACGGCAGGCCCCGCAGGGCGGCCGTCTCGTCGTTCGGCATCAGCGGCACCAACGCCCATCTGGTGCTCGAGGAGGCCCCGGCCGGGGCCGGGGCCGCACCGTCCGGGCGGGACGCGGACGCCGAGGGGGCCGTCGTGCCGTGGCTGGTGTCGGCCCGGGACGCGACGGCGCTGCGGGGCCAGGCGCGGCGGCT
>NZ_NCTE01001014.1 GCF_002114215.1 Streptomyces sp. 13-12-16 | reverse complement strand
GTAGCTCCTCGTTCTGGCGGTGGCGGTCCCTGATGTAGTCGGCGATCTCGTCCAGGCGGGAGGGGTCGGCGGCGGTCGCCGCGTCGGTGACCACCCGGACCGGTCCGGTCTCGTCGACCTCCAGCTCGACCACCTCGTTGTCCAGGCGGCCGGTGACGGCGGTGGCGATGACGAGGGCGGCCTCGTCGCGCACCTCCTGGGGGAGTTCCTCGTCCCCACCGTCCAGCGCGAGGTCCATGCCGGACAGCCGGTGTTCCTCGATCGCCTGGAGGACCGGCTCCACCACGTGGAGCAGAAGCCGGTAGTCCTCGGTGTCCATCCTGACCCGCAGGAGGTCGAGATAGACGTCCACGGGCCTGCCTTCCGGGGGAATCTCGGATTCGCTCATCCGCTTCGGGTTCCCCGCACACCGCGGGTCATACGGCGGCCGGGGCACCGGCTCCGGGCGCGTCCTGCCCGGCCGTCGCCAGCCAGCCGCGCGCGGTGGTGAGCGCGTGGCGTACGTCCCGGGTGCCGGTCGACACGCACAGGGTGTAGGCCAGGTCGCCGATCCGCGGGTCCGGGCCGGCCGGTCCGCCTCCGGGCGCCGTCAGGGCCTCGTACTCCTCGACGAGCCGGCGCAGCACGGTGGGGTGGGGCTTCAGCATGTGTCTCGCTCTCTGGTGGGGGCGGGCGTCGTTCACGCCGTCGCCGAGTGTCCGCCGGTACCGCGGCGGCCGGTGCGCTGTCCCATCACGTCGGCGCGCACCCGGGCGCAGCTGCGGCTGATGAGGCGGGAGACGTGCATCTGGGAGATGCCCAGCCGGTCGGCGATCCGGCTCTGGGTCATGTCCTCGAAGAACCGCATGTAGAGGATGGCGCGCTCACGCTCCGGCAGCCTGCGCAGGCCCTCCTTGGCGGACTCCCGGTCGACGACGACGTCGTAGGAGGCGTCCGCGGCGCCGAGGGTGTCGGCGAGGCTGTAGCCGTCGTCGTCGGACGACAGTTCCGCGTCCAGGGAGAGGGTGCTGAAGCTCTCCAGGGCCTCCATGCCGGCACTGACCTCGTCCTCGGTCAGTCCGGTGTGGGCGGCGATCGCCGCCACGGACGGCTCGGGGCTGCCGGGGTTCTGGGTGAGTTCGCGCCGCGCCACCCGCACCTTGTTGCGCAGTTCCTGCACCCGGCGGGGCACGCGCAGGGCCCACATCCGGTCGCGGAAGTGCCGCTTGACCTCGCCGGTGATGGTGGGGACGGCGTAGCTCTCGAAGGCCCCGCGGCTCGGGTCGAAGCGGTCGATGGCCTTCACCAGGCCCAGGGCGGCCACCTGGCGCAGGTCCTCGACGGCCTCGCCGCGGTCGCGGAAGCGGCCGGCGATGCGGTGGGCCATGGGCAGCCACGCGGTGACGAGCTCGTCCCGGACGGCGTCCCGCTCGGGGCCGTCCTCCAGGGAGGCCAGCCGGGTGAAGAGGGCGGCGGTGTCGGGGGCGTCGTCGTGCCGCCGGCGGGGGGCGGCGGCCGTCGTGTCGGAGGGGCCGGAACGATGGGCGGTCGTGTCAATGAGCATGCGGTTCGCTCCCGAACGGTGGTTTCAGGGATCTACCGCGGGAGGGCCGTCACCAGGACGCCCGGAGGGTCCACAGCAGCCGTACCACTCCCGCTGGCGCGCCTCCGGTCCGAAGCACGAACCTCCGATTGCCCCCTTGCCGGTGGAACAAACTCCACTTCTTCACGCGATCTGCCGGTGCCCGTTCCGGCTGGTCAGGACAGGGGGACCACGGCGGTGATGCACTTGCCTCCGGCGGGCAGGTCGGACACCCGGATGTCGCGGGACAGCCGGCACACGATGGGCCAGCCGTGACCGCCCGGACGGCGGCGTCCCTGCCGGTCGGCCGGAGGCACGACGACGGGCAGTTCGTCGCTGCGGTCGCTCACCGACAGGCGCACTCCGGGACCGCTCACGTCGACCTGGAAGTCGGTGATCCCGCCACCGTGCAGCATGGCGTTGGTGGTGAGTTCGGAGGCGACGAGCAGGACGTCCGCCAGGGCCTCGGTGTCGCAGGGGGTCCGGGTGGCCCGGCAGCGTTCGGACACCGCCCGTGTGACGGCCTCGCGGACCTCGGCCGGACGGCAGGGGCAAGGGGGTCCGGCCCGGTGCGCGCCGGGCGGGTCGAGGGGTTGGGTCGTGTACTCCTCACACATCGTGCGGCTCCCTGGTCGGTGACGAAGACGAAGTAGGTGGAGAATGCCTCGGACCTCCCTTTTCGGCTCACCTGTCCCGGTAGAGGCAAACCTCCCGGCCGTTCGCTGAATGCCTGTCATCCGATCGGCGCACGGGGGTACGCGAACGGTATGACCGATGTGGTGGACTCGGACGAACTGATGCGGCGCATCCAGCGGGCGCGGGCCTGCGCGGCCCAGGAGGAGCGGACCTGGCGGGCCCGGGGCGACGAGCTCGGGCGGGCGGGCACCGGCGATCCCGGCGCGGCGCGCGACGCCGAGGTGCGCGGGGTG
>NZ_NCTE01001013.1 GCF_002114215.1 Streptomyces sp. 13-12-16 | reverse complement strand
GGCGGCCGGGGGGCGCTCGCCCCCGCCACGGGCGAGCCGGTGTGGCGGGAGGACCCGCCCGAGTACGACGGGGTGCGGGCGGTCGGTGGCATGCTCCTGCTCACCCGCTCCGACGGAACGGTCACGGGGGTGGACGGTGCCTCGGGCGAGACCAGGTGGTCCCGCCGGATTCCGGGGCAGGCCGTGCCGTACTTCTCCTCGTTCGCCGGGGAGTCGGAGGAGTCGGGCGAGCCGTCGGCGTACGCGGCCGGTCCGTCCGGGGACGGGAGCGGGACCCGGGTCACCGCGGTGGACCCTGCGACGGGGGACGTGCGGTGGGACGCGGAGCTGGAGGGGGACCTGACGCCCGTGGGGGCGACGGCGGACGGGGCCGTGTACCTCGTCGCCGGCGGCGCCGTGTACGGGGACGCGAAGGCCGTGCTCCGCTACACGCCCGGCACCGGGGCCGTCCGCCGGGTGACGCTGCCCGTGCCGGTCGCGCAGGCGGAGACCGGCGTGCACGGGGACACCGTGTACCTGATGGGCGCGGGCGGTTCGCTGGTGGCCGTCGACATGGCGGCGGGGAAGCAGCGGTGGCGGCTGGAGACGGGCGTGAGCCGGGGCTCGGTGCCCGTCTCCGACGGGCGGCACGTGTACGTCACCGCTCCCGACGGGCGGCTGCTGGGCGTCGACGCCCGCGAGGGGAAGCTCCTCGGGCAGACCCGGCCACGGCTCGGCGCGGAGTCCGACCGGATCCCCGCCGCGCTGCCCGAGCCCGTGCTCGCGGGCGGCCACGTCTACGCCGGGGCGCCCGACGGGGCGGTGTTCGGGGTGGCGGGGCGGGACCCGGAGCGCTGGTAGGGACGGGCGGGCCGGACCGGGTCGGCCGTACGAGCGGGGTCCGGGAGCGTACGGCCCCATCGCCCCGCAGCCGGACGCTCGTACAGCACGTACGAAAGCCCACCGGGCGCGCCCGTACGTGAGCCCGCCGGGGCGTCGCGCGGGGCGCGCGGGATCCG
>NZ_NCTE01001012.1 GCF_002114215.1 Streptomyces sp. 13-12-16 | reverse complement strand
CCGCCGCGTGGCCCGGCTGCCCGGCGTCGTCGTACAGGCCCGCGGCCTCCTCGTGGAGGGCGGCGGCGTCGGCGAACTCGTCCTTCTCACGGGCCCGGTCCGCCTCGTCGTCCAGCAGGTCCGCGCGCAGCCGGACGAGCGGGCCCACCGCCGGGTCGTCGGGGTGGGTGTAGTCGCGGGCGGCGACGAGCGTGCGCAGCCGTGCCCAGCAGGCCCGCGCGTCCGGGTGCCCCTGTTCGTCCAGTTCCCGCGCGCGGACGATGAGTTCGGGCAGCGGTTCGGGGACGGCGGGGGCCGTCCGGGTGGTGGGCGCGGCGACCGGGGCCGCCGGGGTCACGTCGTCGAGGGTGCGGGTGCGCAGGGTCAGTTCCAGCGCGTCCAGGAGGGGGGCCCGGTCGAGGCGGACTCTGCGGCGGTCGGTGTGGGCGGTGGTGCCGTTGCGGGCGTCGAAGCGGGCGGCGAGGCCGTCGGCACGCTCCCGCACCTCCGTGCGCAGGCCGGTCACCGTCCAGGTGCGGCCCGCGAATCCGGCGGCGGGCAGTTCGCCGTGGCCGAGGAGTTCGACGCGCTGGAGGAGGACCTCCACGCCGGTGAGGAAGTCGAACTGCTCCCGCGGCGAGTCCACCTCGTCGAACAGGCTCCGGTTCTCGGCGAGGAGTTCCAGGCCGCGTGCCTCGTTGCCGGTCAGCGCGCAGAACTCCAGGTGCCGCCCGACCTCCCCGGACATCGAGGGGTTGCGGCGGCAGCCGCGGTAGCCGGCGAGGTGCAGTTCGCGTGCCTCGTCGGTGCGGCCGGCCCGCAGCAGGGGCAGCAGCGCGTACGAGAAGGAGCGGGCCGGCTCCTCCTGGCAGGACTCCTTCCCGGCCAGGACGGGCTCCCAGGCGCGCAGCGCCCGCTCGTCGTCGCCCGCCGCCAGGTGGTACAGGGCGCGCTCGCAGATCTCGCAGGCCTCGCAGTCGCTGAGCCGGGTGCGGGCGCGGCCGGCCCACAGCTCGTAGGCGAGTGCGGTGTCCTCGCCGATGTGGGCGGCCAGCTGGTACGCCTGTCCGTAGTAGGGCTGGAGGTCGAGGCCGGCCTTCTCGTAGCGGTCGCGCATCTCCGTCAGCCACTGGCGCAGGCTGGCCAGCGGGATCTCGGGCAGCGCGCGCAGGGCGTTCGCCACCCACTTGAACCGCCAGAACAGCGTGTGGCGCAGGCGCTCGTCGAAGAGGCCGGGCTGCTCGTCGAAGAGGGTGAGCAGGCGGGCGAAGACGACGGGCGACTTCCGGGGTTCGGAGCCGTAGGTGTACGCCTCCTGCAGTTCGAGGAGTGCGTGGACGAGCGGGGCGGGCTCCTCGAACTGCTCGGCGGCGTCGACGAGTTCCTCGGCGGTGACGGTGCGGGCGCGGCCGTAGGCGCGCCGGCGGTTCTCCTGGAGCGCCTGGTACAGCTCGTCGGTGCTCTGGGGGTGGGGTGCGGTGGGCATCGTCAGCTGTCCTTGCGCAGGGCGTGGGCGAGAAGGTCGAGGAAGGAGCGGTTGATGAGGCTCGACTCGGCGGGTCTGAGCGGTCGCCGGGACAGCAGCGCGGCCTGTCCGTAGAGGGCTTCGGCGCTGGTGCGGGCCAGCTCGGGCTCGTCGATGGCGACGGCGGTGCGCACCAGCGGGTTGAGCTGGTTGAGGATGAGCTGGGCCCGCGGTGCCTCCTGGCGCAGGGCGCCGAGGATGTCGCCCCACAGGCCGCCCTCCTGCTCGCGGGCGAGCTGGGAGCGGGTGCGTTCGTGCCGGGCCTCGCGGCTGTCGACGAGGAGGGCGGGGGCGGAGGCGGGCTGGAAGGTGCGCAGCGCGACGTCGCAGTCGAAGACGGCGAGGGCGTCGCGGGCCCGGGCGAGATAGGCCGCGGCGGCCAGTTCCGTCTCCCGGTCGACGGGGTCGAGGTGGGCGGTGAGGGTCGCCGGGTCGAGGTCGGCGACCGTGACCTCGGACCTGATCTCCGGCAGCCGGTGGACCAGTTCACGGTCGTAGGTGTAGCCGCCGTTGACGACGCCGAGCCCGGCGGCCGAGGCGATCGCCGCGACCTGCCGGAACTCCTCCACGCTCGAGGTCACGAGCACGGTGCGGTGGGTGCGCGCGAACTCGTCGAGGGTGGTGTGCCCGTCGGTGGTCTCGAACGGCAGCCAGGGCAGCAGCATCCGCAGGATCTCGTCGTCGTGCACGGCGAGCGACTTCACGGCCAGGTGGTGGGCCTGGAGGAAGCGGGCGAGCAGGTCCGGGTCGCTGGCGGCGGCCCGGGCGATCCACGCGCGCAGCCGATCGGCGAGGGCGTCGCGGACGGCGGCGAGGGTGTCGTCCTCGTACAGGGACTCGCGGGACGCGGTCGGGCGCAGGCTCTCGGCGTCGACGACGCAGCGTACGAAGAACGCCCAGTCGGGCAGGATCTCCTCGGCCTGCTCGGACAGCAGCATGCCCTTGACGTGCACCCGGTGTCCGTGACGGCGCCCGGCCGGTACGGCTTCGGGCAGCACGCAGGCGATGCCCTTGAGGCCGACGGCCGGCAGGTCCAGCTCGATGGTGTCCAGCGGGACGAAGCCGAAGACCTCCTCGCCGTAGGCGGCGAGCGCGCGGGAGCGGGCCCCCGGCGTGGGGTGGCTGCGGGCCCAGGGGGCGGCCTCCGGGTTGACCGGTGCGCCCGGGCCGCCGGGACCGTCGAAGAACGTCACCGGGTGGCGCAGCAGTGAGCCGAAGTGCCCCGCGAGCGCCCGCACCTGGGACGGCCGGGTCCACTCGCCCGCGTCGCCGCGCGGGGTCAGGGTGACCGTGGTGCCGGGCCGGGGCCGGGCGGAGG
>NZ_NCTE01000103.1 GCF_002114215.1 Streptomyces sp. 13-12-16 | reverse complement strand
CGGCAGGCCGAACACCAGCAGCCGGTGACCGGGGCGGCGCAGCAGCGCGGCCGGGGCGGGGGACAGGCGCAGCGCCGAGGCGTCGATGTTGCGGGTCAGCACCGGCAGCGTGCGGGTGCGGCGGACCAGCACCGACACCGCCTGGACCGTGCAGTGCAGCGCGTAGAAGGCGAGCAGCCCGGCGACCAGCGGGGCGTACTGCGTCTCCCGGTGCTGCTCGCCGAGCCGCAGCAGACCCACCACCAGCAGCAGATCGCGCAGCACATGGCGGACGGTGACGTCCGCGTGCGACTTGGCGAACAGTGACACCAAGCCGGGCTGCCACCGGTACAGCACGCCCTCGACCGCCAGGGACACGGCGGTCGAGACGAGCAGCAGCGGCACGTGGGGGCGCAGTGCGGCGACGGCCTGCGCGGCGAAGGCGGCCGACAGGACGGCGAGGACGAGCAACTGGGCGGCGGTCCGCCGCCGGGGGGACGAGGGTTCGGGCACTGCGGTCACTCCAGGGTCGACGCAGAACGGGCGCCCGGGTTAACGCGCGCCCACCTCCGGACGACACGCGGGTGTCCTCGTCGTGTGGAGTGACCAGGGGTGCTATGGCCCCCGAAACCCTAGTTCCGGCCTCCCTGCAGCGCCCGGCGCAGGGGGGCGCCCACCACGCGGCGGGCCCGGCGGTACACCGACGTGGTCGCCGGCCCTGCCGCGTACCCGCGCGCCCCGGACCTCGCCCGGTCCAGGTCCCGCCTCAACCGGGTGTTCTC
Source organism: Streptomyces sp. 13-12-16 (assembly GCF_002114215.1). GTDB lineage: Bacteria > Actinomycetota > Actinomycetes > Streptomycetales > Streptomycetaceae > Streptomyces. The sequence continues at coordinate 4,950 of NZ_NCTE01000103.1, read as the reverse complement.
CTCGGTCAGTTCGCCCACCCGGTTGTTCAGCCAGCCCATGCGGGAGGCGAGGGAGGAGAGGTCGGTGTCGATCCAGGGGCGCACGCCCGCCGGGAAGTCCAGCGAGCGCAGTTTCTTCTCGAAGGCCGCGCCGCCGTCGCCGTGCGAGAAGGTGTTCTCCAGGCCGTTGCGGTCCAGGAACGCCGTGAACCGCTCGAACCGCTCGTGGTGGTTGCCCGTGAGCGCGCCGAGGTCCGTCTCCTCGTACAGCCGCGCCGGGTCGACGTCCTCGGGCAGCTCGTCGATCCGGTGGTGCGGGATCTCGAAGTAGCGGCACAGCTCCAGCGTCCGCGAGTCCGCGCACAGCACGGTCGCGGGCGTACCGGCCAGCAGCGCGGCGATGTTGCCGTGGATGCGGGAGCCGAAGGAGTAGTCGAAGTCCCGCAGGTCGTCGATCCAGGTGACCGGGTCGACGTAGACGCGGGCCTTGTCCTCCCGGTACATCGGGTGGTCGGGATGCGTCGGCATCGCGGTGACCTTCCCGTTCGGGTCGGACAGGTCCCGCCAGTGCAACTGCCTCGCGTCACTGAGGTTCTGGCCTATGAACCGCAGGTTCGGGTAGCGGGAGTGGGTGCGCGAGATGATCCGGCCCATGCCGAGCCTGCGCACGGCACTGTGCGAGCCGTTGATCGCTATGCGCGAGTCGGCGGTCAGCGCCCGGGTCCGCTTCTGTACGACGAGTTCCTTGCCGTACATGAACAGCGACGGGCAGCCGATCACCTCGACGTCGCGGAAGCCCATGTCCTTGAGGTACTTCTCGGTGAACTCGCCCCGCACGCCGATCGAGGCGCTGTGGTCGAGCACCGCGGAGACGAAGGCGCGTACGGACGGCTCCATCGGCTTCAGCCGGTCCGGGTTGTAGTTCAGCCCGGTCTGCGCGCCGACCCCGAGGACGACCACGGGGATCTTCAGTCGGCCGATCAGCCGCGTGAGCCGCTTCAGGCCCGGCTCGAAGGACGGGCGGAAGGCGTTGGCGAGCGGGACGACGAAGGCGTCGTACTCCTCGTTGATACGTGCCGCCGCGGCCACCTCGGTCCGCATCTCGTTCGAGACCACCTCGGTGTGGGGCGTCTCGAGGATCTTGTGTGCGGCATCGCTGAAGATCAGGTTGCCGGAGTTGGTGGCGATGACGTCGCGGTGGAGGGCCTCCTCCACGGACAGGACGTCGTAGGGGCTCTTCCCCGATCTGAGGAGGATGCGTTTCTTGCGGCGAACGTTGTGTGACACACCATTCAAAATACGTTTGCGGAATGTTTGATTTCTATAGGTGCCCGGCGCAACCTTTTCACTCGACGCGGTGCGTGAGTGAATGGTCACGGTGCGCGTGTCCGGAGGCTGGAACGGCCGGGCGACGCGCGATCCACTTCGCGTAGATTGCCTGAGGGGCGACCGATCGACGTGAGGGACGGGCGGCAAGGTGACAGGGGCAAGGCAGGCCGTGGGCGAGGCGCGCAGGATCGTCGTCAAGGTCGGCTCCTCGTCGCTGACCACCGCGGCGGGCGGTCTGGACGCGGACCGCGTGGACGCGCTCGTCGACGTGCTGGCGAAGGTGCGCAATCAGGGGGTGGCCCGTAGGGCCTCGGCTGAGGGTGGTGGTGGGAGACGGGCGGGCGGAGAACGGGAGATCGTCCTCGTCTCCTCCGGCGCCATCGCCGCCGGGCTCGCCCCGCTGGGGCTGCGCCGCCGCCCCAGGGACCTGGCCCGGCAGCAGGCCGCCGCCAGCGTCGGCCAGGGACTGCTGGTCGCCCGCTACACCGCCTCCTTCGCGCGCTACGGCGTCCGGGTCGGACAGGTGCTGCTGACCAGCGACGACATGAGCCGCCGCGCCCACCACCGCAACGCCTCCCGCACCCTCGACAAGCTGCTGGCGATGGGCGCGTTCCCGATCGTCAACGAGAACGACACCGTCGCCACCGACGAGATCCGCTTCGGCGACAACGACCGGCTCGCCGCCCTCGTCGCCCATCTGGTCCACGCCGACCTGCTGGTCCTGCTCTCCGACGTGGACGGCGTCTACGACGGCGACCCCAGCCGCCCCGGCACCTCCCGCGTCGCCGAGGTCAGGGGCCCCGAGGACCTCGCCCACGTCGAGATCGGCAGCGCAGGCAAGGCGGGCGTCGGCACCGGCGGCATGGTCACCAAGATCGAGGCCGCCTCGATCGCCGCCGCCGCCGGCATCCAGGTGGTGCTGACCAGCGCGGTCCACGCCGCCGACGCCCTCACCGGCGGCGACACCGGCACCTACTTCCACCCCACCGGCCGCCGCTCCGCCGACCGGCTGCTGTGGCTCCAGCACGCCTCCGCCCCGCAGGGCTCGCTCACCCTGGACGACGGCGCGGTCCGCGCCGTCGTCCAGGGCCGCAAGTCGCTGCTGCCGGCCGGGATCGCGGGCGTCGAGGGCGAGTTCAGCGCGGGCGACCCGGTGGAGCTGCGGGACGGCGAGGGGCGGGCGGTGGCCCGGGGGCTGGTCAACTTCGACGCCAAGGAGATCCCCCTCCTGATCGGCCGCTCGACCCATGAACTCGCCCGGGATCTCGGACCGGAGTACGAACGTGAGGTCGTACACAGGGACGATCTGGTGGTCCTGCATCCTTAATGTGCCGAAACATCCGCCCTCGGTGGTGGACGTTCCGCAAAAGTGCCCCGCGAGCCACGGCGGCCTGCTCAACTTTGTTGCGAGGACACATCCGCCCGACCACCGGGTGGGTCCGCGCGTGAAGGAGGCCGTCGTGACACGAGTGCGCCCGGGGACGACATCGTCTCGCGGTGCAGGCTCCCGTGCGGCCGACGACGAACGCGCCCTGAGCAGCGTCGCGGCCGGTGACCGGTTCCAGGGCGGCGGTGGCCCCCGGGACCTGCCGCGCCTGTGGCACGTCACCCTCAGCGTCTCCGGCCGGCCGGCCCCGGTCACGGAGGTCCGGCGGGCGCTGGAACAGCTCGCCCACGACCACCCCTTCCTGCTGACCAGCCGCTACGCCGACGACCACGCGGAGATCCGCTACTGGGAGGAGGCCCGCGACCTGCACGACGCGGCCGCGGTGGCGCTGCGCCTGTGGGGCGAACACCGCCGGACCGCCGGCCTGCCGCCCTGGGAGATCGTCGGCCTGGAGGTCATCGACCGGGCCACCTACCACCAGCGCGTCGCGGCGGGCTACGGGCCGGTCCTGGCGACACCCGTCGGCGTCCACCCGTTTTGAACACGTGTCTCATGGTTCGGGATGACCGCCGATCGCGCCCGCCGCCCGCACTACCCTTCCCTCATGACCACGCTCTCGCCGTACGACTCGATGTCCCCGGTCAGCCAGGCCGCCTACCGGGCCAAGGGGGCCGCGGCCACCCTCGCGCCGCTGCCGCGGGCCGCCAAGGACGACGCGTTGCTCGCCATCGCCGACGCGCTGGAAGTCCGTACGGGTGAAATCGTCGAGGCCAACGCCCAGGACGTGGCCAGGGCCCGCGAGGCCGGCGTCAGCGAGGGCATGATCGACCGGCTCACCCTCACCCCCGAGCGGGTGCGCGCGATCGCCGCCGACGTGCGGGACGTGGCCGCGCTGCCCGACCCGGTCGGCGAGGTCGTCCGCGGCTCCACCCTGCCCAACGGCATCGACCTGCGCCAGGTCCGGGTGCCGCTCGGCGTCGTCGGCATCATCTACGAGGGCCGGCCGAACGTCACGGTCGACGCCGCCGCCCTCTGCCTGAAGTCCGGCAACGCGGTCCTGCTGCGCGGCTCGTCCTCCGCGTACCGGTCGAACACCGCGCTCGTGCGCGTCCTGCGCGACGCCGTGCACGGTGCCGGGCTGCCCGCCGACGCCGTGCAGCTGGTGCCCGGCGAGAGCCGGGACAGCGTGCGCGAGCTGATGCGCGCCCGCGGCCTGGTCGACGTGCTCATCCCGCGCGGCGGCGCCTCCCTGATCAACACGGTCGTCCAGGAGTCGGTCGTCCCGGTCATCGAGACCGGCACCGGCAACTGCCACGTCTACGTCGACGCGGCGGCCGACCTCGACATGGCCGTGGAGATCCTGGTCAACTCCAAGGCCCAGCGGGTCGGCGTGTGCAACGCCGCCGAGAACCTGCTGGTCCACCAGGACATCGCCGCCGAGTTCCTGCCCCGCGCCCTGGACGCCCTCGCCGACGCCGGGGTGACCGTGCACGCCGACGAACGCGTGATGGCGTACGCCAAGGACTCCCGCGCCACCGTCGTGGAGGCCACCACGGAGGACTGGGAGACCGAGTACCTCTCCCACGACATCGCCGCCGCCGTCGTCGACTCCCTCGACCGGGCCGTCGAGCACATCCGGCTGTGGACCTCCGGCCACACCGAGGCCATCGTCACCACCTCGCAGCAGGCCGCCCGCCGCTTCACCCAGCTGGTGGACTCCACCACGGTCGCGGTGAACGCCTCCACCCGGTTCACCGACGGCGGCCAGTTCGGCTTCGGCGCGGAGATCGGCATCTCGACGCAGAAGCTGCACGCCCGTGGGCCGATGGGCCTGCCCGAGCTGACCAGCACGAAGTACATCGTCACCGGCGACGGTCACGTACGGCGCTGACCCGCGCACGCAGGGGGAGCGGCGGCGGGACCGTCTCAGCAGACGGATGAATTTCCATACCGTCTGCCCAAAATGACCCCCCAGGTCTACTCTGGGTCTGTGCCGGAGGACGTGGGGGGTACGCCGTTCCCTGACGGCTGGGAGCCCGACGACGACCACGACCGCGGGGTGTCGGACGAAGAGTTCGCCTCCGTGGTCTTCGACGAGGCCTTCGTACGGGCGGCCGAGGTCCACGAGCCGACCGCCGTCGAACGCCTCCTGGCCGCCGCGCAGGCCAGAGCCGAGGCCTCCGAGGCCGAGGCCCGCCGGGCCCGTACGCGCGGCGACCGGTACGACGACGGGTACGGCGGCTACCCGGGGGGGT
>NZ_NCTE01001011.1:1939-2210 GCF_002114215.1 Streptomyces sp. 13-12-16 | reverse complement strand
CGGGACCGCCCGGGGGCACTCTCCGCGCCGTCTCCCGCGGGACGGATCGCGCCGCCCTCCGGCGAAGGCGCCCCGGCGTCGTACACCGGATCCGCCCCCGCGCCCCCCGGAGGGGGCGCCACGCCGTCTTCCGGCGAGCCCGGCCCGGCGCCCGCCACGGGCGGCAGCTCGCGTGTCTCGTCGTACGCGTTCTGCCAGCCGTGGGCGGCCGCGGGATCGGTGTAGGCGTCGTACGCCGGGGCCGGAGCGGCCTGCGGGAGGTATACGACCG
>NZ_NCTE01001011.1:0-1785 GCF_002114215.1 Streptomyces sp. 13-12-16 | reverse complement strand
GCGTGCGGAGGAGGGCTGGACATGGCGGCGCATTGTAGGGACGTAAGGGGGCGGCGGGACAGCCGACGGACATATCGCTCGAAACGACGCGTCTCACGTGGCGGGAAACACGGCCCGAAGGGCCATACCGGGCCGTAAGCTCCCAGCATGCAGGTGATCCAGTCGACCAAGCTCTCCAACGTCTGTTACGAGATCCGGGGCCCGGTGCTCGAGGAGGCGATGCGGCTGGAAGCGGCCGGTCACCGCATCCTCAAGCTGAACACCGGCAACCCGGCGGCGTTCGGCTTCGAGTGCCCGCCCGAGATCCTGGAGGACATCCTCCGCAACGTGTCGACGGCGCACGGCTACGGCGACGCCAAGGGCCTGCTGGCCGCGCGCCGGGCGGTGGTCATGCACAACCAGACCCTCGGCATCGAGACCGACGTCGAGCACGTCTTCATCGGCAACGGCGTCTCCGAGCTGATCGTGATGGCGATGCAGGGCCTGCTGGACGACGGCGACGAGGTGCTCGTCCCCGCGCCCGACTACCCGCTGTGGACGGCGGCCGTCTCCCTCTCCGGCGGTACGGCGGTGCACTACCGCTGCGACGAGCAGTCGGACTGGATGCCGGACCTCGCCGACGTGGAGCGCAAGGTCACCGACCGCACCAAGGCGATCGTGATCATCAACCCGAACAACCCGACCGGCGCGGTCTACGACGAGGCGGTCATCAAGGGCCTCACCGACATCGCCCGCCGCCACAACCTGCTGGTCTGCTCGGACGAGATCTACGACAAGATCCTCTACGACGACGCGAAGCACATCCCGACCGCCTCCGTCGCCCCCGATCTGCTCACCCTCACCTTCAACGGCATGTCGAAGGCGTACCGGGTGGCCGGCTACCGGGTGGGCTGGATGTCGATCTCGGGGCCGCGCGCCCACGCCGACTCCTACATCGAGGGCCTGACGATCCTGGCGAACATGCGCCTGTGCGCGAACATGCCGGGCCAGCACGGGGTGGTCGCGGCGCTCAGCGGACGCCAGACGATCAACGACCTGGTCCTGCCCGGCGGACGGCTGCGCGAGCAGCGGGACACGGCGTACGAGCTGCTGACCCAGATCCCCGGCGTGAGCTGCGTGAAGCCGAAGGGGGCGCTGTACCTCTTCCCGCGGCTCGACCCGGACGTCTTCAAGATCAAGGACGACCGGCGGATGGTCCTGGACCTGCTGCGCCGCGAGAAGATCATGGTCGTCCAGGGCACCGGCTTCAACTGGCCGGAGCCGGACCACTTCCGGGTGGTGACCCTGCCGTCGGTCACCGACCTGCGGGACGCGGTCGGGCGGATCGCCCGCTTCCTGGACGGTTACGGCCAGCCCTGAGACCAGCCCTGAGACCGACCCCGAAGCCCGCGCGGGCGGCCTTTTCGCGACGGCCTTTTGTGAACGACTCAACTTTAGACTGGATCTAAGCTAGGATGGTTTCCTGTTGCACCACAGGAGGCCATCCATGTACGAACCGATCCGCGCCAAGTCGGTCCACAGCACGATGGCCGGCACCCCCCACGACTTCCCCCACCGGTCCCGTGAGGAAGAGCTGGACATCCAGCTCGCGGGGCACCTCGCCGCGCTGCTCGCCGTCACCGACGAGCTGCGCGTGGCGGCACCCTCGGCCGATCTGGACACCGCGGCCGAGCGGCTCGCCGGGGAGGTAGCCCGCCTGCGGGGAGGACGTACGCCGGCCCGCGCGTCGGCGACCACGACGGGCCGCGAGCCGAACGCGGCGGCCCTGCACCGGCGGGCGCACGC
>NZ_NCTE01001010.1 GCF_002114215.1 Streptomyces sp. 13-12-16 | reverse complement strand
CGCGGCGGCGGCCACGGCGAGCACCAGGGCGGTGCGGCGGATCCCGGAGGTGCGCCGGGCCGCGGCCACGGGCGGGAGCTCCTGTGTCCGTTCCTCGGACCCGTGCGGCGGCCGGGGCGACGGCACCTGCTCGTACCCGCCCCGCCCCGCCTCCTCGCACTCCCGGAACAGCTCCGCGAGTGCGTCGGTGCGGCGCGGGCGCAGGACGCGGACGGGTTCGAGGGGCGGCCCGTCGTGCGGCCGTCCCGGTCCGGACGGTGTCGTCACGTCGCTCTCCTTCCGTGCCGCGCGGGGGGGGTCGGTCCGCTTGCGCATAGAGGTACGTGACGGAGGTCCCGCGGGTTCAGGCGTCGCGGAGGAAGCGGCGCAGAGACGCCGTCATGGCGGACACGAACGCCTCCCGGCCGGTGTCGTCGAGGGCGTCGAGGGACAGGTAGGGATTGAGGTCCTCCAGTTCGACCAGCAGCAGTTCGCCGTCCGGCGTGCGGCAGGCGTCGACGCGCTGGATGCCGTGGTCGAGGGTGTTCCAGTCGATGAAGCCCCGGGCGAAGTCCAGGTCCTCCCGGCCGGGTTCGTACGGCTCCAGCTCCCAGCGGCGCTCGGGGCGCGGGGCGTAGAGGGCGTACTGGAAGTCGTGGTCGACGAAGTAGAAGGAGACCTCGTGGGCGAAGTCGACGTGCGGCTGCACCAGGACCTCCCCGTCGACGAGTCCGCGCACCTCGTCCGCGGGAACGACGCGCAGCCCTATCGAGTCGGCGCCGAGCCTGGGCTTGACCACGTACCGCTCCGTGCCGGGCAGCAGGTGCAGGTCCTCCGGCCGGTCGACGGTGGGGATCACCGGACGGCCGGCGGCGGTCAGGTCGAGCAGGTACTGCTTGCCGGCCATGTCGCCCCTGCCGGTGAGCGGGTTGTAGACCGGTGTGCCGGTCGCGGCGGCGCGCTCGCGGAAGGCGTCGTAGGCGTCCCGGTACGCCAGTACGGGACCGCTGTTGCGGACCACGACGGCGTCGAAGCCGTCCATCAGGGCGACGGCGTCCCGCGGGTGGCACAGGGCGAGGTCGATGTGCTCGCGCAGCCGGGAGGTGAGGAAGACGTCCTCGTCGCAGTAGCGGCGCCCGCGGGCCGGGTAGGCCAGGTCGGTGACGTACAGGACGCGGGGACGGGCGGGCGGCATACGGGCTCCTCGGGGACGGCGGTGGCTCGATCATAGGAACGGCCTGCGGGAAGGGGACGCGGCGGTACCGAGTTCCGTGCATGTGGGCACCGAGTGCCATCAGTGGCTTCCCGGTGCTACGTTCCGTGCATGAGCTCCAGCAGTGCGGCTCCCGGCCGCGGGGACAGCGCCGAGAAGCCGCCGATGCGGGACGCCCTGGTCGCGGCGGCGTTCCGGCTGTTCCTGGAACGGGGCTACGAACAGACCACGGTCGACGACATCGTGGCGCTCGCCGGGGTGGGCCGGCGGTCCTTCTTCCGCTACTTCCCGTCCAAGGAGGACGTGGTCTTCCCCGACCACGAGCGCTGCCTCGCCGACATGACGGCCTTCCTGGCGGCGGGCTCCGACGACGATCCGGTGCGCAGGGTCTGCGACGCCGCCCGGCTGGTGATGCTGATGTACGCCGAGAACCCGGCGTTCTCCGTGCAGCGCTACCGCCTCACCAAGAGCGTGCCCGGACTGCGGGCGTACGAGCTGTCCGTGGTCTGGCGGTACGAGCGGGCGCTGGCCGGATTCCTGCGGGGCCGCTTCGCCGGTCTGCCCGACGGCAGCCTCCGCGCCGACGTGATCGCGGCTGCGGTGGTCGCGGCGCACAACAACGCGCTGCGCTCCTGGCTGCGTTCGGAGGGGAAGGAGGACGCGGAGGCCGCGGTGGACCACGCGCTGGGACAGGTGCGGGCCGCGTTCGGCGCCGGGCCCGTCGCCGCGGCGGGCGAGGGGCCCGAGGACGTGGTGGTGGTCGTCTCGCGGCGCGGGGCACCGCTGTGGAGGGTGGTGCAGGAGCTGGAGACCGCGCTCGGGCGCGGGTGACCCTGCACGGATGTCCACCCCATTTTGGGGGTACGGAGTGCCTTTACGAGTGGCACTGAGTGCCATACTCTGTGGCTGTGCACGGTGGCAGGGCGCACCGGCACGCGCGTGCCGGGTGACCGCGCACGCGGGATTCCGGCCGAGTGCAGGGAGTTGACCAGCGTGTACCACCACTCAGGAAGCGTCGCTCAGCAGGCAGCCGGCTCCGCGACGGGTGTCCTCGATCCCCAGGGCAGGGACCACGCGGAGGCCATGATCTTCCAGCGCTGCACCTGGTGCGGCACCGCCATGTACCACCGGCTGCTCTGCCCGGTCTGTCAGGGCAGCGACCTGCGCACGGAGCGCAGCGAGGGCGTCGGGACGGTCCGCCATTCCACGGTGCTGCACCGCAACACCCCGGCGGCCCGCAATGTGTCCCTGATCGAGATGGCCGAGGGGTTCGTGGTGCGCGGCCGGGTCATGGGGCCGCCCATCGGCATCCACGGCGGCGACCGGGTGCGGCTGTCGACGGCCAAGGACCCGGTGCGTGGCGAGCCGGTCTTCCAGTTGGTGGACGAGCCGTTCCGGGCCTGGACCTGACGGTCCGCCGGGCACGTCCGGGCGCGCGGATCAGAGCGTGATGCGGATGCCGACCGTGCCGCTCGCACCCCGGCGCAGCCTGCTGCCCAGCAGGGTCAGCCGCCCCACGAGGCCGTACTTGCGGCCGATCAGCTTCCGGTAGCGGGCGGTGGTGGCCGGGTCGCAGATCTCCGCCGTGGCGGGGACCTGGTCACCGGTCGGGTTGCCGCGTATGTCGCAGGGGCCGACGAGGACGTCACCGCGGGCGCGGATCCGCTTCACCTTCCACGAGTCGGCGACGGTCCACACCCCGAGGGCGTCACCGTCCCGCACCACCCACACCGGCGTGGCGACGGGCGTGCCGTTCTTGCGGTAGCTGGTGACCAACAGGTACTTCCCCGCCCCGAGCAGGTCCCGCAACGCGTCGTCCATGCGGGGAAGTCTAAGCAGGTCCGGCGAAGTCCGCCGCGGTTCGGCGGTACACCGAAGGGGCGCGGGACCGTAGCGGCGTG
>NZ_NCTE01001009.1 GCF_002114215.1 Streptomyces sp. 13-12-16 | reverse complement strand
GCCGTCAGCCGCAACGACGCGTCCACGAACTCACCCGCCAGCGCGTTCAGCACCACATCCACGCCCCGGCCACCACTCACCGCCCGGAACTTCTCCTCGAAGCCCAGATCACGCGAGGACGCGATGTGGTCCTCGTCCAGCCCCAGACCCCGCAGCGTCTCCCACTTGCCCTCACTCGCGGTCGCGAACACCTCCGCACCCAGATGCCGGGCCAGCTGCACCGCCGCCATACCCACACCACCAGCACCGGCATGCACCAGCACCGACTCCCCCGCCCGCAGACCCGCCAGGTCACGGAAGGCGTACAGGGCCGTCAGGAACACCAGCGGCACCGACGCCGCCTGCTCGTCCGTCCACCCGTCGGGGACGCGGACGAGGTAGCGCTCGTCGATGAGCACGGTGTCGGCCAGGCCGCCGGGCACCATGCCCATGACCCGGTCGCCGACCTGTAGTCCGGTGACCTCGGGGCCGGTCTCGGCGACGACACCGACCGCCTCCGAGCCGAGGAGCCCGGCCTCACCCGGGTACATGCCGAGCGCGTTGAGCACGTCGCGGAAGTTCAGCCCGGCCGCCCGCACGTCGAGGCACACCTGCCGCCCCTCCGGCGCCTGGAGCGCCTCCGGGGAGGGGGCGAGGGTGAGGGCGTCGAGGGTGCCGCGGTCGTCGCTGTCGAGCCGCCAGGGCAGTCCGGCGACCGGGAGCAGGCTCGCGCCGCTGGTCAGCCGGGCCAGCCGGGCGACGCGCACGGTGTCGTCGCGGACGACGAACTGGGTGTCGCCCCCGGCCAGCAGGGCGGGCAGCCGTCCCAGCAGTGTGCGGACGGCGGCGCCCGTGGTGTCCGCGTCGAGGTCGAGCAGGGCGAAGCGGCCCGGGTTCTCGGCCTCGGCGCTGCGGACCAGGCCCCGGGCGGTGGCAGCGGCGAGGTCGCGCACCCGCTCGCCGGT
>NZ_NCTE01001008.1:1729-7658 GCF_002114215.1 Streptomyces sp. 13-12-16 | reverse complement strand
CGCTGGTGGAGCGGGCCCTCGCGGACGGCGCCACGGGCCTGCTGCTCGCCCCGCGCTGGCGCACCCGGGCCGACGAGGAGGGCGACTACGGCTGGCTCGCCGCGCTGGACGTGCCCGCGGTGCTGATGGAGCGGCGCCCCCGGCCGGGCAGCGCGCTGCACGCGATGGACTCGGTCTGCTCCGACCACGCCTACGGCGTCCACCTCGCCGTGCAGCACCTGGTGGGACTCGGCCACCGGCGGATCGTGTTCGCGACCCGCGACGACAGCCCCACCGCGCGCACCCTGCGGTCCGCGTGCGCCCGGATCGCCGACGCGCATCCGCTGGTGGAGGAGTGGGCGTGGGCGCTGTGCGCCCCGGAGGCCGGCCAGGACGGGCCGTACACGGCACAGGAGACGGCGGAGCTGGCCGCGCTGCTGCGCAAGGTGGGGGCCACGGCGGCGGTGCTGCACGGGGACGTGGACGCGCTGATGCTCGTACAGCGGCTCGCGGACAACGGCGTACGGGTGCCGGGGGACTGCTCGGTCGTGGCGTACGACGACGTGGTGGCCGGGCTCGGGACCACACCGCTGACGGCCGTCGCCCCGCCCAAGGCCGAGGTCGGACGGGCCGCGGCCGAGCTGCTGCTCCAGCGGCTCGGCGCCCCGCGCGGTGGCGGGGGACCGGTGCGGCGGACGGAGCTGCTGCCGACGCTGAGCGTGCGCGGATCCACCCGGGCGTGGGCCGGCGTCATCGAATGAACACGATGAACGCGATGAGCGTTTGAACGTTTCATTTTCTTCTGATCGATCTATTGACCGTTTGCCGGCCGAGCGTTGAGGATTCCCGTGTCCCGAACAGGCGTGTCCCCCGACACGCAGGAGCCGCGGGAGGCGCCATGCCCGGACGACCCAGCCGCCGGTCCGTGCTCGCCGCGATGGCCGCCGTACCCCTGACAGGAGCCGTGAGCGCCTGCAGCGGGGGGAACGGCGCCTCGTCGGCGCGCACGGGCTCCACCACGCGCATCACCTTCTGGTCCGCCCTGCGCGGCAGCCAGGAAGTGGTCGACGCGTTCAACCGCACCCACCGGACCGTCCAGGTGGAGTTCCAGCAGATCCCCTCCGGCGGGCAGGGCGGCTACGCCAAACTCAGCAACGCCGCCCGGGCCGGCAACGCGCCCGACGTCGCCACCATCGAGTATCCGCAGGTCCCCGGGTACGCCATCGACGGCGTCGCCCGCGACATCACCGACCTGGTCGGCGACGGCCTGCGCCGCAAACTGCTGCCGCAGGCGCTCGGGCTGACCACCTTCGAGGGCCGGGTGTTCAGCGTGCCGCTGGACGTCGAGCCGATGGTGATGCACTACCGCGCCGACCTGTTCGACCGCTACGGGCTGCGGGCCGCGCGCACCTGGGACGAGTTCGCCGAACAGGCCGCGACCGTGCGCCGCGAAGCCCCCGGCCGGCGGCTGGTGCTGTTCCCCACCGACGGCATGACCCAGTTCGCCGCGTACGCCTGGCAGGCCGGCGCCCGCTGGTTCGACACCTCACGCGGCGCCTGGAACGTCTCCCTCGCCGACGCGCCCTCCCGGAAGGTCGCCGACTACTGGCAGCGGCTCATCGACCGCGACGACGTCTTCGTGAACGCCGTCGAGAGCCGGCAGTCCGACGCCCAGATCGGAGACGGCCTGGTCCTCACCCGGCTCAGCGGCGCCTGGGACGCCGGCGCGCAGATGAACGCGCGGCCCGGACAGAAGGGCCGGTGGCGGATCGCCCCGCTGCCGCAGTGGGACACCGGCGACCCCTCCGTCGGCACGCACGGCGGCTCGACGTTCGCGGTCACCAAGGACAGCCGGCACCCCGAGGCGGCCATGGAGTTCATCGAGTGGCAGGTCTCCCACCCCGACGCCCTGCGCGCCCGCCTCTCCAGCGGCAGCAGCAGTCAGTACCCGGCCGCCCCCGGCCTGGTCCCCGTGGGCCGGGACGCCTTCGACCGGTCGTACTACGGCGGGCAGGACATCTACACCCTGTTCGAGCAGGAGGCCGAGAAGATCGGCGGGAACTGGCTCTGGGGACCGCGGATGAGCGCGACCCAGAAGGTCATGCAGGACTCCTTCGCCCGCGTCGGCGGTGGCCAGGGCACCCTCGTCGAGTCCCTGCGCACCGCCCAGGAGGGCACCATGCCCGACCTCAGGGCCCTGGGCCTGTCCACCACCCGGCACAGCACCTGAGCCGACGAAAGGCAGGTGACACCCCATGACCACGACCACCCGGCACCGGGTGCCGGCCGGCACCCCCGACGCCACCGCACCGGCGTCCTCCGCCTCCGGGCCGCGCGCCCGCAGGGCGGCGAAACGACGTCAGCTGACCGCCTGCGGCGTCCTCATGGCGCCGTTCTTCGTCCTGCTGGTCACCGTCTTCCTGATCCCCGTCGGCACCGCCGTCCACCTCAGCTTCTACAGCGACGACCAGCCCGGCCTCGGCTTCGGACCCGAACGCACCGTCTTCGTCGGCCTGCGCTCCTACGCCGCCGTCCTGACCGACCCCACCTTCCTGAGCGGGCTCGGCACCGTCGCCCTGTACTGCCTGGTCTACATCCCGCTCATGGTCGCCGGCGCGCTCGCGCTCGCCCTGCTGCTGGACTCCGGAGTGGTGAGGCTGCGCGCCTTCGCCCAGCTCGGCCTGTTCCTGCCGCACGCGGTGCCCGGCATCATCGCCGCCCTGATCTGGCTGTACCTCTACACGCCCGGCATCAGCCCGGTGATCGAACTGTTCGCCCGGGCGGACGTCACCATCGACTTCCTCGGCATCCACACGGTGATCCCGTCCATCGTGAACATCGCCCTGTGGAGCAACCTCGGCTACAACATGGTGGTCTTCTACGCCGCCCTGCAGGCCGTGCCCCGCGAGGTGATCGAGGCCTCCGTGGTGGACGGCGCGGGACCGGTGCGCACGGCACTCCAGGTCAAGACGCCCCTGGTGCGCGCCTCCATCGTCATGGTCGCGATCTTCACCCTGATCTGGGCGCTCCAGCTCTTCACCGAGCCCATGCTGCTCAGCCAGTCCTCCCCGATGATCAGCTCCCGGTTCTCACCGAGCATGTACATCTACGACGCGGCCTTCACCCGCAACAACTACAGCCTCGCGGCGGCCGCCTCGGTCGTCCTGCTCGTCTGCACCGTCGCCCTGTCCTACGGCGTCACCCGCTTCACCAGCCGCGCCGACGTCTCCCAGGAGGCCCGATGAGCGCCACCGACAGCTCCCCGCTCCGCCCGGGGCTGCTGGGCCGCGCCACCGTCAACACGGTCGTCGCGGTCTCCGTCCTCTACACGCTGCTGCCGGTGCTGTGGCTGGTGCTGGCCGCCTCGAAGAACCGCGACGCGCTGTTCGGCAGCGACCTGCTGTCCCTGAGCAACTTCTCCTTCCTCCGCAACCTCCAGGACCTCTTCGCCACGGACGGCGGGCTGTACGGCCGCTGGTACGTCAACAGCCTGCTGTACGCGGTCCTCGGCGCCGCCCTCGGCGCGCTGGTGAGCGTCGCCTGCGGCTACGCCTTCGACAAGTACCGCTTCCGGCACAAGGAGAAGCTGTTCGGCCTGGTCCTCGCGGCGGTCATGGTGCCGCAGACGGTGCTCGCGCTGCCGCTGTACCTGATGGCCTCGGGGACCGGCCTGGTCAACACCTTCTGGGCGGTGTTCGTCCCGGTGCTGTTCAACCCCTTCGGCGTGTACCTCGGCCGCGTCTTCAGCCGGGGCTACGTGCCCGACGAGGTGCTGGAGGCGGCGCGGATGGACGGCGCGGGCGAGCTGACCACCTACGTCCGGGTGGCGCTCAGGATGCTCGGCCCGGGCCTGGTCACCGTCTTCCTCTTCCAGCTCACCGCGATCTGGAACAACTTCTTCCTGCCCATGGTGATGCTGTCCGACCAGGACCTGTACCCCGTCAGCCTCGGCCTGTACCAGTGGAACAGCTCCGCGTCGGTCTCGCCGGAGTACTACCCCGTGGTCATCATGGGGTCACTGCTCGCCGTGCTGCCGCTCATCCTCGCCTTCACCCTGCTCCAGCGCTTCTGGCGCAGCGGCCTGACCGCCGGCGCCGTGAAGTGACCCCGCCCGCACAAGGAGTTGCCCCGCCACCATGACCGAGTCCACGCCCGGCCCCCGCCCCCGCGCCGCACTGGCCATGTCCCCGGACGTCGCCTCGGCGGTCCTCGACGCCGACTCGCTCGCGACCCTCGCCGCGCTGTGCGACCTCGCACCGCTCCCGGTCCTGGACGACCTGGCCACGCCCCGCGCCCGCACCGTGCTCGCCGGTGTCGACCTGCTGGTCACCGGCTGGGGCTGCCCGCCCCTGGACGCGGACGTGCTGCGGACGGCGCCCCGGCTGCGGGCCGTCGTGCACACCGCGGGCAGCGTACGCGGCCATGTCACCGACGCCTGCTGGGAACGCGGCATCGAGGTGTCCTCCGCCGCCGCGGCCAACGCCGTCCCGGTCGCCGAGTACACCCTCGCCATGATCCTGCTCACCGGAAAACAGGTCCTGGAGAGCGCGCGCGACTACCGCGCCTCGCGCACCCGGCCGGACTGGCTGCGCACCTCCCGCTCGGTCGGCAACCACCGCCGTACCGTCGGAATCCTGTCCGCCTCCCTCATCGGCCGCCGGGTCATCGACCTGCTGCGCCCGCACGACGTCGACGTGCTGCTGTACGACCCGTTCGTCGACGAGGCCGGGGCGAGGGAACTCGGCGTCGAACGCGTCGGCCTGGCGGAGCTGTTCCGGCGCGGCGACACCGTGAGCGTGCACACCCCGCTGCTGCCCGAGACCCGCCGGCTGGTCGGCCGGGAACTGATCGACTCCATGCGCCCCGGCGCCGTCCTGATCAACACCGCGCGCGGCGCGGTCGTCGACCAGGACGCGCTCGCCGACGCCGCGCTGGTCGGCCGCATCCGTGCCGTGCTCGACGTGACCGACCCCGAAGTCCTGCCGCCCGAGCACCCGTTGTGGGAGTGCGACAACGTTCTCCTCACCCCCCACCTCGCCGGCTCCCAGGGCAACGAGTGGCGCCGGCTGGCCGATCTCGCCCTCTCCGAGATCGCGCGCTGGACCTCCGAAGAGGGCTTCCTCCATCCCGTACGACGCGAAAGGCTGGCCTTCCTGGCATGAACGCCCCCTTCGAACTGCCCGCCGACGACCACGACGTCAGCCCCCGCACCGGATACACCCGCGCCCACTGGGAGGCCGTGGCCGACGGACTCCTCGCGGCGGCCTGGCGCTGGAGCACCCCCGGCTGCGCGCTGCTGGACCTGCCGGGACGCCCCTCCCGCTCGGGAGTGCGCTCCGACGGCCTCGAAGGCTACGCCAGGACGTTCCTCGCCGCCGCCTTCCGCGTCGCGGGCGCGGAAGGGGACGACCCGCACGGACTGCTGGAGCGGTACGCGAGCGGACTCGCCGCCGGCACCCGCGCCCCCGGCCGCGACGACACCGAGTCCTGGCCGCTGATCCTCGACCACGACGTGCAGGGCCAGCCCATGGTCGAGTCGGCGTCCGTGGCGCTCGGCCTGCGGCTGACCGCGCCCTGGCTGTGGAAGCGGCTCGACCCCGGTGTGCAGGACCGCGCGGAGCGGTGGCTGCGGGGCGCGCTGCGGCACACCCCGGCACCCAACAACTGGTACCTCTTCCCGTACACGGTCGCCGGGTTCCTGGAATCCGTCGGACGCGGCGACGCCGAGACGGCCGCAGCGCGGCAGCGGGCGCTGGAACTGCTGGAGAGCTGGTACCGGGGCGACGGCTGGTACGCCGACGGGGACGGACGGGCCTTCGACCACTACAACGGCTGGGCCCTGCACCTGTACCCGGTCCTCGACGCCCATCTCGCGGGCGACGGTGAGGCGTCGGCCCTCCACGGCGAACGGCTGCGCGCCCATCTGGAGGGCTATGCCCTGATGTTCGGC
>NZ_NCTE01001008.1:0-1616 GCF_002114215.1 Streptomyces sp. 13-12-16 | reverse complement strand
CCGCTGCACTTCGGCCGGTCACTGACGTACCGCTTCGCCGCCTCGGCGGCCGTCGCGCTGGGCGCCGTCACCGGGCACACCCCGCTGACCCCGGGCGCCTCCCGCCGCATCGCGAGCGGCAGCCTGCGCCACTTCCTGGACCGGGGCGCGCTGACCGACGACGGCCTGCTCGGCGGCGGCTGGTACGGCCCGCACGAGGCCAGTCTGCAGGGCTACTCCGGCCCGGCGTCACCGTACTGGGCGTCGAAGGCCTTCGTCGCGCTGCTCGCCCCCGCCGGCCACGCGTTCTGGACGGCCCGCGAGGAGCCGGCACCGGTGGAGGAGTCCGACCGCGTGCTGGCGCTGCCGGCGCCGGGACTGCTCGTCCAGGCGACCCGCGCCGACGGGATCGTACGGCTGCACAACCACGGCAGCGACCATGTGCGCCCGCACGAGGGCGAGACGGCGGCCGAGGACGACCCGCACTACGGGCGCCAGGCCTACTCCACCCGCACCGGACCCACCGCACCCGGCAACGTCGCCGACAACCACCTGTCGGTGGAGACCGGCGGCCGGTCCAGCGTGCGCCGCCGCATCCACCCCCTGGGCGCGGGACACGGCGACGGCTGGGGATGGGCGGCATCGTGGCACCGGCCCGTGTTCGCCGGCGGTCCGCCGATGGTTCCGGGCCTGCGGGTGGAGAGCGTGACGGTGGCGCGCGGCCGTCACGAGCTGCGCGTGCACCGTGTCGTGGGGGCGCCGGAGGGATCCCGTCTCACCCACACCGGCTGGGCCACCGGCCCCGAGGAGCCGCTGACCTCCGCCCTGTACGGCCTGCACGGCTGGGACGACCCGTCCCCCATCCCGGTCCGCGCCCCCCAGGGCACGGCGTGGACCCGCTGGGCCCACGTCCCGCGCCTCACCGGCAGGTGCGCGGGCACCTCCGTGCACGTCGTTCTGGCCTCCCTCACGGCGGACGCCGACGCCGCGCCCCTGTCGGAGGCCGTCGAGGAGGTCCGGGTGGACGACGGGACGGTCGAGGTCGCCTGGGCCGGCGGCACGGCCCGTACCCGGATCACCTTCGAGCCGGTGGAGGTGCGTCACACGGAGCGGTGAGCGGCCGGGACGGCGTCAGGACCGCGCGTCGTCGTCGCTCTTCGGGGCCTGCTCGGTGCTGTCGGGCGTGGTGTAGAAGACCGACGTACCCTGCTTGGTGCGCTGGGCCTGGTTGCGGGCGACCAGGCCCTCCAGGGTGCTGCGCACGACCGTGGTCTTGACGGCGCGCTCGGGGTGGGCCTGCTCGAGCGCGCCGGCGATCTCCGCCGCCGAGCGGGGCTCGCTCTGCTCCCCCAGGTGCCGGCGGACGAGCTCGACCAGCTTGGGCCCGTCCGCCTTCGCGGCGGGGGACTTGGGCGTGGACTTCCCCGACGCGGCGGACTTCCCCGGCGCGGCGGTCTTCCCGGTCGCGGTGCGCGCGGTGGCCGTCTTCCTCGCCCGCTTCGGCTTCTCCGCGCCCGACCCGGCCCCCGGCTTGGTGCCCGACTTGGCGCCACCCCTCCTGCGCGGCGCCGGCACGGTCGCACCGTCCGGCACCGTGTCGGCCTCCGGCGCGGCCACGGCCTCCGGCGCGTCCGCCG
>NZ_NCTE01001007.1 GCF_002114215.1 Streptomyces sp. 13-12-16 | reverse complement strand
AGGCCCGCCACCACGCGGGGTTCGTGCCCGCGCACACCGAGGCCGCCGTCGAGGCGTTCACCGGGCTGTCCGCCGAGGCCGCCGCCCGGCTCGCCGACGACTGCGCCCCGGCCGCCGTCCGCAGCGCCACCGCACCCGCCTACGAGGGCTGGCGCGCGGGGGTGCGTGAACGGCTCACCGCCCTTTCCCCCGTTGAGCACATATGAAGTAGACGCGCGGTCCCGCCCCCTGGCTCAATTTGATTTGCTGGCGAAATTCCAGGGAGCTGAGAGGGGCGGGTCATCACCGTGGCCACTGGGTTTGGAGCTATTCGACGCAAGCTGTTCACACCTCCTGTTTCGGAAACGACCATGGAGGTGCGTGGATTTCACGTGAAGAACGAGGAAGCCAAGGCACGGCTGGAGAGAATAGGCGAGACATTCCTCCAGGGCTACGCCTACGCGATGGAGGCCTCCTCGGCCGAGGAGACCGAGGCGATGCTGGAGACCGTCCCCCGGGACGTGCGGGGCTTCGCCTACGAGGGCGCGGGCATGGGCGCCGTGGTCCACGACGCGCTCCCGGGCCACAACGGCCGCCTGGCCGGTCTGCTGGCCGGCCAGGGACGGCACCACGACTACATGATCTACGTCGGCATCGGCTGGGCGATGGCGCGGCTGCCCAAGCCGCTGTGGCCCGACATCAGCGCCACCGACCCCCTGCTGCGCTGGCTGGCCCTGGACGGATACGGCTTCCACCAGGCGTACTTCAAGACGGACTCCTACGTCCGCACGCCCGAGGTCCAGCACCCCTTCCGCTGGCGCGGCGGGCACAACCACTACACGCCGAACGCCATCGACCAGGGCATCGGCCGCGCCCTGTGGTTCGTCGGGGGCACCGACCCCGAGGTCGTCACCGGCCTGATCCGCGCCTACCCCGAGCGCCGCCACGGGGACCTGTACGCGGGCGCCGGACTCGCCTGCACCTACGCGGGCGGGGTGGACGAGGCCGAGCTGCAGAGCTTCGTCGAGGGGGCCGGTGAACACCGCTGGGCGCTGGCGCAGGGCTCCGCGTTCGCCGTCGAGGCGCGCGTCAAGGCGGACACCGTCATCGAGCACACCCACCTCGCGGCCCGCGTCGTGTGCGGTACGACGGCCGAGCGTGCCTCGCTCGTGTGCCGGGCCCTCAGGCCGCGCACGGCGGACCCGAAGGCCGCCTCCCCGGCCTACGAGACATGGCGGCGTGACGTCTCCGCCGAACTTTCCTCTCTTCCGCTGCTCCGGAAAGGTGCCGACCTGTGACGGTCACAAAGAACTGGGTGCGCAGGAATTCTCCGGGAATTGTCGCCCTCGCCCTGATGGTGGGAACTTTCTACGGGGTGCGGCTTCCCGAGTCGTCGGCCTCCGAGGTCGACGCACTCGCGAAGAACTTCGCATTCGAGCCGATGTCCATATCCATGCCCGCCGGATTCGAGAAGCAGGAGGTCCGCAAGGTCAACAAGGCCTTCAAGCACATCGACGCGTGGATCTCCTCGGTCGGCGCGGGCATCGCCCTCAACGACCTCGACCGCGACGGGCTGCCGAACGACCTGTGCGTCAGCGACCCGCGCATCGACCAGGCGGTGGTCACCCCCGCGCCGACGCGGGGCGACGCCTACGCGGCCTTCGCGCTCGACCCGGCGCCGCTCGGCGTCAGCACGACCATGGCGCCGATGGGCTGTGTGCCCGGCGACTACAACGAGGACGGCGCGATGGACCTCCTCGTCTACTACTGGGGACGCACCCCCGTCATCTTCGAGAACAAGGGCGCCAAGGGCGCGCCGCTGACGGCGGACTCCTTCCGGCCCACCGAGCTGCTGCCCGGCAAGCCCGGTGCGAAGTACACCGGGCCGCTGTGGAACTCCAACACCGCCGCCGTCGCCGACTTCGACGGTGACGGCCACGACGACATCTACATCGGCAACTACTTCCCCGACAGCCCCGTCCTGGACCCCTCCAGGGACGGCGGCGTCACCATGAACGACTCCCTCTCGCAGGCCCGCAACGGCGGCGGCGGCCACTTCTTCCGCTGGACGCCGGACGGGTACGAGAAGACCGACGGCGGCATCCCGCAGGGCCTGGACAAGGGCTGGTCGCTCGGCGTCTCGGCCGCCGACCTCGACGGCGACCGGCTGCCGGAGGTGTACCTCGCCCACGACTTCGGCACCTCGGCCCTGCTGCACAACGTCTCCCGCCCCGGTGAGATCGAGTTCCGCGAGGTCAAGGCCGAGCACTCCGGCACCGTCCCCAAGTCCAAGGAGCTGGGCCGCAGTTCGTTCAAGGGCATGGGTGTCGACTTCGGCGACCTGAACCACGACGGCCTGTACGACATGTTCGTCAGCAACATCACGACGTCGTTCGGCATCCAGGAGTCCAACTTCGCCTTCGTCAACCGGGCCGACAGCAAGGCCGAGCTGCGGGGCAGTTTCCTGGAGGGCGATGCGCCCTACGAGGACGAGTCCGCCCCCCTGGGGCTCGCCTGGTCCGGCTGGGGCTGGGACGTGAAGATGGGCGACTTCGACAACGACGGGAACCTGGAGATCACCCAGGCCCTCGGCTTCGTCAAGGGCAAGCACAACCGCTGGCCGCAGCTCCAGGAGCTGGCCACCGCCAACGACGCCCTGGTCGCCAACCCGCAGTGGTGGCCCAACGTCCAGGTCGGCGACGACCTGGCCGGCAGCCAGCGGATGCGGTTCTTCGCCAAGGACCAGGAGAGCGGCCGGTACGCCAACCTGTCCCAGGAGCTCGGCATCGGCGAGCCCGTCCCGACCCGCGGCATCGCCACCGCCGACGTGGACGGCGACGGCCGCCTCGACATGGCCGTCGCCCGCCAGTGGGACGAGCCGGCCTTCTTCCGCAACGTCAGCGAGAACACCGGTTCCGCCCTGGAACTGGAGCTGACCCACCCCGACGGCGCGCCCGTGGTCGGCGCCGAGGTCTGTGTCGAACTGCCCGACGGCACCATGCGCGTCGCCCGTCTCGACGGCGGGGGCGGCCACTCCGGCAAGCGCAGCACCGACGTGCACATCGGCCTGGGCAAGGGCGTCCAGGGGCCGCTGCCCGCCGTGCTGACCTGGCGCGACCGCAACGGTGACGTCCACGAGCAGAAGCTGCGGCTGGAGCCCGGCCGGCACGCCCTCGAGCTCGGCACCCAGGCCAAGGAGAAGTGATCATGTCCCCGTCCCAGACCACCACCCCGCGCCACAGCACGAAGGTCGTCACGGCGCTGCGGAGATTCGCCATCTCGATCTCCGTGCTCAACGTCTTCGGTTACACCGTGCTCGGCTTCGAGCAGCCCTGGACCTGGCCCTTCATCGCCCTGGCCGTCGCCTACTCGCTGGACGTCGCCCTGGAGGCGATCGGCGCCCGGGCCGAGGGCCGCGCCCCCCGCTTCAAGGGCAACGGCTTCAAGGGCCTGGCGGAGTTCCTGCTCCCGGCCCACATCACCGCGCTCGCGGTGAACATGCTCTCCTACGTCAACGACGTCATCTGGGTCATGATCTTCGGCGTCATCGTCGCCGTCGGCACCAAGTGGGTCCTCAGGGCCCCGGTCAAGGGCCGCATGCGGCATGTCATGAACCCATCCAACTTCGGGATCGCCGTCATCCTGCTGCTGTTCCCGTGGGCCTCCATCGCACCGCCGTACCAGTTCACCGAGTACCTCGACGGCGGCTTCGACTGGCTCGTCCCGGCGATCATCATCACCTTCGGCACGATGCTCAACGCCAAGCTCACCGAGCGCATGTGGCTCATCCTCGCCTGGGTCGGCGGCTTCGCCCTCCAGGCCGTCGTACGCGGCCTGATGTTCGGCACCTCCATCCCGGCGGCCCTGGCGATGATGACCGGCGTCGCGTTCGTGCTCTTCACCAACTACATGATCACGGACCCCGGTACGACCCCCTCCTCCAAGTGGGGCCAGATCGCCTTCGGCGGCGGAGTCGCCGCCATGTACGGCGTGCTGACCGCCATGAGCGTGGCCTACGGCCTCTTCTTCGCCACCGCGCTCGTCTGCGCCATCCGGGGCGCCTTCCTGTGGACCGCGGACATCGTGTCCAAGCGGCGCGCCGAGGAGGCCCTGGCGCTGGCCGCCGTCGGACAGGGCGTGGACCGGGACGACGCGCCCGGACGGACCGAGGACCGGAAGAACACCGGGGCCGCCCCGGCCTGCGACTGCCCGGCTGACGCCTGCGCCTGCCCGCCCGCGGACCCGGCGCCGACGCGGAAGGTGCCGGTGACCGCATGAGCAGCAGGATCGCCATCGTCGGCATAGCGTGCCGCTACCCCGACGCCGACTCGCCCCAGGAACTGTGGGACAACGCCGTCGCCGGACGGCGCGCCTTCCGCCGGCTGCCCGACGTCCGGATGAACCTGGACGACTACTGGGACGCCGACCCGTCCACCCCCGACACCTTCTACGCACGCAACGCCGCCGTCATCGAGGGCTACGAGTTCGACCGGGTCGCCCACCGCATCGCGGGCAGCACCTTCCGCTCGACGGACATGACGCACTGGCTCGCCCTCGACACCGCCGGACGGGCCCTGGCCGACGCCGGGTTCCCCGGCGGCGAGGGACTGCCGCGCGAACGCACCGGAGTGGTGGTGGGCAACACGCTCACCGGCGAGTTCTCCCGCGCCAACGTCATGCGGCTGCGCTGGCCCTACGTACGGCGCGTGATGGCCTCCGCCCTCGCCGGGCAGGACGGCTGGGACGACGCCCGCATCGCGGACTTCCTCGCCGAGGTCGAGACCTCGTACAAGGAACCGTTCCCGGCCGTCGACGAGGACTCGCTCGCCGGCGGGCTCGCCAACACCATCGCGGGCCGCATCTGCAACCACTTCGACCTGGGCGGCGGCGGATACACCGTCGACGGGGCGTGCTCCTCCTCCCTGCTGTCGGTCACCACGGCCGGCACCGCGCTCCTCTCCGGCGACATCGACGTCGGCGTCGCCGGCGGCGTGGACCTGTCGATCGACCCGTTCGAGATCATCGGCTTCGCGAAGACGGGCGCCCTCGCCAAGGGCGAGATGAGGCTCTACGACCGCGGCTCCAACGGCTTCTGGCCGGGGGAGGGCTGCGGGATCGTCGTCCTGATGCGCGAGGAGGACGCCCTCGCGGCGGGCCACCGGATCTACGCCACCATCGCGGGCTGGGGAGTCTCCTCGGATGGACAGGGCGGGATCACCCGCCCCGAGGTCAGCGGCTACCGGCTGGCCCTGCGGCGCGCCTACGAACGGGCCGGCTTCGGCATCGAGACGGTCCGCCTCTTCGAGGGCCACGGCACCGGCACCCCCGTCGGCGACACCACCGAGCTCACCGCGCTCACCGAGGAACGCGCCGCGACGGGACCGGACGTCCCCGTCGCCGCCATCACCTCGGTCAAGGGCATGATCGGCCACACCAAGGCCGCCGCAGGCGTGGCGGGCCTGATCAAGGCCGCCCTGGCCCTCGACAACCACACCGTCCCGCCGTCGATCGGCACCGTCGACCCGCACGAGGTGCTCACCGGCGACCGGGCCAACCTCAAGGCGCTGCGCCGGGCGGAACCCTGGCCCGAGGGGGTGCCGCGCCGGGCCGGCATCACCGCCATGGGCTTCGGCGGCATCAACACGCACGTGGTCCTCGACGAACCCGCCCTCCGGCGCCGGCCGCCGGCGCGCCGCCGGCCCGTCGAGCCGGCGTACTCACCGCAGGACTGCGAACTGCTCGTCCTCGACGCCGAGTCGCCCCGGCACCTGCGCGCCCGGATCACCGAGGTCGCCGACTTCGTCGCCCGGGTGTCCTACGGGCAGGTCGCCGACCTGGCCGCCACCCTCCAGCGCGAACTGCGCGGCAGGCCGCACCGCGCGGCCGTCGTCGTCTCCTCCCCGGAGGACGCCGAGCGGCGCCTGCGGCACCTGGCAGGCCTGCTGGAGAACGGCGAGACCACCCACACCGCCGCCGACGCGCGCGGCTTCCTGGGCAAGGTCACCGGACCCGCCCGGATCGGGTTCCTCTTCCCGGGGCAGGGCTCCGGCAAGGGCACCGGCGGAGGCGCGCTGCGCCAGCGCTTCGCGCAGGCCGCCGACGTCTTCGAACGGGCCGGTCTGCCGAGCACCGGCGACATGGTCGCCACCGACGTGGCCCAGCCGCGCATCGCCACCGGCTCCGCCGCCGGACTGCGCGTCCTCGACGCGCTGCGCCTGGAGGCGGCCGTCGCCGTCGGCCACAGCCTCGGCGAGCTCTCGGCCCTGCACTGGGCGGGAACCTTCGACGAGCCGACGCTGCTGGAGGCGGCGCGGGTGCGGGGCGGGGCCATGGCCCGGCACAGCGCCTCGGGCACCATGGCCTCCCTGCAGGCGTCCCCCGAGCGGACGGAGGAGCTCGCCACCGGCCTCGACGTGGTCGTCGCCGGATACAACGGCCCCGAGCAGACCGTGGTCGCCGGCACCGTCGAGGCGGTCCGGGACGTCGAGCGCCGGGCCGGTGAGGCCGGCGTGGGCTGCACCCGGCTCGCCGTCTCCCACGCCTTCCACTCGCCCCTGGTCGCCCCGGCGGCCGAGTCGTTCGGGACCTGGCTGGCCGGGGCGGACCTCGGGCAGGTGCACGGCCGGGTCGTCTCCACCGTCACCGGCGGCGAACTGGACCGGGACACCGACGTCCCGGCGCTGCTGAGCCGCCAGATCACCGCTCCCGTCCGCTTCACCCAGGCGGTGCGCGAGGCGGCCCGGCACGCCGACCTGTTCGTCGAGGTCGGCCCCGGCCGGGTGCTCAGCGGCATCGCGCGGGCGGCCACGGACGTACCGGCCGTCGCGCTGGACACCGACGACGAGTCGCTGCGCGGCCTCCTGGGCGTCGCGGGCGCCGCGTTCGTCGCGGGCGCG
>NZ_NCTE01001006.1 GCF_002114215.1 Streptomyces sp. 13-12-16 | reverse complement strand
CGTCCGGTCAGCCGCGGACGCCGCCCCGGCCGGTCACGTGGCTGAAGACGCCCGCCCCGACGGGCACGACCCGCGCCCGCACGGCGTGGGCGGGATCGGCGCGCAGGCAGACACGCAGTCCGTCCCCGGCGGGCGAGGCCCGCAACTCCCTCAGACCCCCCTCCGCCGCGGCGAGGGCCTTCCACGCCGCCTCCTCGGCGGAGAACAACTCCGTCACCGACCGGTCCGCGAGCAGCGTCTCCTCGTCCGCGCGCAGCACCAGGCGGGCCGCTTCACGGGCCAGGGACCGCAGCTCCAGGTCACAGCCGAGGGGCAGGTCCCTGCCGGGACGGCACGCCACGGCGACGGCGATCCCCGCACTGTGCGAGATCGACGCGGCCCGTCCCGGCGGGAACACCGGCAGGTGCCCCGACCGGGGGATCTCACCGCAGTCCAGCCCCACCGCACGCAGGGCCCGCCGGCCGGCCAGGAACTCCAGTCTCCGCCGCTCCGGCATCGACGCCGCGGCGGCGGCCTCGGCCGGCCCGGCCGGTCGCGGACACGGTTCCCGGACACCCGCGACACCCAGCCCGAGTCCAACGGAGTCCAGAAGCGGACGCAGCGCGGCCATGTCACCACTCACCGTCGCCATCGGCTCTCCACCGTGCCGGCCCGTCCACGGACGCTCCGCGTCGGCCCGGACCCATCCCGGGGGCTCCTGAGCGGTCCCGCCCCGGCCGTGCGGGCTCTCCACCGGCCCGGACCGTCCCCGCGAGCTCTGCGCACGGGCCCGGCCCGTCCCCGTGGACCTGCCGCCCTCCTGAGGCGCTGAAACGGGCTCCGTACCGGCCCGGGGCGCGTCGGGCGCCCGGTCGTCACCGTCCGCCGTCGCACGCGCTCACACCCGCAGCAGCTTCTTGATGATCTTCCCGGCGGGATTGCGCGGCACCTGCTCGATGAACTCCACCCGCCGCGGCCGCTTGTACGGCGCGAGCAGGCCCGCGACATGCGTGAGCAACTCCGTCGCGGCCGGCTCCGCACCCGCCTCCAGGGCGACGTACGCCAGCGGCACCTCGCCGTAGTCCTCGTCGGGCATGCCGACGACCGCCGCGTCCCGGACCGCCGGGTGGGTCATCAGGGCGCGTTCGATCTCCGAGGGGTACACGTTCTGGCCCGCGCGGATGATCACGTCCTTGGTGCGGTCCACCAGGCTGATGCGGCCCTCGTCGTCCATGAAGCCGAGGTCGCCGGTCCCGATCCAGCCGTCGTGGGTGATCTCGCCGGTGGCCTCGGGGTCGTTCCAGTAGCCCTGCATGACGCCCGGCCCGCGCACCACGATCTCGCCGAT
The DNA here is from genome assembly GCF_002114215.1 of Streptomyces sp. 13-12-16. Classification (GTDB taxonomy): domain Bacteria; phylum Actinomycetota; class Actinomycetes; order Streptomycetales; family Streptomycetaceae; genus Streptomyces. Next base: position 2,702 of record NZ_NCTE01001006.1, on the reverse strand, counting down.
CTCGCCGGGCGGCAGTTCCCGGCCGGTCCCGTCCACGGCACGGGCGGACATGCCCGGTACGACCCGCCCGCAGGGGATGCGGGCGGTGACGTCACCGGGCGCGGGGTGCTCGTCGGGACCGAGCGTGACGAACGGGCCGCCCACCTCCGTCATGCCGTACACCTGCCGGAAGCCGCACCCGAGCCGTTCGACCGCGTCGGCGTAGACGTCGAGCGGCATGGGGGCGGCCCCGTACAGGACCTCCCGCAAGGAGGACAGGTCGGTGTGCCGGGACGCCTTCGCCTGAAGCATGAAGCGCAGCATCTGCGGCACCAGCCACATGTGCGTGGCGCGGTGCCGCTCCACCGCGGACAGCGCCCGCTGCGGGGTGAATCCGGGCATCAGCACGACGGTCGCGCCGGCCGCCAGGTAGGTGAGGGACACGACCATGCTGCCGTGGTACAGCGGGCAGCAGTTGACCATGACGATGTCGTCGGTGGGGCGGGCCATCACCAGCCAGCCGAGGGCGATCGCGCGGAACGACGCGCTGTCGACGGTCACCCCCTTGGCCTGCCCGGTGGTCGCCGAGGTGTGCAGCACGGCGATCGGGTCCGTGTCGGCGACGTCCGGCAGCTCCCGCTCGGCGGCCAGCGTGCCCAGCGCCGTGAAGGCGGGTTTGTCGAAGGCCATCCGGACGCGCACCGAAGCGGGCAGGTCGGTGTGAAGGTCCAGCAGTTCGGACTCGCCGAGCACGGCCACCGCGCCGACGCGCCCGATGATCCCGGCGACCTCGGGCTCGGTCAGACTGTGGTTCAGCGGCACGAACAGCGCGCCGAGCCGGGCCAGCGCGAAGTAGCTCTCCAGGACCTCGATGCGGTCCTTGGAGAGCACGGCGACCCGGTCACCCCGCTCGATGCCCGACTCGGCAAACCCGCGAGCCAGTCGCAGAGTACGGTCATGCAGTTCGGCCCAGGTGACGCTGCGTTCCTCGTCCACCAGCGCGGTCCGGCCGGGCCGGCACTGTCGGTTGCGCTCCAGCAGCTGCGTCAGCCACATCACGCACCGCCGCTCGCGCCGGCGACCGTGCGCTCGGCCACGAAACGCTCGTAGTCGCCGATCGTGCGCAGCCCCTCCATGTCCCCGGCGGTGATCTCGACGCCGAGCCGCTGCTCGACCAGGAGCACGAGGCGCACCAGGTCTCCGGAGTCGATGCCGCTGGCGGCCAGGTCGGCGTCATCGCCGATCCGGTCGGCGTACTCGGCCGTGCCGGTGAGTTCGACCAGCAACTCCCTGACGGTGCTCATGGTTTCCCCTTTCGCCTCGGCGTGCCGGCCGCCGCGGTCCATGACTGTCACCCCCTCAAGAGGCGACGGCGCCCGGCCTCACTCCCCGGGCCGTCCCGTGAGCTTTGTCACGCCCCCGAACCTCGTGCGGCGGGGATAGCCGGGCCGCGCGTCCGTCCTCTTACCGCAACGAAGCAATCCGCCCCGCCCGGCGCCCCGCGCGGGCGGTTCCCGATTCGAAGGAGTGATGCGCGTGCCCAGGCAGCCGGTACGGGTCCGGGCCCCGGGGCGGTGCCCGCAGCACGGCACCGCCGTGACGGTCACCGGACGCACGGGCGGTGCCCGGTGACCGCGTCGGCCACCACCGCGGACGAGGACGAACTGCTCGCCCGCTTCGACGCGCTCATCGCCGGCGGCGAGACGATCGAACCGCGCGACTGGATGCCCGACGGCTACCGCCGCATGCTGGTCCGCCAGATCGCCCAGCACGCCCACTCCGAGATCATCGGCATGCAGCCGGAGGGCGCCTGGCTCACCCGCGCCCCGTCCCTGGTCCGCAAGTCGGTCCTGCTCGCCAAGGTCCAGGACGAGGCGGGCCACGGCCTGTACCTGTACTCCGCCGCCGAGACGCTCGGCGTGGACCGCGCCGATCTGCTGGACGCCCTGCACCACGGCCGGCAGCGCGCCTCGGCCACCTTCAACCACCCCGCGCTGACCTGGGCGGACACCGGGGCCATCGCCTGGCTGACGGACGGCGCCGCCGTCATCAACCAGGCACCCCTGTGCCGTACCTCCTACGGGCCCTACGCCCGGGCGATGCGCCGCGTCTGCCAGGAGGAGGCCTTCCACGTACGGCAGGGCTACGACCTGATGCGCGCCCTGTGCGAGGGGACCCCGGAGCAGAAGGAGATGGCGCAGGACGCGGTGGACCGCTGGTGGCTGCCGGCGGTGGCGCTGATGTTCGGACCACCCGACACCGAGGCGGGCGGCGCCGACGCGCGGACCGCCGCGCCGGGTGCCGCGGTCTCCCGCCGCGCGATGGCCTGGGGCATCAAACGCCACACCAACGACGAGCTGCGACAGCGTTTCGTCGACACCTGCGTCCCGCAGGCCGGGCGCCTCGGCCTGACGCTGCCCGACCCGGCGATCCGCTGGAACGAGGAGCGCGGCCACTACGACTTCACGCCCGTCGACTGGGACACCTACCGCGAGGCCCTGGGCGACGACACCCACTGGGCGCGACAGCGCATCGCGCACCGCCTGGCCGCGCACGAGGACGGCGCCTGGGTCAGGGAGGCGGCCGTCGCGTACGCCGCGAGGACGGACGAGCCGCGAGGAGCGGCCGCATGAGCGCCGCACGGGAGGGCGCGCCGGCGTCGTGGGAGGTGTTCCTGCGGGCCCGCAGGGGCCTGGCCCACCAGCACGTGGGGTCGGTGCGCG
>NZ_NCTE01001005.1 GCF_002114215.1 Streptomyces sp. 13-12-16 | reverse complement strand
CGCGCCGCCAACGCGTCCAGGAACACGTTCGCCGCCGCGTAATTGCCCTGCCCCGCCGTCAGCACCAGACCACCCGCCGACGAGAACAACACGAACGCGGCAAGGTCCAGCCCACGAGTGGCCTCGTGCAGCCACCACGCCGCATCCGCCTTCGGCGCCAGCACACCGTCCACCCGCTCCGGCGACAACGCACCCACCAGCCCGTTGTCACCCACACCCGCAGCATGCACCACCGCCAACAGACCACGGTCGGAGGCCAGGGAGCCGACGAGCCGGGTGACCGTGTCCCGGTCGGACATGTCGCAGGCCAGGATCTCCACCCGCGCGCCGAGCGTGGTGAGTTCCTCGGCGAGTTCGCCGGCGCCGGGAGCGTCCGGTCCGCGCCGGGACGTCAGGACCAGGTCCCGCACCCCACGCTCGGCCACCAGATAACGGGCGACCACCGCACCCAGACCACCCGTACCACCCGTGATCAGAACCGCGCCCGGGGCGTCCAGCGCGGGCACATCCTCCGACGCGGGCGACGGCAGGCGGGTCAGCCGCGGCACCAGCACCGCACCCTCCCGCACCGCCACCTCCGGCTCACCCGCGACCACCGCCGCCACGGCCACGTCCACATCGGCGTCCGCGCCCGCCTCGACGTCGGCCAGGGCGAAACGGCCCGGATTCTCCGCCAGCGCCGCACGCACCAGACCCCACACCGGAGCCTGCACCACATCACCGGCCGAACCGACCGCAACCGCACCCCGCGTCACCACCACCAGACGCGAACCCGCGAACCGCTCACCGGCCAGCCACTCCCGCACCACACCCAGCACCCGGTGCACCACCGACCGCACACCCACCGGCACCCCCACACCAGCAGCAGACGAAGAAACACCGCCACAGTCCAGGACCACCGTGGCCGGCACCTCACCGTCCACCGGCAACTCCTCCCACAGCGTCCACGTCACATCGGCGGCAGGTGCGGCGGAGTCTCCCGGCACCCACTCGATGCCGTACAGCGCACCCGCGTCCCCGGACGCCGTACCCAGCTGCCCCACCGACACCGGCCGGCCCACCATGGAACCGACCGACATCACCGGCGCACCGGTCGCATCGGCGATCGCGAGCCGCATTCCGCCGTCGTCGGACTCCCCGATGCGGACGCGGACGGCGGAGGCGCCGACCGCGTGCAGACGCACGCCGTTCCAGGCGAACGGAATCACCGTCTCGCCCTCACCGTCGTTCAGGATCGCCGCGTGCATCGCCGCGTCCAGCAACGCCGGGTGCAGACCGAACCCACCACCGTCCGCCGCCTCGTCGAGAGCGACCTCGGCGAACAGCTCCTCACCCCGACGCCACGCCGCACGCAACCCCCGGAACACCGGACCGTAGCCGTAACCACGCTCCCGGAAGACCTCGTACGCACCCTCCACCGGCACCACCTCGGCACCCACCGGAGGCCACTGCACCAGATCGAACCCCGCCGGCACCACACCCCCCACCAGGAAACCGGAGGCATGGGTGGACCAGTCCTGCGCGGTGTCCTCGGAGCGCGAGTAGACGGCGACCGTACGGCGTCCGCCGTTCTCCGGGCCGACCACCACACGCACCTGGACGCCGCCCCGCTCGGGCAGCACCAGCGGGGCCGCCAGGGCCAGTTCGTCCAGCGTCGCGCAGCCCACAGCCTCACCAGCGGTCAGGGCGAGTTCGACCAGCACCGCGCCGGGCAGCAGGGTGCGGCCCAGGACGACGTGATCGGCCAGCCACGGCTGCGCCTCCACCGACAGCCTGCCCGTCAGCACCACACCACCCGAGTCCGGCAACGCCACCACCGCACCCAGCAACGGGTGATCGGACGCCTCCAGACCGGCGCCGGCGGGGACCGCGGTGGCACCGTCCGTGGCGTTCAGCCAGTAGCGCTGCCGCTGGAAGGCGTAGGTCGGCAGGTCCACGGTCCGCGCGCCGGTGCCGGCGAAGTACGCGGCCCAGTCGACGGGAGCTCCGTCGCTGTGCAGGTGCCCGAGGGCGGTGAGCAGGGCGCCGACCTCCTCCCGGCCCCTGCGGGCGACCGGCAGCAGCAGGACATCGGTGCCGTCGAGGCAGGTGCGGGCCATGCCGGTCAGCACCGCTTCGGGGCCGACCTCGACACAGCGGCCCACCCCGGCGGCACGCAGTGCCTGGACTCCGTCGGCGAAGCGCACGGCCTCGCGGACGTGGGTCACCCAGTAGGCGGGGGTGGTGAGTTCGCCGGGTGCGGCGATGCGTCCGGTCACGTTGGAGACGACGGGCAGCAGCGGGTCGCTGTAGGTCAGCCCCTCGGCGACCGTGCGGAACTCCTCCAGCATCGGTTCCATCAACGGAGAGTGGAAGGCGTGCGACACCCGCAGCCGGGACGTACGACGACCCAGCCCGCGGAACACCTCCGCCGCGGCCTCCACCGCCGCCTCGACACCCGAAACCACCACCGAAGAAGGCCCGTTGACGGCCGCCACCGACACCTCACCCGTCAGGTGCGGCAGCACCTCCGCCTCCGTCGCCTCCACC
>NZ_NCTE01001004.1 GCF_002114215.1 Streptomyces sp. 13-12-16 | reverse complement strand
CCGTCCCCCCGGAGCCCGGGCCGGACCGGCCCGTGGGCGAGTTCGTCCCCGTGGACGGCACCGTGCCCGCCACCCCGCACCTCGCGCCGACCCCGCCCCAGGGCGTGGCCGTCCCCGCCGGGGAACCCCGCGAGGCGGACGCCGAACCCGCACAGAACCCGGACGACCTGGACACCCAGGGCGCCGGCGTGGACGCGGCCCCCGCGCGGCCCACCGGTCCTGCCGCCCCCGGCTACGACGACGTGGAGCGCGAGGCCGTACTGAAGGTCATGCGCGAACGCCGGGACATCCGCAACGGCTTCCGCGACGACCCCATCCCGCACGAGGTGCTGCTCCGCGTCCTGGAGGCCGCCCACACCGCGCCCTCCGTCGGCCACTCGCAGCCCTGGGACTTCGTCGTCATCCGCTCCGCCGACACCCGGCGCAGCATGCACGAACTGGCCACGCGCCAGCGCGACGCCTACGCCAAGTCCCTCCCCAAGGGCCGGGCGAAGCAGTTCAAGGAACTGAAGATCGAGGCCATCCTCGACACGCCGGTGAACATCGTCGTCACCGCCGACCCGACCCGCGGCGGCCGGCACACCCTCGGCCGCCACACCCAGCCCCAGATGGCGCCGTACTCCTCCGCGCTCGCCGTCGAGAACCTCTGGCTCGCCGCCCGTGCCGAGGGCCTCGGCGTCGGCTGGGTCAGCTTCTTCGACGAGCGCGAGATGGTCCGCGCGCTGGGGCTCCCCGAGCACCTCGAGGTCGTCGCCTACCTGTGCGTGGGCTACGTCGACGAGTTCCCGGACGAGCCCGAGCTGATGCAGGCCGGCTGGTCCAAGCGCCGCCCGCTGTCCTGGGTCGTGCACGAGGAGACGTACGGCCGTCGCGCCCTGCCCGGAGAGGACCCCCACGACCTGCTCGCCGAGACCGTCGCACAGATCCGCCCGCTGGACGCCAAGGCGCTCGGCGAGGCGTGGGAGCGCCAGAAGCGCATGACCAAGCCGGCCGGGGCGCTCGGCATGCTGGAGATCATCTCCGCCCAGCTCTCCGGCCTGTCCCGCCAGTGCCCGCCGCCCATCCCGGAACCCGCGGCCGTCGCGGTCTTCGCCGGCGACCACGGGGTGCACGCCCAGGGCGTCACCCCCTGGCCGCAGGAGGTCACCGCCCAGATGGTGGCCAACTTCCTCGGCGGGGGAGCGGTCTGCAACGCCTTCGCCGCCCAGGTCGGCGCGGAGGTCTGCGTCGTCGACGTGGGCGTCTCCTCCGACCTCCCGGCCACCCCCGGTCTGCTGCCTCGCAAGATCCGCGCCGGTACGTCCGACATGACCACCGGGCCCGCGATGACCCGCGAGGAGGCCAAGAAGGCCATCGAGGTCGGCATCGAGACCGCCCGCGACCTGGTCGCGGCCGGCAACAAGGCCCTCCTCACCGGCGAGATGGGCATCGCGAACACCACCGCGTCCGCCGCCCTCATCTCCGTCTTCACCGGCGCCGACCCGGCGGAGGTCACCGGCCGCGGCACCGGCATCAACGACGAGACCCTCGCCCGCAAGACCGAGGTCGTCCGCCGCGCCCTCGAACTCCACCAGCCGGACCCGGCCGACCCCGTCGGTGTCCTGGCCGCCGTCGGCGGCTTCGAGCACGCCGCCATGGTCGGCCTGCTCCTCGGCGGCGCGTCGCTGCGTACGCCGGTGATCCTGGACGGCGTCAGCGCCGGTGCCGCCGCCCTGGTGGCCCGGGCCATCGCCCCCGAGGTCCTGGCCGCCTGCATCGCGGGCCACCGCAGCGCCGAGCCCGGCCACGTCGCCGCCCTCAACAAACTGGGCCTGCGCCCCCTGGTCGACCTCGACCTCCGCCTCGGCGAGGGCACGGGCGCCCTCCTGGCCCTCCCGCTCGTGCAGAGCACGGCCCGGGCCATGCACGAGGTGGCGACCTTCGACTCGGCGGGCGTCACCGAGAAGTAAGGTCTCCTCCTCGACGCCGGGGTGGTCGTGGCCAGTCGTTCCTCCCCCGGGCCCTCGAGGGCCCGGGGGAGGAACCCCGGGCGGAACGGGCGGGCACGACCACCCCGAAGCCGGCACCCGGCGCCCCTCGCCCACCCACCGGACACCGGACCCGCCGAAACCCCCGCACCATTAAAATCCGCACGTCAGGGCTACCGCACGCCGCAAGAGGAGCCGTCCCTCATGGCCGAACACCCCGCCTACCCCGTAGGCCTCCGCCTCACCGGCCGCCGGATCGTCGTACTCGGCGGCGGCCAGGTCGCCCAACGCCGACTCCCCGCCCTGATCGCCGCCGGCGCCGACATCCACCTGGTGTCCCCCGAGGCCACCCCCTCCGTGGAGGCCATGGCGGACGCCGGCGAGATCACCTGGCACCGCCGCCCCTACGCCGAGGGCGACCTCGCGCAGGCCTGGTACGCCCTCATCGCCACCGGCGACACCGACGCGAACACCCGCGCCTCCGCCGAGGCGGAAGCGCACCGCGTCTGGTGCGTCCGCTCGGACGACGCCGACGCGGCCACGGCGTGGACGCCCGCCACCGGCTCCAGCGAGGGCGTCACCGTGGCCGTCCTCACGACGCGGGCACGCGGCCGCGACCCCCGCC
>NZ_NCTE01000102.1 GCF_002114215.1 Streptomyces sp. 13-12-16 | reverse complement strand
ACCGCCGCCGCCCCACAACACCAACCTGGTCGGCTGGTACGCCAAGGGAGTCTCCCCGGGCGAACGCGGTACGGCGATCATCGCCGGGCACGTGGACACGGCGACGTCCCCGGCGGTGTTCGCGCGGCTCAGCGAACTGGAGAAGGGCGACCGCTTCCGGGTGCTGCGCGCCGACGGCAGCAAGGCGACGTTCGTGGTGGACGAGACGGAGTCCTTCGAGAAGGACGACTTCCCCGACGAGCGCGTGTACGCCGACACCCCCGACGCCCAGGTGCGGCTCATCACCTGCTCCGGGGACTACGACCATGCCGCCAAGGACTACACCGAGAACCTGGTGGTCTTCGCCCATCTCGTCTGAGCCGGCTGCCCGGAAGGGGGGAGGACGCCTTCCGGGCAGCGGTCCGTCAGGCCACGGAGCAGTCCGCGCCGTTCAGGCCGAACGCCGTGGGGCTGGGGTTCGCGCCGGTCCGCGAGGCCGTGAAGCCCAGGGAGACCGAGCCGGACGCGGGGATCGACGCGGTGTACGGGGCGGAGGCGACGCTGACCTCGGAACCGCTCTGCGTCGGCGTGCCGCCCCACATGTTGGTGATCCGCTGGCCGGCCGGGAAGGTCCAGGTCAGCGTCCAGCCGTTGACCGCCGAGCTGCCGGTGTTGCGGACGGTGACCTCGCCCTGGAAGCCGCCGGGCCACTCGCCGGTCACCCGGTAGCCGATCTCGCAGGCGCCCGTCGTGCCGCCGGAGGACGTGGTGACGGTCACCGTGGCGGAGCGCTGCGAGCGGTTGCCGGCGGCGTCCCGGGCGTAGACGGCGAAGGTGTAGGCCGTCTCCGCGGTGAGGCCGGTGACGGTGGCGGAGGTGCCGGCCGTCGTGGTGACGACGGTCTCCGCGCCGCCGCTGATCCGCACGACGTCATAGCCCGTGACACCGTTCGCGTCGGTGGCGGCGCCCCAGGTGAGGGTCGCGGACGAGGCGGTCACCGCCGAGGCGGCCGGGGTGCCGGGAGCGGTCGGGGCCGTGGTGTCGTCGCCCGGGCCGGATCCGTAGACCGCGGCTTCCTCGGACGTGGCCGCGATGCCGTCGGCGCCGTCGAAGAGGCGCTCGCCCCAGCTGGTGAGCCGGTCGGGGTCGAAGTCCGTGACCATGTCGAGGTACTCGACGCCGCCGCCGTTGCCGCTCCAGGACCAGCCGAGGTAGCCGAGGCCGAGCTGCCGGGTGACGGCCAGGATGGTGTCCTCGTCGGGGTCGCCGTCGGAGTGGTTGTGCCCGAACTCGCCGACCACGATGGGGAGTTTCGCCGAGACGAAGCGCCCCAGGTAGTCGCTGATCTCGGCGGCGGTGTCGAAGACGCCGTACATGTGGATGGAGAACACGGTGTTGGCGTCCGGGTCGGCGGCGAAGACCGAGGCGGCGTTGTCCCGCATGGTGAACGCCCAGTCCTGGCCCCAGTTGGGGGCGTCGACCATCAGCGTGTGGTCGAACCCGGCGCCGCGCAGCTTCTGGATGGCGGCCTTGGTGTCGGCCGTCCAGGCCGTGTAACCGGTGTTGCCGTACGGCTCGTTGCCGATGTTGACGATGACGTGGTCCTCCTGGCCGGCCAGGGCGCTCCGGACGCTGATCCAGTAGTCGGCGGCCCGGGAGAGGGTGGCCGCTCCGCTCTGCTCGCCGTAGCCGGTGGTGTCGTGCACCTCCAGGACGCAGATCAGCCGGTTCTGCTTGCACTGCGTGACGACGTTCGCCACGTCGGCGGCGTCGTTGCGGGTCCAGCGGTCGCCGCTGGAGAGGACGACGCGCACGGTGTTGGCGCCCTTGGCCTTGATGTGCGCCAGCGAGCTGGTCCGGTCGGCGTACCAGGTGTGCGCGTGGTTGACGCCGCGCATCACGAAGTCGTTCCCGGACGCTTCGAGGAGCCGGCCGTTCTCGACGCGGAACCCGGTGGGCGCCGCGTGCGCCGGGGTGGTGAAGGCGAGGAACGGGAGGAGGAGCCCCAGGAGGGCGGCGAGAAGGCCGACGGCTCGTGGGGAGGCGGGCGTACGGGGTCTCATGGCGGCTCCAGTGGAGGTGCGGTCGGCTGTCCGTGCTGTCCGTGCTGTGCGTGCCGTGCGTCGGTCCGTGCCGTGCGTCAGGAGGTGGCCGTGCAGTCGACGGTCGCCGCCGGGACCGAGGAGGTTGCCGGGGCGGTGGCGACGAAGCCGAAGGCGGCGCTCGCGCCGGGGGCGAGGGCCCCGTTCCAGTTCGCGTTGGTGACGGTGGCCGTGCCGTCGGCGGCCGTGCTCAGGGCGCCGTTCCAGAGCTGGCCGACGCGCGCGCCGTTCGCCGGCACGACCGTCACCGTCCAGCCCGTGACGGGGGCGGCGGAGGTGTTGCGTACCGCCACCTCGGCCTGGTAGCCGCCCTGCCAGGTGGAGACCGCACGGAAGGAGGCGGTGCAGGTGGCGTCGCCGGGCTCGCCCGGGTCGTCGGGATCGTCGGGGTCGCCGGGGACGCCCTCCTCCAGGAGCGCGGACAGGGCAGGGAACCAGCGTGCGGCGATCTTCTCGTTGCCGGCGTCGTTCGGGTGCACGCCGTCATAGGTGTCGGTGGCCGTGTCGAAGCCCGTCCACTGGTCGACCACGGTCACCGGGGAGCGGTCGGTGCTCGTCGCCGCCGCCCACGCGGGGACACGGGCGTTGAAGTCGACCACGCGCTGGGCGCAGGCGGCGCAGGTACCGGGGTTCATGGGGATGATCTGGGCGACGAGGACCCGCATGTCCGGGTTGGACTCCCGCATCTGCCCCACCAGCTCGGTGTAGGCGGCGAGGATGCGGTCGGGGGAGATGCTGCTCCAGACGTCGTTCGTGCCGAAGTGCATGACAACGATGTCGGGCAGCGTCGCCGCCAGCCGGGCGGGAAGCAGGTTCCGGTCCGCCACGTTGGTGACCAGTTCGCCGCCGTGGCCTTCGTTGTCCCCGTCGTGCGCCACGCCGCAGCCCTGGGTGGGCAGGGTGCCGACGAAGTCGATGTCCGTGTGCCCGGCGTCCAGCAACCGGTTCCACAGCAGGGCCCGCCAGCAGCCCGGCGACCCGGTGATGGAGTCGCCCAGCGGCATGACGCGCACCGGGTCGGCAGCCGCCGGCGCGGCCGCCGCACCCGGCGCGAGGGCCAGTCCGAGGGGGAGGAGCAGGGCGGCCAGCAGGCCGAGGAGCGGAAGCGTGCGTAAGTGCAGGAGGCGGGTGTCGCGCATGGTTTCCCCTTCCCTGGATGAGGTGGGAGCGCTCCCATGGGGCCATCAAGCCACTGTTGTCATTGACGCGTCAAGAGGCTGGACGGATCGCGGTCCCGGCGCCCCGGCGTCCGTACGCCGTCGGGGCGCGGCCACGGTGTGCCGCGCCCCGACCGGCGAACGACGCGTTCGATCAGGTCCGGGCGCCCTTCCGGGGCAGCGCCCTGCGCACCAGCGGCCAGGCCAGCAACAGGACGACGACCGCGTAGACGATCACCGAGAACGGCGTGTCGACCAGACCCGTGACGCTGCCGTCGCTGATCTGCAGGGCGCGGCGCAACTGCTGTTCGGCGGCCGGGCCGAGGATCACCCCGATGACGGCGGGCAGCACCGGCAGTCCGTACCGCCGCATGCCGAACCCGATCAGGCCGATGATCAGCAGGATCACCAGGTCGATCACCTCGCCGCCGACCGCGTACGCGCCCACCGCCGCGAAGAACATGATCCCGGCGTACAGGTACGGCCGCGGGATGCGCAGCAGCTTCGCCCAGACCGGGGCCAGCGGCAGGTTGAGGGCGAGCAGCAGCACCATGCCGACGAACAGCGAGGCGATCAGGCCCCACACCAGGTCGGGTTCGCGTTCGAAGAGCAGCGGGCCCGGCTGGATGCCGTACTGCTGGAACGCGGCCAGCATCACCGCCGCGACCGCCGTGGTCGGCAGGCCCAGGGTCAGCATGGACACCAGCGTGCCCGCCGCCGAGGCCGACGCCGCCGACTCCGGGCCCGCGACACCCTCGATCGCGCCCTTGCCCCACTCGTCCTTGTGCTTCGACAGCCGCTTCTCCGTGACGTACGACAGGAAGGTCGGGATCTCCGCGCCGCCCGCCGGGATCGCGCCGAACGGGAAGCCGATGAACGGGCCGCGCGCCCAGGACCTCCAGGTGCGCCGCACATCGGCGCGGCCCAGCCACGGCCGGCCCACCGGGATCGGGTCCGGCGGCCGGCGCCGCAGGTGCGCGGCCACCCACAGCGCCTCACCGATGGCGAACAGACCCACCGCGACGATCACCACGTCGACGCCGTCGGCGAGTTGCAGCGAGCCGAACGTCAGCCGCTGCTGGCCGGTCATCTGGTCCAGGCCCACCAGGCCGATCGTCAGCCCGATCAGCAGCGAGGCGAGGCCCCGGATCCGGGACGACCCCAGCACCGACGTCACCGCGATGAACGCCAGCACCATGATGGCGAAGTAGTCCGGGGCGCCGATGTCCACCGCGAGATCGGCGACCGTCGGAGCCAGCGCGACCAGCAGGACCGTGCCGACCATGCCGCCCGCGAAGTGCCCGATGGCGGCGGCCGCGAGGGCCTGCGCGCCGCGCCCCGACTTGGCCATGGGGTTGCCCTCCATGGCCGCGACCACGGCCGCGCTCTCACCGGGTGTGTTCAGCAGGATGGAGGTGGTCGAACCGCCGAACATCGCGCCGTAGTAGATCCCGGCGAACATGATGAAGGCGCCGGTCGGCTCGAGCCCGTACGTCACCGGCAGCAGCAGCGCCACCGCCATCGCCGGGCCGATGCCGGGCAGCACACCGATCGCCGTGCCGAGCAGCACGCCCACGGCGGCCCAGAGCAGGTTGAGCGGGGTGAGGGCCGTCCCGAAGCCGTCCATGAGGGAGTTGAGGGCGTTCATCTGATTCCTTTCATGGATGTCCCTGCCTTCGGGCGGGGAGGGAACGAAGCTCCTGCGGAGCAGGGCAAAGGGGCAGGGTTCCGCCCCAGGGCGGAAATTCACTGCTCTGACCAGCAGGTTTGGCCTTCACGCACAGCAACGTCAGTTTGTGAGAATGGCCACGACGTGCGTGAAGCGGGCGTTCAAGTACCGCTTCCATCCGACCGAGCTGTCGCGCACGTTCGGCTGCGTCCGCAAGGTCTACAACCTCGCCCTGGCCGCCCGCACGCAGGCGTGGGCGCGGCAGGAGCGGATCAACTACAACCAGACCTCCGCGATGCTGACGGCCTGGAAGAAGACCGAGAAGCTCGCCTACCTGAACGAGGTGTCCTCGGTGCCGCTCCAGCAGTGCCTGCGGCACCTGCAGGGGGCGTTCACGAACTTTTTCGGCAAGCGGGCCAGCTACCCGCGGTTCAAGTCGAGGAAGAAGTCGCGCAGGTCGGCCGAGTACACCACCAGCGGGTTCCGCTACCGGGGCGGGAAGCTGACGCCGGCGAAGATGACGGAGCCGCTGGACATCGTCTGGTCGCGTCCGCTGCCCGAGGGTGTGAGTCCTTCGACGGTGACGGTCTCGCAGGACGCGGCCGGGCGCTGGTTCGTCTCGCTGCTGTGCGAGGACCCTACCGTTCGGCCGCTTCCCGCCGCCGGTACGGCGGTCGGTATCGACGTCGGCCTCACCCACCTGCTGACCCTCTCCACGGGGGAGAAGGTCGCCAACCCCCGGCACGAACGCAAGGACCGGGCCCGCCTCGCCAAGGCTCAGAAGGCCCTGGCACGCAAGGTGAGAGGCTCGGTGAACCGGGAGAAGGCGCGACTGCGCGTTGCCCGCGTCCATGCCCGGATCTCCGACCGCAGGCGTGACACCCTGCACAAGCTGACCACTCGACTCGTGCGTGAGGACCAAACGCTCGTGATCGAGGACCTGACCGTGCGCACCATGGTCAGAAACCGGAGCCTGGCCCGCGCCATCAGTGACGCCGCGTGGTCGGAGTTCCGGAGCCTGCTGGAGTACAAGGCCGCCTGGTACGGGCGGGAAGTGATCGCGGTCGACTGCTTCTTCCCCTCCTCCCGGCCGTGCTCCACCTGCGGCACCCTGCGGGGGCAGATGCCGCTCGGCGTCCGTGCGTGGACGTGTGAGAGCTGCGGCGCGGTCCATGACCGGGACGTGAACGCGGCGCGGAACCTTCTGGCGGCCGGGCTGGCCGTGTCTGTCTGTGGAGCTGGTGTAAGACCTCAACGGAGCACTCCGAGCGGGCCGTCGGCGCTGAAGCAGAAACCCTCACGACGCGAGCCGTGAGGATCCTCCTCGTTCACGAGGGGGAGAAGCCAAGTCACAGCACTCCCATCAGCGGACCGCCGGGCAGCGGCACTCCGAGCAGGTTGTTGAACACGGCGTAGGTGACGAAGGAGACCACCGCCGCGATCAGCGGATCGCGGTCGGGCCTGCGGCTGCCGAGCGCGAAGGCCGCGCCCCAGAAGAGCAGCGCGCCCGCGACGGGGAAGCCCAGCGGCTCGATGAGCACGGCGGCGCCCAGGAACACCCCGGCCAGCAGCGACACCGTGCGCCAGTCGGCGGGTTCGGACAGGTCGACGTCCTCACCGGCCTCGGCCTGCCCCCGGCCGCCGCGCAGCACGTCGACGGCGAGGAGCGCGGCGATGACGAGCAGGCCGGCACCGACCACGACCGGCACGGTCCTCGGGCCGACGGGACCACGCTGGGCGATGTCGACGTCCATGGTGAGCGCGTCGGTCAGGACGAGCACGCCGAGGGCCAGCAGCAGGGCGCAGACGCCGAGTTCGGAGTGGTCGCGGAGCCAGGAGCGGCGTCCGCCGGCGGGAGTGTCGTCGGTGGCCGGTTTCGTCACAGTCCCAGCTCCTTCAGCACCGAGACCACGCGCTCGTCCTCGGAGTCCAGGAACGCGCCGAACTCCTCGCCGGTCAGGAAGGCGTCGTCCCAGCCGTTCCGCTTCATCGACTCCCGCCACTCCTCGGAGCCGTGCAGCTCCCGCACCAGGTGTACGAGCTTGTCGCGCTCGGCGTCGGTGAGGCCGGGCGGGGCGACGATGCCGCGCCAGTTGGTGAAGCTCACGTCGTAGCCCGCCTCCTGGAGGGTGGGCGCGTCGAGTCCCGCGACGCGCTTCGGGCCGGTGACCGCGAGCAGCCGCAGCTCACCGGAGTTGATCTGGTCGAGGTACTCGCCGACCCCGGAGACACCGAAGGCGACCTTGTTGCCGAGGATCGAGGCGAGCAGTTCGCCACCGCCGTCGAAGGGGATGTAGTTGACCTCCTTCGGCGCGATGCCGGCCGCCCGCGCCATCAGCATCGGCGCGAGGTGGTCGGGCCCGCCGGGGGAGGACCCGCCGCCCACCGGGAGCTTGCCGGGGTTCTCCTTCCAGGCGCCGATCAGGTCGTCGATCGTCCTGTACGGGGAGTCCTTCCCGACCACGACGACGTCCTGCTCCTCGGTGAGCCGGGCGATCGGGGTGGTGTCCGCGAGGGTCTTCGGCGCGTCGTTGGAGCGGACGGCGCCGACCACGCCCAGGCCCATCGACATGGCGAGCTTGCCGTTGCCGTGCTCGCTCACCAGCCGGCTCAGGCCGACGGTGCCGCCGGCACCGGGCAGGTTGAACACCTCGACGGAGTGGGTGAGCCCGGCGTCCTCCGCGTCCTTCGCGGCCGTACGGGCCGTGATGTCGTAGCCGCCGCCGGGCGAGTTGGGAACCATGAAGCGCAGGCCCGGGATCTGCGTGCCGGTCTCGGTGCCGCTGCCGGTCGTGAGCAGCGGCGGGCCCACGAGTACGAGCACGGCGGCCCCGAGCAGGGCGAGGGGTGTGCGCAGGCGCACGAATGCCACCACCTGTCGGTCGGTCGTCTGGGATCGCGCCGGGCCCTGTGGGGGAGGGTGACGCGGGCCACATGGTGCCCGCGCGCCGCCGGGCTGTCGCGCTTGCGGAACCAATGGAGGTTGTGGTCATTGCGTCAGCGCGGGTTCGCCAGTGGCGCACGTCTCTTTCCCCGGCCGCAGGTGGGGGCCATGATGGGCGGTTCCGGTCACCTCACCGACGCGGTGGCGGAAGGAGCAAGCCGATGGACAGTGGTCGGGGCGATCGCCCTGCGCCCGCGACAGCCGACGCGATCGATGTGCTCGTGGTCGACGACGACTTCCGGGTGGCCCGGGTGCACCGGGCCTACGTCGAACGCCTCGACGTGTTCCGGGTCGTCGGTGTCGCGGGGACGGGTGAGCAGGCCGTCGCCGCCGTGGACGAACTCCGTCCCGATCTGGTGCTGCTCGACCTGTATCTGCCGGACCTCTTCGGTCTCGACGTCATCCCCCGCCTGCGGACCGCCGGGCACGACTGCGACGTGATGGTCATCAGCGCCGCCCGGGAGGCGGACGCGGTGCGCGGCGCGGTGCGGCACGGGGTCGTCGACTACCTGCTCAAGCCGTTCGACTTCGAGGACCTGCGGGGACGGCTGGAGCGTTACGCCGTGCAGCGCGGGCGGCTGCTCGGCACGGTGGTGCGCGGTCAGGCGGACGTCGACCGGGTGCTGGCGGGCGGTGCGGCGGGGCCGGTGTCACCGGTGCTGCCCAAGGGCATGAGCGCGGAGACCGCGGGGCTGGTCGAGCGCACCCTGCGCGAGACCGACGGCACCCTGTCGGCCACCGAGTGCGCCGCTCTGACCGGGGTCTCGCGGGTCAGCGCCCGGCGGTATCTGGAGTACTTCCACACGGTGGGCGCCGTGGAGGTGTCGCTGCGGTACGGGGTGACGGGGCGGCCCGAGCGGCGGTACCGGTTCCTGGGGCGGGGCGAGGGACTGCGGTCGGGGGGCGGGGTGTGGGCGTAGGGGGGTGCCCCCATGTGCTCGGTCAGGGCCGGAGGTCCCGTCGCGGAGCCGGCGAAGACGGTGACGGGGCGCGGATCCGGTCCCGGCTTCGGGTTCGGCTGATCCCGAATACGGGGCGCGGGGTTGTCCCCGTCTGCGGGCGGGCCTAGGGTCGACCATGAGAGTAAGCGCTTTCTAAGACGCTTTCCGGTCTGCCTTCGCCGTCGTTCCGAGGAGCGCCGCATGTCCTTGTCCCCCGTCCGCCGCCGTGTCGCCGTCGTCGGCACCGGCGCCATCGTCAGCGGTGGCCACCTGCCCGCGCTGCGCGCCCACGCCGACCGCACCGAACTGGTCGCCGCCGTCGACGTGGACCGGGGCCGGCTCGACGCCTTCCGCGCGACCGCCGGGGAGCAGGTCGCCGGGTTCACCTCGATGAGCGCGATGCTGGACGCCGTACGACCGGACCTGGTGCTGATCGGGACCCCGCCGTCGCTCCACCGGGAGCAGACGGTGGCCGCGCTCAAGGCCGGCGCCTGGGTCCTGTGCGAGAAGCCGCTGTGCCTGTCGCTCGCCGAGTACGACGACATCGCGGCCGCCGAGGAGGCCTCGGGGGCGTACGCCTCCGTGATCTTCCAGCACCGCTACGGCTCCGGCGCCGTCCACGCCCGTGAGCTGATCCGCGGCGGTGAGCTGGGCGCCCCGCTGGTCGCGCACTGCCAGACCACCTGGCACCGGGACACCGCGTACTACTCCGTGCCCTGGCGCGGACGCTGGGCCACCGAGGGCGGCGGGCCCACCATGGGGCACGGCATCCACCAGTACGATCTGCTGCTGCACCTGCTCGGCGAGTGGGAGGAGATACGGGCCATGGCGGCGCGCCTCGTCCACGACACCGAGAGCGAGGACGTCTCCACCGCCCTGGTCCGCTTCCGGGGCGGCGCGCTCGCGACCGTCGTCAACAGCGTGCTCTCGCCGGACGAGGTGAGCCGGATCCGTGTCGACTGCGCCGACGCGACGGTCGAACTCACCCACCTGTACGGGCACGTCAACGACGACTGGGCCTACACCCCGGCCCGGCACGTGCCCGCCGAGCGCGCTGCGGCGTGGCGCACGCCCTCGCGGGACGTGCCCAGTTCGCACACGGCGCAGCTGGGCACCCTCCTCGACGCCCACGACGCCGGTACGCGACCGCCGGGGAGCGGGGCGGAGGCGCGGAGCACGCTCGAGTTCGCCGCCGCGCTGTACAAGGCCGCGTTCACCGGGCTGCCGGTGCGGGCCGGGGAGATCGGCCCCGGCGATCCGTTCTACGCGGCCATGCACGGTGGTCACTCCGACTGGGCGCCCGAGGAGCACTGATGAGCATCCGCGTCACTCATGAGGTCGGTGAGGCCGTGGTGGTGACGGCCGCGGGGGGCACGGAGATCCTGCGGTACGTCTACCGGCCCGATCCCGAGGCGTTCGAGTCCCGGAAGCCGTACGCCCATCCGGTGCGGACGCTGGGCGGGCGCACGGTCACCGGGTACCGGCCGAACGACCACCGCTGGCACAAGGGGCTGCAGATGACGGCCAGCCACCTGTCCGGACAGAACTTCTGGGGCGGCAACTCGTATGTGCACGGGCGGGGTTACCTGCCCCTGCCCGAGCGCGTCGGGTCGATGCGGCACGACGGGTTCTCCGGGTTCGCCGTGGGGGACGGGCGGCTCGACCTCGTCGAGGAGCTCACCTGGGTGGAGAACGGCGGGGGCGAGTGGGCGCGGGAGGAGCGAGGGCTGAGCGTCCACTCGGTCGACGAACCGGCCGGGGCGTGGGTGCTCGACTGGTCGATCCGGCTGAGCAACGTGCGGGACGCCGACCTGGTGTTCGGGTCTCCCACCACCGCGGGGCGGGAGATGGCCGGCTACACCGGGTTGCAGTGGCGGGGGGCCCGGGACTTCACCGGGGGCACGGCGTTCGGGAGCGGGGCCGAGGGCGGGGCCGGGGAGCTCATGGGGACGCAGGGGACGTGGCTCGCCTTCACCGCCGAGCACGACGACGTGGACGCCCACTCCACGCTGGTCTTCGCGCACGCGCCCGGGAACCTCGACGAGAGGACCGCCGTCCATCCGTCGCACTGGTTCGTCCGTGCGGAGCCGATCCCGACGGTGGCGTTCTCCTGGGCGTTCTTCGAGGAGTTCGCGCTGCCGCCGGGGGAGTCCTTCTCGTACCGCTACCGGATCGTGGTCGCGGACGGCGCGTGGGACCGGGCGCGGGTGGCGTCGTACCTGGACGGGCTGCCGTGGTGAGCGGGGGCGGTGCGCCGCTGCCCGGGGCCGTGGGGCTGTCGCACCTGAGCGCGTACGAGTGGGAGGCCGCGGACGGGGTGTGCGGGGGGAGCCCGCATCTGCACACGGTGTGCACGGAGGCGTACGTCGTCACCGGCGGCCGGGGCTCCGTGCAGACGCTGGGGTCCGACGGGTACCGGGACATCGCGCTGGAGGAGGGGACGGTCGCGTGGTTCACGCCGGGCACCGTGCACCGGATGGTGCAGGGCGGTGATCTGCGGGTCACGGTACTGATGCAGAACAGCGGGCTGCCGGAGGCCGGGGACGCGGTGTTCACCTTCCCGCCGGAGGTGCTGGCCGACCCCGGACGGTACGCGGACGCCGCGACGCTTCCGGCCGGTACGGGCACGCGGGTGGAGGCGGCGGCGCGGCGGCGGCGGGACCTCGCGGTCGAGGGATACCTCGTGCTGCGGGAGGCGCTCTTTGCCGGCGACGACGGACCGTACCGGGAGTTCCTGCGGGCGGCCGCGGAGCTGGTGCGGGAACGGGTGCCGGTGTGGCGGGAGCTGTGGCGGGCGGGCGCGCTGGCGGCCGCGGAACGCACGGGCGCGCAGTTGGACGCGCTGGCGGGCGGTGACTTCGCCCATCTGACCGGGGCGACGGCGTACGAGGCGGAACCCAGCCGGCGCGGCGGCTACGGGATGTGCGGGCGACGGGACGAGTACGGGCTGCCGGGGGTCACCGTGCCGTACGGGGGCGGGTGAACCCGCCGCCCTCGCGGACGGTGCCGGGACTCTCCCGGTGCCGTCGGCCCGGCGGAGTCTGCTTGGATGTCGCGGGTGACGAACAGCTCCCCGGGTCCCCGTGCGGACGAAGCCGGTTCCGGCCGGACGGCCGCCCTGCTGGAACGTGCCGCCGCCGGCCGGGACGGCCGGGCCTGGAGCGACCTCTGGACGGAGCTCTACCACAACGGCACGCTCGACGTGTCCCATCCGCTGGTGCTGCCCGCGCTGACGGACATGGCCGAGGGGGACGACGCCGACACGGCCGCTTCGGCCCTCCACCTGGCCGGCGCGCTTCTCGTCCAGGCCGATCAGCGGTACGGGACCCGGGACCTGCGGGCCCGGCACGCACCCGAGGTCGCGCGCCTGCTGGCCGCCGCCCACCGGTGGCGCCGGGTCACCGCGGACCGCGACGACTACTGCCACCTGCTCGAAGCGGTCCTGAACCTGGAAGGCGACATCCCCTGGGGAGAGGAACTGATCGGGGGCGTCGTCAGCGAGGAGTACGAGCTCGAATGCCCTGACGAGGACTGCTCCGCGGTGCTGTGGGTGGTCATCGGCGAGCGGGGCTTCTTCAGCACGTCGGAGGACTATGCCCTCTCCGAGGGCGTCGAGACCCTCCCCCTCCACCCGGCCGCTCCCGGCGCCCTCGACGGCCTCGGCCGCCGCCTCCACGGGCTGGCCCTGGCGGACGGCCACGAGGACGTGGCGCACGCCCTCACCCATGCCTTCGGCGAGGCGACCTGCCCGCAGTGCGGAAGGCGCTGCTCCGTCGTCGGACAGGTCGTCGCCCGTTCGGGCTGAGCCCGCGGGCACGGGACCGCGGTCGACGGACCGGGCCCCGTCCCCGTCACCGGCGGAGCGGGCCGCGCAGGCGTCCGTGGGTCACGGCCGGCGCGGGGACCCCGTCCGGTGCGGGGCGTACGACGCCGGAAGCCGGGCCGTGCCCACGGCCAGCGCGGTGGCCGCACTGGCG
>NZ_NCTE01001003.1:3592-5284 GCF_002114215.1 Streptomyces sp. 13-12-16 | reverse complement strand
CCCGCGCGGCGGAGCCGCACGCCGGCACGGCCCCGCGCCCCCCCGGGGGTCGCCGCCGGCCCCCGCCGCCTCACAGCCCCAGGAGCCACCTGCCGCCGCCCAGCAACGCGCACAGTGACACCGCGTGGAACAGGAACAGCCACAGGCCCGCCGGGACGTGGGTCAGGCGCGAGAGCTGGTCCGCGTCCGAGTCGGGTGCGCCTCCGTGGGAGCGCTTGGCCTGGAGCTCGAAGGCCGGGCGCACTCCGCCGAGGAGGAGGAACCAGACCACGGCGTACGCGAACGCCGCCTGCACCTGGGGGCCGGTCAGCCAGGACACCAGGACGAAGGTGCCGCCGGTGACGACCACGGTCAGCACGCCGTACGCGTTGCGGATCATCACCAGCATCGCCACCAGCAGCACCGTGGCCAGCCACAGCAGCAGCGTGATGCGGCCGGTGCCGAGCAGCGCGGCGCCGCCCAGGCCCAGCAGCGGGGGAGCGGTGTAGCCGGCGGCGGCCGTGAGGATCATGCCGATGCCGTGCGGTTTTCCGCGGCTGACGGTCAGGCCGCTGGTGTCCGAGTGCAGACGTATCCCCGTCAGCGTGCGGCCGGTGAGCAGCGCCACCAGGCCGTGCCCGCCCTCGTGGGCGATCGTGACGGCGTTGCGGGACAGCCGCCACAGCCCCTGCGGTACGACGACGGCGGCCGCGGCGACC
Source organism: Streptomyces sp. 13-12-16 (assembly GCF_002114215.1). Taxonomy (GTDB): domain Bacteria; phylum Actinomycetota; class Actinomycetes; order Streptomycetales; family Streptomycetaceae; genus Streptomyces. Next base: position 4,586 of record NZ_NCTE01001003.1, on the reverse strand, counting down.
AGTGTGGCGACGACCACCCACACATCCGGGTCGGGCTGGGTGCCGGAGACCTCGTCCCAGAGGGAGGCGAGTGAGGCGGACGCGGTACTGACCATGCTTTCCATCTGTTTCCGATTGCTCCCTCTGCCTGGGCGTACGGAGTCTGGCAGTGTTGCACGTATGTGCGGACGGTATGCAGCGAGTCGCAGGCCCGAGGATCTCGCGGGAATCTTTGAAATCGACAAGTGGGAGCCGGAGGAGGCCCTGGAGCCCGACTACAACGTGGCGCCGACCAAGGAGGTCTACGCCGTCCTCGACCGTGCCCTGAAGGACGCGGAGGACCCGCGCCCGGTTCGGCAGCTGCGGAAGCTGAAGTGGGGTCTGGTGCCCTCCTGGTCCAAGACGCCCGAGGGCGCCGCCCGGATGATCAACGCCCGCGCGGAGACCGTCCACGAGAAGCCGTCCTACCGGCGGGCCTTCTCCTCCCGGCGCTGCATCCTGCCGGCCGACGGCTACTACGAGTGGGTCACCGGCAAGCAGGAGCGGGACCTGGAGGTCGAGGGGAAGAAGAAGCGGCCCCGCAAGCAGCCCTACTTCGTGACGCCGGCCGACGGCTCGGTGTTCGCCATGGCCGGGCTGTACGAGTTCTGGCGGGACAAGACGCTGCCGGACGACCACCCCCGGGCCTGGTGGGTGACGTGCTCCGTCATCACCACCGAGGCCGAGACCGGCCCGCTCGCCGTGTCACCGGCGGACGGCCCGCGCACCCTCGCCGAGATCCACCCGCGGATGCCGCTGATGCTCACGCCGGACCGCTGGGACGCCTGGCTCGACCCCGCCCGCACCGACGCCGGCGAACTGCGCGAGCTGCTCGCGCCGCCGCCCCCCGGCCTGATGCGCGCCTACCCGGTCCCCACGGCCGTCAGCAGCGTCCGCAACAACGGACCGGAGCTGCTGGAGGAGCTGGCCGCGCCGGAAGAGGGCACACTCTTCTGACGTGACCCCCGACACGGCA
>NZ_NCTE01001003.1:0-3371 GCF_002114215.1 Streptomyces sp. 13-12-16 | reverse complement strand
GGGCCCGCCTCGTCCTCGCGGTGAGCCACGGCGCCGGCGGCGGCATCGAGGCCCGGGACCTGAAGGCGCTCGCCGCCGGGCTGCCCGCACACGGCGTGACCGTCGCCCTGGTCGAACAGCCCTGGCGGGTGGCCGGCAGGAAACTGGCCCCCGCGCCGAAGACCCTCGACACCGGCTGGCGCGGCATCTGGCCCGCGCTGGCGAAGCCGGGCCTGCCGGTGATCTCGGGCGGGCGCAGCGCCGGCGCCCGCGTCGCCTGCCGCACCGCCACGGAACTCGGCGCCCACGCCGTACTCGCCCTGAGCTTCCCCCTGCATCCGCCGGGCAGGCCCGAGAAGTCCCGCGCCGACGAGCTGCTCGGCACGGGGGTGCCCACCCTCGTCGTCCAGGGCGGCAACGACCCGTTCGGCAGGCCCGGGGAGTTCCCCGAGGGGACCTACGAACTGGTCGAGGTGGACCACGGCGATCACGGTTTCGCCGTGCCCAAGCGGGCGGACCTCACGCAGGAGGAGGCCGTGACGATGATCACGGACGCGGTCGTGCGGTGGACCGGCACACTCGGATGAGGCCCGGGAATGCCCGGCCGGCTCCCGCTGTTGGGACGGACGTACATGCCGGTCAACGGCGTCGCCGTCGTAGGAGAGGAAGTCCGCCGCATGGGTTCGACCTTCTGCCCGCCAGCTTCCCGCCACCGCCCCGTGGACGGGCTGCGCCCGGCAGAATCCGATTCGAGCCGCAGCAGCAGCCGCCCCGATCTGGACTGGACGGTGCTGCACGCGGCCAAGACCGCCCCTATTCGGGCGGCGGGTGCACCGGATCGTCGTCTATCCTCCGATTCGGGTGAGACCGGTTTCGGTCTCGCGACAACTCTGGAGGAGGTGGGTCCGGTTCCCGGTACCGACGCAGGGACCGAACACGGCCAGGCGGAGCAGCCCGAGGGCCAGGGCAGCACGGGTGCGGAGTCGACCGCGGAGCGCAGCGCGCGCTTCGAGCGGGACGCGCTCGAGTTCCTCGACCAGATGTACTCGGCCGCCCTGCGCATGACGCGCAACCCGGCCGACGCGGAGGACCTGGTGCAGGAGACGTACGCCAAGGCGTACGCGTCCTTCCACCAGTTCCGTGAGGGCACCAACCTCAAGGCGTGGCTGTACCGGATCCTCACCAACACCTTCATCAACTCGTACCGCAAGAAGCAGCGCGAACCCCAGCGCAGCGCGGCCGAGGAGATCGAGGACTGGCAGCTCGCGCGCGCCGAGTCGCACATGTCCACGGGTCTGCGCTCCGCGGAGTCGCAGGCGCTGGACCACCTGCCCGACTCGGACGTCAAGGAAGCGCTCCAGGCGATCCCGGAGGAGTTCCGCATCGCGGTGTACCTCGCCGATGTCGAGGGCTTTGCCTACAAGGAGATCGCGGACATCATGGGGACACCCATCGGTACGGTGATGTCCCGGCTGCACCGTGGCCGCCGTCAGCTGCGCGGCATGCTGGAGGACTACGCGCGTGAGCGCGGACTGGTCCCGGCCGGCGCCGGAGAGTCGAACGAAGCGAAAGGCTCGGGGTCATGAGCTGCGGAGAGCCGCACGAGACGGATTGCAGCGAAATCCTCGATCATCTCTACGAGTTCCTCGACCGTGAGATGCCGGATTCCGACTGTGTGAAGTTCGAGCACCACTTCGAGGAATGCTCGCCGTGCCTGGAGAAGTACGGGCTCGAGCAGGCGGTGAAGAAGCTGGTCAAGCGCTGCTGCGGACAGGACGACGTGCCGGGCGACCTGCGCTCCAAGGTCATGGGCCGGCTCGACCTGATCCGCTCCGGCCAGGCCGTCCCCGACCAGGACGTCACGGCCTCGCCGGCCGCACCGCAGGAGTCCTGACACTCCGCGGTCCTCCGGCCCCTGTATCACTCGAACGTGCTAATCCGCGGGTTATCGGCCCGTGGAGGCACCCCCCGCCGTCCTAGGCTCCAGAGCCTGGCAGACGGCAGGTCGGGTGCCGGCGCGCACGGTCGGGGAGGGGCACATGGAGGCGTTACCGGCACGGGTCCGCGCGTATGTCGCCTGTGTCACCGTGCTGGGCCTGCTCTGTCCGCTGTCGCTGGTCCCTTCCGTCCCGGTGTCCCCGCCGGGCGGGGCCCGCTTCTCCTGGTGGGCGGTCGCCCTGCTCGCCGCGCTGTACGCGGGCTGCGAGCGCCTCGCCCGATCGCGTCTGGTCGCCGCCCCGCACCCGGGCGGAACCTTTCACCCCGTCCTGCTCGCCGGGGCCTTCCTGCTGCCACCGCCCGCCGCGGCGCTGGTCGCGCTCCCCGGGGCGCTGCTGCTCCCCGTGGAACAACGCCCGTACCTGGCACGCAGGCTCTGGCGGGCCGGCAGGCTGGTGCTCGCCGTATGGGCCGCGAGCCGGGTCCATCTGGCGGTCGGCGGCCGGGACGCGGTGGCGGACTGCGACGTCCCGGCCGCGCTCGGCACGGCCGGGGCCGCGGTGCTGGTGTTCTGCCTGGTGCTCACCCTGCTGGACGCCGGCGTCCCGGCGTCGGCGCCCGGCGTGCTCCCGCGCGGGAGGCGGATCCCGGCACCGGCTGCCTGGTGGCGGCTGTTTCTCGGGTCGCTGGCCCCGATCACCGTGCACGGCCTCGCCGGACTCATGATGGCGCTGCTGTGGCGCAGCCCCTACGGACCCGTGGCCGCGCTGCTGGTGCTGCTGCCGATGGGCGTCTCCTGGTGGGCGTTCGTCCAGTACCACCGGGAGCGGGCCGCCCATCAGGCGACGATCCGCGCCCTCGTCCAGGCCGTCGACATCAAGGACGGCTACACGCGCGGGCACAGCGAACGCGTCGGACGGGCGTCCATGATGATCGCGCGGGAACTCGGCATGGACGACGAGCGCGTCGAGGTGCTCCGCTTCGCGGGCATCCTGCACGACGTCGGCAAGCTCGGCGTGCCCACCCGGCTGCTCACCAAGAACGGCCCGCTGACCCCCGAGGAGCGCCGGGTGATCGAACTGCACCCCGAGTACGGGCACGAGATGGTGCGGGGGATCTCCTTCCTCGGCGAGGCCCGCGCGGCGGTGCTGCACCACCACGAACGGCTGGACGGCACCGGCTACCCCTACGGGCTGGCGGGCGGTCAGATCCCGGAGTCCGCGCGGGTGGTCGCCGTCGCCGACGCCTTCGACGCGATGACCTCCACCCGCTCCTACAGCAGGGCACGGCCCGTGCCCGTGGCGCTGGAGGAGCTCCGGCGGTGCGCGGGCGCCCACTTCGACCCGCGGATGGTGGCCGCGCTGGTCCGGGCGATCGGCCGGACCGGCTGGCACCCGGCGGTGACCGCCGACGAAGCACACCCCACCCCCGCCGACACGTGGCCCACCTCCGAC
>NZ_NCTE01001002.1 GCF_002114215.1 Streptomyces sp. 13-12-16 | reverse complement strand
GTCAGCCGTCCGCGCGGGTGGTGCGGTCGCGGTACACGCGGTGCGCGGCGGCGCCGAACGCGCCCGCGATCAGCAGCCCGCCGGCGGCCAGCGCGGGCACGGAGTCGGTGAAGGCACCGCCCGCGCCGGCGTGGACGCCCTGATGCGCGGGGGCGGTGGGGCAGGGGGTGCCTTTCGACCCGGTGGGCTCGGGCTTGGGCCCGGGGGTCCTGGAGGCAGGGGCCCTGGACGTGGTGGAGCCGGACCTCAGGGCCTCCGGTTCGGCGGCCTCCGGGTCTGCGGGGTACGGGTCGGCGGCCTCCGGGTCGGCAAGGTCGCTTTCCTGGGGGGCGGGGATCTCCGCCCCGAAGCCGGGTCCGGCATCGGCACCGGGCTCGGCGTCGGCGTCGGCATCGAGTCCGGCATCCGGCTCGGCGTCCGGTCCGGCATCGAGCTCGGATTCGAGATCGGATTCGAGATCGTCCAGTGCCGTGCTCTTCGGTACGACCGCCTCGGGCCCGGCCGGTGCGAGGGCGGCGTCCGGTTCCCACTCGTGCCCCTCCGGCTGCGGGCAGGGCGAGGGCGAGGTGGTACCCCAGGAGGTCCCGTCGTCCGGAACGGTACCCGCCGACGCGGCCGGTGCGAGCGCCGCGAGGGCGGCACCGGTGGCGGCGGCGAGGGACAGGGCACGGGCGGTGCGGCGCATGGTGCGGGCTCCTTCGAGCGACGGCGGGGGCACGGCGTTCGGTCACGCCCCACAGCCATCACAGCCCCATCGCCGCCGCACCGCTCGCCGCCGGACACCATTGGCGGGACCGGGCGCACCCGAGCGGGTGAAGGGCCCGCGCTACTCCTCCCCGTCCCGCATGACCTGCTCCCGTACCCGGCCGCAGCAGCGGCTGATCAGGCGGGAGACGTGCATCTGCGAGATGCCCAGCTCCTCGGCGATGCTGCTCTGCGTCATGTCGCCGAAGAACCTCATGTAGAGGATGGCCCGCTCCCGCTCGGGCAGCGCGGCCAGCCGTTCCTTGACGGCCTCGCGGTCGACCACGGTGTCCAGCGCCGGGTCGGGCGCGCCGAGCGCGTCGCCGAGCGAGTAGCCGTCGTCGCTGCCGGGCAGCCCGGCGTCCAGGGACAGCGCGGAGAAGCTCTCCAGCGCCTCCTGTCCGGTACGGACGTCCTCCTCGCTCAGATCGGCGTGCTCGGCGATCTCGGCCACGGTCGGCCGGCGGCCGGAGGTGGTCCGGGACAGGTCCTGGGAGGCGTGCCGGACGCGGTTGCGCAGCTCCTGGACCCGGCGCGGCACGTGCAGGGTCCACATGTGGTCGCGGAAGTGCCGTTTGATCTCGCCGGTGACGGTCGGCACGGCGTAGCTCTCGAACGCGTTGCCCAGCTCGGGGTCGTACCGGTCGACGGCCTTGACCAGGCCGAGCGCGGCGACCTGCCGCAGGTCGTCGAAGCTCTCGCCGCGGCTGCGGAAGCGTCCGGCGAGGCGGTCGGCCATGGGCAGCCAGGCCTCGACGATCTCGTCACGGAGCGCGTCCCGCTCCGCGCCCGGGGGCAGTGCGGCGAGCCTGCGGAAGGCGGCCGCGGTGTCGGGGGCGTCGTCGTGCGGGTGTTTCGCAGTCGCTCGGATCGGCATGGTGCGTCGCAGCTCCCTCGGGGGCCGGGTCCTGTCGTCGCGTTCCCGCCGTCCGCCCGGAGGGCGGGCCCGGCGGCGTCCGGTGCGTGCGGTCGCAGGGCGCCGGAGCGCCCTCGACGGGGGCCTCCCCTGCGGGGAGTGCGTGCCGGACGCCGCCGGTCAGGCGGGGGTGTGACGACAGCTGGGGGACGGACGGTCACCGCGGTGGGCGTGCCGGTCGGGGACGGGCGCGCCCGGAGCGACGTGACGCCGCCTCCACGGACGTGCCTCCTGTCCGAAGCACTGGAGGTGCGCCTGCCCCCGCTTCACCGTCCCAAACTCCCCAACCGGACTTCGGGCGGATCGGCCTCGGGCGGTGCGGGCGGGAGCACGAAATCCTCGTAGCGGCCCAGCATCAGGATCACGCCGAGCATGAGTGGCGGGATGAGCACGGCGAGCACCGCCATGGCCTGTCCTTCCCGGGAGGCACGTGGGGGGCGTGGGGATGCGGGTCTCCCGCCCTCCGGCGGCCAAACCCCGGCCCGGGACGATCCGGCACCCGAACTCCCGTGTCGCCCTCCGCTCCCCGGGTACGCGGTGCGCACCCCGAAGGATCTGGAGGGAGACATGCAGCGAGGCAGCGACCGGCTCAGCGTCCACCGCGACGACGAGATGAAGCACGAACTGCAGGGTCTGCTGCGGTCCGGGCACCCCACCCGTACCGAGGAGTGGCACGACCCGGAGCCGTTCGCCGACGACGACCCCGAGGTCGCCCGCGGCCCGGTGACACCGGGCCGCGGCCCGACGTCACTGGAGTCGGTGCGGCTGGAACTGGCCAGGATCCTGGGCCGCGGGGCGTTCCCCGCGGGTCCGCGCGAGCTGATGCGCGCCCTGGACCGGCGGTACGCGCCCGACGCGCTCATCGAGGCGTTGGAGCGGCTGCCGCGCCAGGCCCGCTACAACAGCGTCCAGGAGCTGGCCGAGGCGCTGACCCGGTCCCGGGAGACGGAGACCGCGTAACCGGCCCGTCCGGGGCAGCGCGGCCGTTCCGCGGTGCCCCCGGCGGCCGGGACCGACAGGAAGGCCTCGGTGATGGCCGAGTTCGTCAAGGACGTCATGACTCCGGGCGTGGTCGCCGTACGCCCGGACGCCTCGATCGTCGAGGCGGCGCAGCTGATGCGCACCCAGAACATCGGCGACGTGGTGGTGGCGGACGGGCAGCGGGTCGTCGGCGTGCTCACCGACCGCGACATCACGGTCCGCGCGGTCGCCCGGGGCGCGGATCCGCTCGGGACGAGCGCGGGGTCGGTGTGCACGCCGGACCCGTTGACGCTCGCCCCGGACGATCCGGTGTCCTCGGCCGTCGCCCTGATGCGGGAGCACGCGATACGCCGGATCCCGGTGGTCGAGGGCGGTCTGCCGGTCGGGCTGGTGAGTCTCGGCGATCTGGCCGAGGCGCGGGAGCCCGGCTCGGCGCTGGCCGACATCAGCCGTGCGGAACCGGACGGGAAGAGCTGAACGAGCGGAACGAAGGGACGTAGTGCCATCATGCGAATCGCATTCCTGACCGCGCCCGAGGGCGTCGAGCAGGTGGAGCTGACCGAGCCGTGGCAGGCGGCCGTGGACGCCGGTCACGAAGCCGTGCTCGTGTCGACGAGCCCCGGGAAGATCCAGGCGTTCAACCATCTCGACAAGGCGGACACCTTCCCCGTGCAGGAGGTCGTCGGCGAGACGTCGGCGGACTCCTTCGGCGGGCTGGTGCTGCCGGGCGGGGTGGCCAACCCGGACTTCCTGCGCATGGACGACAAGGCCGTCGCGTTCGTGCGGGACTTCTTCGAGCAGGGCCGGCCGGTCGCCGCGATCTGCCACGCCCCCTGGACCCTCGTCGAGGCCGACGTCGTCCGGGGCCGGGTACTGACCAGCTGGCCCAGCCTGCGGACCGACCTCCGCAACGCAGGCGCCACCTGGGTCGACGAGCAGGTGAAGGTCTGCGACCACGGACCGAACAAACTGGTCACCAGCCGCAAGCCGGACGATCTGAAGGCCTTCTGCGAGACGTACCTCGAGGTGTTCGGAGCCGAGCAGGCCGTATAGGAGGCCGGGCAGGACCCTTACGGGGCCGAGCGGGCCCCGTAAGGCCCGAGGTCCGAGATCAGGTGCCCGGGGTCGTGGGTGTCGTGGTGTCCGCGGCGCCCCGCTCCCGGGCACCTTCGCGTGTGCGGCCCGCGGCCACCGGGCGGCGCGGATTGCGGCGCAGGTACTCGCCCTCCAGCTGCGCCATCCGCTCGTTGTGGGCGCGCAGCGCGTCGTTGGAGCCGTACAGCAGTGTGTCGTGGCGCGTGCGGTGGATGGTCTCCAGCTCCTTCATGAGCTGCTGGTCGTCCAGGCGGTCCGGCTCGACTCCGGTCATCGTGGTGCCCCGCTCGTCGTGTGTGTCCATGCGGCCCGGGTACCCGCCCGGCCGGTACAGGCACTACCCCGAACGGCAACCGGGAGGGAGCCATGGAACTCGCTTTCCTGCATCCACTCTACGAACGTCCCGGCCCCTGGGCCTCCGTCTACGTCGACACCTCCCGGCACACGGAGCACACCCCTCAGGAACGGCGGCTGACGGCCCGGGCGATGGCCCAGGAGCTGGCCGACCAGGGCGCGGACGAGGCGACCTGCCAGGCGGTGCGCCGTGCGCTGGAGGACCTGCGGCACTCCAGCGAACCGCACGGCCGCGCGCTGTTCGCCCGGGACGGCGAGGTGGTGCTCGACCCGCCGCTGGCCCGGTCCCCGCAGCGCGACTGGGCCCGGTGGGCGCCGCTGCCCCGGGTCGCGCCGCTGCTGGAACTGGCCGGTGAGGACCCGGTCTGCATCGTCGCGTACGTCGACCGCAGGGGCGCGGACTTCGAGCTGCGCAGCGCGCTCGGCCGGGACGACGCCGGCGGTGTCACCGGGCGGCAGTGGCCGCTGCACCGGACCGGTTCCGTCGACTGGTCGGAGCGCCACTTCCAGCTGCGGGTGGAGAACACCTGGGAGCACAACGCCGCGGAGATCGCCGACGCGCTCGCCGTCTGCCACGAGGAGACCGGTGCCGATCTGCTGATCCTGGTCGGTGACGACCGTGAGCAGCGCTCCGTGCGCGAGCGGCTGCCGCAGCGGCTGCACGGCCTGGTGGTCGAGGCCTCGCGCGGCGCCGGCAGCAGGCTGCTCGACGAGGACGTGGAGCGGATCCGCGCGGAGCACGTCCACGACCGGGCCGCGGCGGAACTGGAACGGTTCCTCGCCGCCCGGGACCCCGACGACGAGGGCCGCGCGAGCGCCGTGGAGGGCGTGCCGGCGCTGGTCGAGGCCGCGCGCGAGCACCGGATCGACGAGCTGCTGATCCGGCCGGACTCGGCCGACGCGCACCGTGAGGTGTGGATCGGTGAGGATCCGGACCAGCTGGCGGTGCGGCGTACGGACCTGAAGGTGCTCGGTGAGCAGAACTCCTGGTCGGCACGGGCGGACGACGCGCTGATCCGGTCGGCGGTCGCGACGGACGCGCCCGCGCTGGCGGTGTCCCTGGCACCGGGTGCGGACGACGACGCGCCGGTCGGCGGGCTGGGGGCGTTGCTGCGCTGGAAGTGATCCGGGGGCGCGCGGGTTTTCCCTCGCCCCAGCCGCCCCTCCCCCCGGGGGCTTCGCCCGGACCCCCGTGCGCGCCCGGGCGGCGGAGCCGCGTGCCGGTGCG
>NZ_NCTE01001001.1 GCF_002114215.1 Streptomyces sp. 13-12-16 | reverse complement strand
CGAACTCATCGACGGGGCGCTGCGCGTGCCGCTGTAGCACGGGCGAGGTCCCGGGCCCCCGTGCCCGGCCGCGCGCCTCCGCCGCGCCCGCCGCTGCGCCACGGGCTGCCTCCCGTGCGCCTGCCTGCCGGACCGCCGCTGCTGCGATATTGCCCCCTACCCGTCGGAAGGTGGCAGAACCGTGCAGTGGACGAAGCAGAGCGAACAGACCGTGTACTCAAACCGCTGGTTCAGCGTCAATCTCGCGGATGTCGAGCTGCCGGACGGCCGGCACCTCGACCACTTCCTCATCCGGCTGCGGCCCGTCGCCGTGGCCACGGTGGTCAACGAGGCCAACGAGGTCCTCCTGCTGTGGCGCCACCGCTTCATCACCGACAGCTGGGGGTGGGAACTCGCGGCCGGGGTGGTCGAGGACGGCGAGGACGTCGTCCGGGCCGCCGCGCGGGAACTGGAGGAGGAGACCGGCTGGCGGCCGGGGCCGCTGCACCACCTGATGAGCGTGGAGCCCTCCAACGGCCTCACCGACGCCCGGCACCACATCTACTGGTCCGACGAGGGCGAGTACGTCGGACACCCCGTGGACGACTTCGAGTCGGACCGCCGGGAATGGGTGCCCCTGAAAGTGGTCCCCGACCTGGTCGCCGCCGGCGAGGTCCCGGCCGCCGGCATGGCGGCGGCGTTGCTCCTGCTGCACCACCTCAGGCTCGGCCAGGACGGCAGGCCCTGAAACGCCGGGGGCCCGGCACCCCGCGGGATGCCGGGCCCCCGGGGGAACACTCAGTACGTGTAGAAGCCCGAGCCGCTCTTGCGGCCCAGCCGGCCCGCGTCGACCATGCGCTGGAGCAGCGGGGGAGCGGCGTACAGCGGCTCCTTGTACTCCTCGTACATCGAGTACGCCACCGAGGCCACCGTGTCCAGGCCGATCAGGTCGGACAGCTTCAGCGGGCCCATCGGGTGGGCGCAGCCCATCTCCATGCCGTTGTCGATGTCCTCCCGGCTGGCGATGCCCGACTCGAACATCCGGATCGCGGAGAGCAGGTACGGGATCAGCAGCGCGTTCACCACGAAACCGGAGCGGTCCTGGGCGCGGATCGCGTGCTTGCCCAGCAGCTTCTCGGTGAAGGCCTGGGCGCGGCTCAGCGTGCCCTCGGAGGTGGTGAGCGCCGGGATCAGCTCGACGAGCCTCTGCACCGGGGCCGGGTTGAAGAAGTGGATGCCGATGACGTGGTCGGGCCGCGAGGTGGCGACCGCCAGCTTCACCAGCGGGATGGAGGAGGTGTTGGAGGCCAGGATCGCGTCCGGCCGGGTCACCACCTGGTCGAGGACCTGGAAGATCTCGGTCTTGACCTGCTCGTTCTCGACCACGGCCTCGATCACCAGATCACGGTCGGCGAACTCGCCGAGGTCCGTGGTGAAGCTCAGCCGGGCCTGCGTGGCCGCCAGCTCCTCCTCGGAGATCTTCCCGCGCTCGGCCGCCTTCGACAGGGAGTTGAACAGCCGGGTACGGCCGATCTCCAGGGCCTCGCCGGTGGTCTCGGCGACCTTGACGTCCAGTCCGGCCCGGGCGCACACCTCGGCGATCCCCGCACCCATCTGACCGCAGCCCACCACTCCGACGCGCTCGATGTCGGTCACATCGTTCCCTTCGCTACTGCTTACGGCTGTGGCAGGTCGCCGGGTCCCGGGTCCTGCTCCGTCCGTGCACGTTACTCCGAAGTATCGATGATCGATCGCGGGGGTGGGGCATCCTGGGCACAGGACCGTGTCCGGCCAGGCGGTTCGACGGTGTTCAGGGGGGCGCCATGGGGCGGGTGTCACGCAGGATGTTCGCGACGGCGGCGCTGGCCGCGCTGGCGACGGTGCCGCGGGCGTCGGCCGCGCCGCGGCGGCGCGCGGTG
>NZ_NCTE01001000.1:7433-12627 GCF_002114215.1 Streptomyces sp. 13-12-16 | reverse complement strand
GGCTTCCATGGCGGCCAGGGCGTCGTACAGCGCGCGTACGGCGTCGGGGCCGGCCCGCTCGGCGGCGAGCCGGGCCGCCTCGGGCTCGACGATGCGCCGCAGCTCGCCCGTGTCGCGCAGCAGGGCCGCCGCGTCCCCGGCCTGTTTCCAGCGCAGTACGTCGCGGTCCAGGTGGTTCCAGTGCTCCGGGGGCAGCACGCGCGTGCCGGTGCGCGGCCGTACGTGCAGCATCCCCTTGGCCACGAGCGACTTGACCGCCTCCCGCACCACTCCCCGGCTGACGCCGATCTCGGCCGCGAGCGTGTCCTCGACCGGCAGCGGATCGCCCGGCTCCCACGCGCCGCCCACGATGCGTCGGCCGAGCTCGTCGGCCACCCGCTGTTGCAGGGTCAGGAAGTGCACCACGATCCCCGTTCGCCCCCTGGACGCCATTCGTCGAATCATTTAATGATTGGGGCACAGGGTAGGGCCTGCGGGCCCGCGCCCGCCAACGCCCCTTCGCGGAGCGGACGACGCCGGAGCCACGGGAGTGTTCACATGACCGACGACCGGAGGACGAACCGCCGCAGCCAGGCATGGTTCGGCGCACAGGGCCGCAGCGGGATGCTGTACCGCTCCTGGATGCGCAACCAGGGGTTCGGGCACGAGGTGTTCGACGGGCGTCCCGTCATCGGCATCGCGACCAGTGCCTCCGAACTCGCCCCGTGCAACGCCCATCTGACCCGCGTCGCCGAGGCCGTCAAGCGCGGCGTGTGGCAGGCGGGCGGCCTGCCGCTGCAGTTCCCCACCATGGCCACCGGCGAGACTCTGATGCGCCCCACCGCCATGCTGTACCGCAACCTCATGGCCATGGAGGTCGAGGAGCTGATCCGGGCCAATCCGCTCGACGGCGTGGTGCTCCTGTCCGGCTGCGACAAGACGACCCCCGCCATGCTCATGGGCGCCGCCAGCGTCGACCTGCCCGCCGTCATGGTCACCGGCGGGCCCATGCTCAACGGCAAGTACCGGGGGCAGGACGTGGGATCCGGCACCCATGTGTGGAAGTTCGAGGAGGATCTGAAGACCGGCCGGATGACCGAGGAGGAGTGCTTCTTCGCGGAGGGCTGCATGGCCCGCTCCAACGGACACTGCATGACGATGGGGACCGCCTCGACGATGGCCTGCGTGGCCGAGGCGCTCGGCATGCAGCTGCCGGGCTCGGCGGCCTGGCCCGCGGTCGACTCCCGGCGGATGGAGACCGCGCAGGCGGCGGGGCAGCGCATCGTGGCCATGGTGGAGGAGGAGCTGCGGCCCTCGCGGATCCTGACCCGGGAGGCGTTCGAGAACGCCGTCCGGGTCAACGCGGCCATCGGCGGCTCCACGAACGCCGTCATCCATCTCACCGCCCTCGCCGGACGCGTCGGCGTCGAGCTGAGCCTGCGGGACTTCGACGACCTGGTCCGCGCGGTGCCGACCCTGGTCAACCTGATGCCCAGCGGCACGTACCTCATGGAGGACTTCTGCTACGCGGGCGGGCTGCCCGCCGTCATGGCCGAACTGCTCGGCGGCAAGCTGCTGCACGGGGGGCCGGTCACGGTCACCGGACGCACCGTCGCCGAGAACACCGAGTCCGCCGAGCGGTTCGGCTCCGAGGTCATCACCCCCCTCGACGCCCCCTTCCAGCCGGCCGGCACCGGTATCGCCGTCCTGCGCGGCAACCTGTGCCCCGACGGCGCGGTGATCAAGCAGTCCGCCGCCTCACCGCACCTGCTCACCCACCGCGGCCCCGCGCGCGTCTTCGACTCCCCGGAGGCGTACCACGAGGTCGCCGACGACCCGGACCTCGACGTCGACGAGAACACCGTCATCGTCATCCGCAACGCCGGCCCCAGGGGCTACCCCGGCATGCCCGAGGTCTCCAACGTCCCGCTGCCCGCCAAGCTGCTGAAGGCCGGCGTCACGGACATGGTGCGCGTGTGCGACGGCCGGATGAGCGGCACCGGCTACGGAACGGTTGTCCTGCACGTGGCGCCCGAGGCCGCCGTCGGCGGACCCCTCGCCCTGGTGCGCGACGGGGACCCCGTCGTCCTCGACGTCCCGAACCGCACCCTGCGCCTGGACGTGGACGACGCCGAGCTCGCGCAGCGCCGGCAGGAGTGGACGCCGCCCACCGAGCGGTACGCCGGCGGCTACACCTGGCTCTACACCCAGCACGTGGAACAGGCCGACCGGGGCGCCGACTTCGGGTTCCTGCGCGGAAGCCGTGGACACGAGGTCCCCCGCGACTCCCACTGAGCCCGCCCCCCTCGCATCCAGGAGAGCATCGATCGTGGAATCGGCAGCAGCGCGCCCCCGTCCGGTCCTCACCGCCGGATCCGTCCTTCCGGAGGACGCCGGCCGGGGCGCCCTCGTCGCGCGCGTCCACGACCCGGAAGAGGACGGACCGTGTGTGGCCGCGGTCCGCGGAGAGGACGTCGTCGACCTGACGGCTCTCGCACCCACCGTTTCCGACCTCATGGAACGCGACGACGCGGCGGCCGTCGTCCGCGAGGCCGACGGCGGACGCACGTGGCGTCTGGACGACCTGCTGCAGGCACGGCCCGGCCGCCGTGACGTGCCGCATCTGCTCGCCCCCGTCGATCTCCAGGTGATCAAGGCGGCGGGCGTCACCTTCGCCCGGAGCCTGCTGGAACGCGTCATCGAGGAGCGCACGGGCGGCGATCCGGCGCAGGCCGCGAGGGTGCGGGCCCGCGTGGTCCAGGTGGTGGGCGGCAGGCTCGACGGCATCCGTCCCGGATCACCGGAAGCGGTCAAGGCCAAGGAGCTGCTCGTCGCCGAAGGGCTGTGGTCGCAGTACCTGGAGGTCGGGATCGGGCCGGATCCGGAGGTGTTCACCAAGGCCCCCGTACTGTCCGCGGTCGGCACCGGCGCCGACATCGGAGTGCTCGGTGCCTCCGTGTGGAACAACCCCGAGCCCGAGGCCGTCCTCGTCGTGGACTCGCGCGGCCGGGTACGCGGAGCGACGCTCGGCAACGACGTCAATCTCCGCGACATCGAGGGACGCAGTGCCCTGCTGCTGTCCCGCGCGAAGGACAACAACGCCTCCTGCGCGATCGGCCCGTTCGTCCGCGTGCTCGACGAGGACTTCGGTCTCGACGCCGTACGCGGGCTCGACATCGGCCTGCGGGTCGAGGGCACGGACGGCTACGTACTGCGGGGCAGCAGTTCCCTGCGCGAGATCAGCCGCGACGTGCTGGACCTGGTGGCCGCCACGCACGGCGCGCACCATCAGTACCCGGACGGATTCGTGCTGTTCACGGGGACGCTGTTCGCCCCGACCGAGGACCGGCAGGCGCCCGGTGCGGGCTTCACCCACGAGTACGGCGACGTCGTACGGATCTCCAGCCCGCGGCTCGGCGCCCTGGTCAACACCGTCGTCCCCAGTGAGGAGGCCGCGCCGTGGACGTTCGGCGTGGGAGCGCTGATGCGCAGCCTCGCCCGGCGCGGCCTGTTGTGAGACCTCCGACGGTCCGGGGTGCGCGGCGCCCCTGACGTGCGCCGCGCACCCCCGGTTCAGGTGGTGAGCGGCTCCTGCACGATCGTGACGTGCAGGCGCCGCGTGTGATCCACACGGCGTTCGGCCCCGGTCAGCACGACCCTGGCCGTCAGGCGCGGATCCGCACTGGAGGCGGCCAACCGCACCTCCAGCTCACCCGGTTCGACGACGCGCCGGCCGTCGCGGCCGGTGAAGGAGGCGACGTCGGCCGGGACCTTGACGCTCAGGCGCCGGGCCTCCCCCGGCTCCAGGGCGGCCCGGGTGTAACCGACGAGGCGCTGCACCGGCTGGACGACGGAGGCGACCGGGTCGTGCAGATAGAGCTGGACGACCTCGGTCCCGGACCGCCCGCCGGTGTTGCGGACGGTGAAGGAGAAGGCGAACTCGCCGTCCGTCGGGGCCTCCTGGACCTCCACCGCCAGATCGGTCCAGTCGAACCGCGTGTAGGACAGGCCGTGTCCGAAGGCGAACGCGGGGGTCGGGTCGATGCTGGACGCCCTGCTGGCGTGCGCGAGCCGTGCCCCGAGGTAGGTGCCAGGCTGGGAGCCCGGCCCGCGCGGCACTCCGACCGGAAGACGTCCGGAGGGATTGACCCGGCCGCTGAGCACCCCGGCGATCGCGTGCGTGCCCTCCTCGCCCGGGAAGAAGGACTGCACGATCGCCGCGGACTCCTCGACCGCGCGGCCGAGGGCGTACGGCCGTCCGGCCAGCAACACGGTGACCACGGGCGTATCGAGATCGAGGAGGGCGTCGAGCAGGTGCTGCTGCGCGCCGGGCAGGGCGAGGGACTCCGCGTCGCAGCCCTCGCCGCTGGTGCCCCGCCCGAAGACTCCGGCGCGGTCGCCGAGCACCACCAGGGCGACGTCGGCCTCGCGCGCCACCCGCGCGGCCTCGTCGAAGCCGGAGAGGTCCCCGTCGTCGACGCCGGTGCCGCGGGCGTACGTGATCTCGGCGTCGGGAAACTCGGCGGCGAGCGTCTCGCGCAGGGTGGGCAGTTCGATGCCGAGGGGGGTCCCGGGGTGGCGGACTCCGATGTGCTGGGGGAAGGAGTAGCAGCCCAGGACGGCCGTGCCCTCGTCCGCGTTGGGGCCGACCAGGGCGATGCGGCGGGGCGCGGCGAGCGGCAGGGTGCCGTCGTTGCCCAGCAGCACGACCGCTTCCTCCGCGAGCGCGCGGGCCAGGGCGCAGTTCTCCGGGCCGTCCAGGTCGATCCGGCCGCGCAGGGCGGCCGGATCGTCCGGGTCCGCCCCGTCGAGCGCCGCCGGCACGGGGTCCCAGTCCGGGTCGAGCAGGCCGAGTGCCACCTTCTGGGTGAGTACCCGGCGCACGGCGCGGTCGACCAGCTCCTCCGGGATGCGGCCGTCGGCGACGGCCTCGGTCAGGGGCGCGCCGTACGTCTTGACGTTGGGCAGTTCGACGTCGATGCCCGCGCGCAGCGCCGTGCCGGCGGCGTCCGCCCAGTCGGTCGCGACGCCGTGCAGGGTCTTGAGGAAGGCGATGGCGAAGTAGTCGGCGACGACGGTGCCTTCGAAGCCCCAGGTCTCGCGCAGCAGTCCGGTGAGCAGGTCCTCGTCCGCCGCGGCGGGCATGCCGTCGGTGTCGGTGTAGGCGTTCATCAGGGAGCGGGCGCCGCCCTCGCGGATGGCCATCTCGAAGGGG
>NZ_NCTE01001000.1:0-7238 GCF_002114215.1 Streptomyces sp. 13-12-16 | reverse complement strand
ACGATCCCGGCGGACTCCAGGCCCTGCACGTAGGCGGTGCCGATGGTGCCGACGAGGTAGGGGTCCTCGCCGATGGTCTCCTCGACCCGGCCCCAGCGGGCGTCGCGCACCACGTCCAACACGGGGGCGAGACCCTGGTGGATGCCGACGGACCGCATGTCGCGGCCGATGGCGGCGGCCATCCGGCGCACCACGTCCGGGTCGAAGGTGGCGCCCCAGGAGAGCGGGACGGGGTAGGCGGTGGCACCCCAGGCGGCGAAGCCGGCCAGGCACTCCTCGTGCGCGACGGCGGGGATGCCGAACCGGTTCGTGGCGGCGATCCGGCTCTGGGTGCGGGCCAGGGAGAGCGCGCCCAGTGCGGGGTCGACCGGGACCGTGCCGAAGGGGCGGGTGAGCTGGCCCAGTCCGGCGGGCAGGAGCGCGTCGAGGTCGACGGCCTCCTCCATGTCGTGCTGGTGCGGGGCCACTTCACCGCCCTCGTCGGAGGCTCCCACCCACACGCCGTACAGCTGGGCGGTCTTCTCCTGGAGGGTCATCGCGCCGATCAGCGCGTCGACCCTCGCGGTGGCGGAGGCGGTGGGGTCGTTCCAGAGGGGGATTGCGGAGGTTTTCTCTACGGCCACGTCGGCGTTCACTTTCCTCCCACGCCCGTCGGGCCCTTGATCAGGGCGCCAGGGGCGAACCGGTAGACGAGTGGGTCCGTGCCTGCGTCGGTCACCGGCCGAACCCCGCGGTCAGCCCGCTCAGCAACTGGCGTCGGCCGAAGGCGTACAGCACCAGGACGGGCAGGGTGGTGAGGACGACGGCGGCGAGCACGGCGGGGACGTTGACCCCGTACTGGCCCTGGAAGGTCCACAGCGCGAGGGGCAGGGTCCGGCGGTCGGGGCTCTGGGTGAGGACCAGCGGCAGCAGGAACCCGTTCCAGATGGTCAGTGCGTTGAAGATGCTCACGGTGAGGATGGCCGGCCGGGTGAGCGGTGCCGCCAGCCGCCACAGCGTCGCCCGCTCGGTGGCGCCGTCGACCCGCATCGAGTCGAACAGCTCCTTGGGCACGTCACGGATGAAGTTGGCGAGCACCAGCACGGAGAGCGGGATGGCGAAGGCGATCGACGGCAGGATCAGCGCCGCGAGACTGTCGTACAGGTGCAGTTTGATGATGATCAGGTAGACCGGGATCACCGTCGCCTGCAGCGGGATGGCGAGACCCATGAGGAACAGCCCGTTCACGGCGCGCAGGACCCGCATGCGCCAGCCGCGGACGATCGCGTAGGCCGCCATGAAGGAGACGACGACCGCCGGCACCACGGCACCGACGGTCACCACGACGCTGTTCACGAAGTACTGCAGGAAGTCGGACTCGATGACCAGCCGGTAGTTCTCCAGTGTCGGATCGCCCGACGGCACCAGCGGGTTGCTCGCGTAGTAGCGGCTGCGGTCCTTGAGGCTGGTGATGAGGGTCCAGTACAGGGGCACGGCGACGACGGCGAGCCAGAGCCATCCGGCCAGGCCCCCGGCCCAGTTGCGCCGCCGGACCGCCGGGCGGGGGCGGCGTTGCCCCTCGCCGTCGGTGACCTTCTGCGGCCGTCGCGTCCTGGTCGGCGTGGTGGTCACGTCAGGCCCCCTCGAGTTGGCTCGCGCCGGCGTCCCGGCCTCCGAGGCGGCGCAGCAGCAGGGCGAGGGCGAGCCCCACGAGGACCAGGATGACCGCGATGGCGCTGGCCGGTCCCATCAGACTGGCCTGGAACCCCCGCTTGTACATGTCGAGCGCGAGGACCCGGGTGGCGTCGCCGGGGCCGCCCTCGGTCAGGACGAAGATGAGGTCGAAGAAGGTCAGCGACCCGACGACCATCAGCGTGGACGAGGTGATGATGGTGTACTTCAGCTGGGGCAGCGTGATGCCGAAGAACTGCCGGATCCGTCCGGCGCCGTCCAACTGTGCCGCCTCGTAGAGGGACTTCGGGATCTGCTGGACGCCTCCCTGGTAGATCAGGGAGTGGAACGGGATGAACTGCCAGGACACGACGAAGACGACGACCCCGAACGCGAGCCCCGGCCGTCCCAGCCAGTCCTGGCTGAGCGCCTGGATCCTCAGCCCGGCACCGAGCCCGAAGTTGGGGTCCAGCAGGGCCTCGTAGGCGATCGCGATCGCCGCGGAGCTGAGCATCAGCGGGACGAAGTACACCACGCCCAGCACCGCGCGGTAGCGCTGGCGGCCCGCCAGGAACGTGCCGAGCAGGATGCTCAGCGGTGTCTGCACGACCCAGGACACGGCCATCACCAGGAACGTCACCCAGAGGGCGTGCGGCAGTCCGGGGTCGGTGAGCACCGCACGCCAACTGGTCAGTCCGGTCGCGCGGATGGAGCCGATGCCGTCCCAGGTGGTGAAGCTCAGCACGAAGACGCCGATGAGCGGGACCACGGCGAAACCGACGAAGAGCAGCAGCGCCGGCGCCGCCAGCCACGGCAGGACGCTGCGCGGCTCGCGACGCCGTGGCGCGTCGGTGAGCGCGCTCATGCGCCGGTGACCGCGTTGAGGTTGCTCGCGAACTGCTGGGGCGAGATCGACAGTTGGAACAACTTGACGATGTTGTCCAGCATGGCCTCGGCGGCGGTCGGACTGAGCGCCTGGTCCCAGGACTGGACGAACACCTTGGCCTTGCTGGCGATGTCGTACGTGAACTGGAGGAAGTCGGCGTTCTCGGAGGCGGCCAGCAGTTTCTCCGTGCCCAGCCGGATCGGGACCGACCCGTTGCCGATCCACTTCTTCACCTCCTCCTCCTGGAGGACGCCCGTGGCGAAGAAGTCCTTCGCGACCTTCTTCTGCTCGGCGCTGGCCTTCGAGGAGATGGACAGGTAGTGGGCGGGATTGCCGACGGTGTCGCTCTGGTCGCCCTTGCCGCCCTCGACGGGCGGGAAGGTCATGTAGCCCAGGGAGCCGCTGGAGACGAAGTCCCCGCCGTCGGCCTGCTGGATGCCGTACGACCAGGCGCCGTGCAGCATCATGGCGGCCCTGCCGGTGTACAGGAGTGCCTGGTCGGCGTTGGAGTCCGCGGTGATCGAGGAGAAGCCCTTGACGAACCCGTCGGCCTTGACCAGGTCCTGCAGTCTGGTCAGCGCTTTGATGGCGTCCGGGTGGGACCATGCGTTCTTCTCGCCCTCGATGGCGGCCTGGAAGACCTCGGGACCGCCGATGCGGTCGAACAGGAACTCCAGCCACATCATGTTCGTCCACCGGGACTGGCCGCCGAGTGCGAACGGCGCTATGCCCTTCGCGTTGAACCTGGGCACCAGCGCCATGATGTCGTCCCAGGACTCCGGTGGTTTCGCACCGATCTGATCGAATACCTTCCTGTTGTAGTAGAGGATGACCGGCTGCACGGTCTCGCACGGCATCGCGTAGATCCTGCCGTCGACGGTCGCCGCGCCGAACGAGGCCGGGAACAACCCCTCCTTGACCTCGGAGTGCTCGTCGAACCACGAGGTGAGGTCTTCCACCTGGCCCGCTTCCGCGTAGGCGCGCAGCGTCCCGCCGCCCCAGCCCCAGATGATGGTGGGCGCCTGCCCGGCACCGATGGCGGTCTTGATCTTCGTCTTGTACGCGTCGTTCTGGAAGGTCGTGTCGTCGATCCGCTCGTCGGGGTGGGCCTTGTTGAACGCGTCCACGGCGCCGGCCCTGACTCCTTCCTGCGGTTGTCCGTTCAGGTACCAGTACGTGGCACCACCGCTCTTGCCGGGTCCTGACGAGCCGCCGCAGGCCGTCAGTGCCGCGGAGACCGGCACGGCGGCCGCCAGACCGAGGAGGGTACGTCGAGAGAGCGCCATGATTTTCTCCGCACTCGAGAGCCGTCGGCTTCTCGTGAGTCATGGTGAAAGGTTTTCGAAAATTCCTTCTTCTAGCTCTGTTGCTGCAAGCTAGGTTTCGAGCTGACGCCCTGTCAAGACACGTGCAGGCGCGTGGTGGCACGGAAGATTTCCGCGCGGTACCGGTGACCGAGCGGCGCCCGGAGCACCTTGACGGAAACCGAAACTATTTCGAAGTGGTCCGATCGGAGGCGGGGATGACGCAGTGGCCGCAGGCTGACACACTGTCGGTGCAGGTCGTACCGGGCCGGTACGGTTGACCGGCTCCGTCCGCGTGGCCGGCCCGACCGGTGGGTAACCACACCGGTGGACCTACAGCTGAGAGGAACCGATGCGACCGAACGCCAGGCGCACTACTTTGGCGGACATCGCCCAAGCGGCTGGGGTCTCCGTCGCGACCGTGTCCAAGGTGGTCAACGGTCGCGGTGACGTGGCGCCGCACACCCGCGTCCGTGTGCAGGAGCTGCTGCATCAACACGATTACCTCGCTCCCGTGTTCCGCCACACCGAGACCGTCGAGAACCCGACCATCGAGGTGCAGTTCAAGGGCGGCCTCAAGTCGTACGTGGCGGACACCCTGGAAGGCATCATCGACTCGGCCGCCGAATCGGGAGCCTCGGTGGTGGTCAGCAAGGCGACCAGCGCCCCGCACTGGGCCCGGGACCTGGTCTCGGCCGGGCGCCGCGCCGTCATCGCGGTCACCAGCGTGTACACCACGGCGCACCTGAACGAACTGGCCCGGTCCGGGCTGCCGCTGGTCGTGCTGGACCCACTGCACCTGCCGGACAGCCGGGTCAACAGCGTCGGGGCGACCAACTTCGCCGGTGGTCTGGCCGCGACCCGGCACCTGCTCTCCCTGGGCCACCGCCGCGTCGCCTATCTCGGCGGACCGGCCATGGCCGTCTGCAACCAGGCACGCATGCACGGCTACCGCGCCGCCATGGAGGCCGAAGGAGCGCGGGTACCGGACGCCTACGTCCGGCCCGGGGAATTCACGTACGAGACCGGCTTGCTCGGCGCCACGGCGCTGCTGGACCTGGAAGAACCTCCAACGGCGGTCTTCGCGGGCAACGACGAGATCGCCCTCGGTGTCATCGAGTCCGCCCGCGCCCGAGGCCTGCGCGTCCCCGAAGACCTGAGCGTGGTCGGCTTCGACGACACGAGCCTCGCCCAGACGGCCTCACCGCCCCTGACCACCGTGCGCCAGCCGCTCCGGGAGATGGGCGCCGCCGCGCTGCGCACCGCCCTCCGACTGGCCAACGGCGAGAAGGTCGAGTCCCACCACATCGAACTCGCCACCGAACTCGTGGTACGCGCCTCGACGGCACCGCCTCGTGAGGACACTCCGGCGCACGGGTGAGCGCAGGTGAAGGGTCGTCGGGGTGCGGCAACGGTCTGCCGTTGCCGGTCCGCAACCGCTCCGCGCTCGACTTCCCCGGCGGTGCGGCAGGCCGGCGGCCACGCCCCCGGCCGGCCCTTCCCTCACGTTCGCGGAGCACCCTGCGGGGTCCCGTGGTCGTGGAGAGCCTGTTCGAGGGCGTCGAGGCGCCGCCGCTGCCGGCGTGCGGTGAGGGGGTTGACCAGGAACCCGCAGGCCACGAGGAGCTGGAAGCAGGCGTATCCGTAGCGGGCGGCGAGGATCTGGATGACGGCGCTCACCAGCCACAGCAGCGCGGCGACTCCCGTCACCCAGCGCACCCACCTGCGCTGCTGGGTGTCCAGTGTGCGGCGCTGACGTGCGGCGATGTCGGTCGCGGCAGGGAACTCGGCGGGGTCTTCCGGCAGCTCGCCCCGCTGGATGCGGCGGCCCACCCACAGGTACCGGCTCGCGGTCAGTCCGAACTGCGCCGCTCGGCGCCGAATCCACCACCATGCTCCGGCGGTCACCCCCAGGCCCAGCAGGAGGGAGACCGCGGCGAACAGCAAGCCCTGAGGAACGTCCACCCCCTCCTCACCGACGACCGCTCCCAGCAGGAAGCCTGCCAGTGCCGTTGCCAGCAGTACGGCGAGGAGGGACCCCGCCACACTCATGCGTCCCGCGCCCGCGCGCGCTCCACCGGCCGATCCGGGCATGCCCGACCCCCTTCGTCCCTGCTGTGTGCGACCGGTTACCCGCGTCGGCCGCCGGCACTCCCGCTGCCGCGCGGGGACCCGGCCGCGCGGTGACGACCCGTCAGCGCCAGTGATCCCAGTAGTCGCGGTGCGGCAGTTCGACCCGGACATCGGGGGGTCCGACCACCCCGCGTGCGTCGTTCGGACGCAGTCCCGCGAAGGCGCAGGAGTAGGCCACGGCGTTGCCCCGGTAGAGGTACGAGACGAGTACCTCCTCGGGGGTGTCGTGCTCGTCCGGCCCTCCGCCCGGGTGCAGGTCCCGGCCCTCGACGGTGCCGGCGACGCAGGCCAGCCCGGTGCCGTCGTGACAGAACGTGCCCAGCTCCGTGGTGAGCCGATGGGCTTCCTGCGCCACCGCACGCTCGGCGCCGGTCAGGCACTCGCCTCCCGGCACCGGGAACAGGTCCGGTGCCGGGCCGGCCAGGCCCAGCCGTCCCGGTGACCAGCCGCCGAGCGACGGGCGCCAGGGGTCGGCCCCGGCTGCAGCAAGTGTCCAGGCGTTGTCCGGCTTCCGGGAGACGACGGCCTCCCACAGTGCCGTCACCCCGTTCCCCGTCGCGTCCACGTCCGCGACCCGGCCGGCCAGCTCGGCGACGACCTGCGGGGAGCCGGACACCGCCGCGCGGTGCAACGGGCGTCCCCCGCTCCAGTGCTCCGGACCGGCGCCTCCGTCGAGACGCCGGCGGATCTCGGCCGCGTCCGTCCAGTCCCAGCCCGTGCCGACCCAGCCGTCGCTTCCCGCCGCCATCGACCCCCCTCGTGTCACACGCTCCTTCGCGTGACACGCTCGCACACGGGTCCGACATCCGGAGCACCGAGCCCCTCCCCCGGCAGGGCGCTCGCGCCTCCGCGAACGTCAGTCCCTCGGGCACGCGGGTCCAGGCCACACCGTCCTCTACGAGCCCGCCGCCTCGTTCTGTGCCCGCAGGGCCGTGAGCAGCCAGTCGTGAGCGGCCCCGGGCGTCGGCTCGGGCCGGCCGCCCCGCGGGGTGTTCACCACGGCCACCAGCTCCCAGTAGCGGTCGAGCCGTGGGTCGGCCGTGAGCTGCCCGGCCAGCAGGCGGCGGAAGACCGGGGTGTCCCGGGTGCCGTACGCGCCGGCGTACGCGGCCACGAAGCCGTCCAGCGCCTCGCCGGGGCGCGGGGCGCGGTCCTGGCGCAGCTGCGGGCCTGCCAGTTCGTACGCCTCGGCGAGACCCGTGTACAGCACGTCCGCCCCGCGGGCCCCCGCGACCCGGTGCGCCTCGGGCTGGGGCTGGGCGCCG
>NZ_NCTE01000999.1 GCF_002114215.1 Streptomyces sp. 13-12-16 | reverse complement strand
CTCACC
The DNA here is from genome assembly GCF_002114215.1 of Streptomyces sp. 13-12-16. Classification (GTDB taxonomy): domain Bacteria; phylum Actinomycetota; class Actinomycetes; order Streptomycetales; family Streptomycetaceae; genus Streptomyces. Next base: position 947 of record NZ_NCTE01000999.1, on the reverse strand, counting down.
GCCGGGGAAGGACCCCTGCACCACCGCGGGTTGACCCGGGACCTGCGCACCGGCGAGGGACGCCTGCTGCCCTACGCCGGGTGCCTCGCGTCCGCCCTGCGCCGGCTGCCCTCCTACCGGGGCGTGGCCCTGCGCGGCGGGGACGCCGACGGCCCCGAACCGGCGGTCGGCACGCTGCTGCACGACCCGGCCCCGGTCAGCGCCCTGGCCGGAGCCTCGGCGCTGCCCTCCGGGGCTCCCGTGCGCTACGCGATCTGGTCCGTCACCGGACGCAAGGTGCGGCAGCTGATCGACCGGCCGGGCGGGTCCCCGGAGGCGTACGAGGAGATCGTCTTCGTGCCGGGGACCGGCTTCCGGGTGCTGGGGGTGCGGACCGTGCCCGCGGGCCCCTCCGTCGTACTGCTGCGTGAACTCCCCGGGAACGCGACCGCCTACATGGACGGGTCGGAGGAGCTGAGCGGGCTGGACCTCAAGGCCCTCAAGCACCTGGAGGAGGCGCTGGCCAAGGGCTTCCGCCCCGGCGACGACCCGCAGTGGCCGGAACGCTGTTCCGGGCCCGTGGGCCAGGACGGATAGCGAGCGGGGCCGCGCCGTACGACCACCCATCACCCCACAGTCCACAACGATCAGATCGAGGAGAACGATGGCACGTCAGAACAGGCCGCCCGCTCCCGAGGGGCCCGGCGGCACGGGCGGTTCCTCCGTCCGCAGGGCCGTCTCCCTCGGGTCGGCGGCGGCCGACCCCGGCCCGATGCTGGCCCCGGCCGCACGGCGTACGGCCGCACCGGAACCCGGCGGTGGCGACACCGGGGGAACCGGGGAAGCGGCGGAGACGGCCCGGCCGGTCCCGGAAACCCCCGGCACCTCCGAGCAGTCCGCCACCACGGCCGCCACCACCGGGGAACCGGCCACCGCGTCCGCCGCGCAGGGGCGCCCGGAAGCGGAGG
>NZ_NCTE01000998.1:727-1703 GCF_002114215.1 Streptomyces sp. 13-12-16 | reverse complement strand
GGCGGTACGGGACGCCTGGGCCGAGCGCCGCCGGATCGCCACCGGACTGGAGACCACCGTGCTGGCGCGCACCGCCGACATGGTCGCGCAGGCCGAGGCGGGCCGGCTCGACGAGGTCGCCGAACGTGCCCGCGAGGCCCTCGCCGCGATGCGCGCCCTGCTCGACACGGTCCGGGACTCCGGGGCCGTGCCCGCGCTGCGGCCGCAGCCCACCCTGCAGGCTCTCGACCTCCTCGGCCACCAGATCCGGGCCACCGGCCGCGACGTCGGGATACGGCTGACCGACCGGATACCGAGACGGCTGCCCACCGCCGTGGACCTGGCTGCCTACCATGCCTGCGAAACGGTGCTCGCGGCCGGCGGCGAGGAGCCGATGGCGGTGGAACTCGACGCGGACGAAGCCGCGTTGACGATCACGGCGATCGGCGTTCCGGACACCGTACGTTCCGCCCTGTGCCGGCAGTTGTCGGCGCGTGCGGCGATGGCCGGCGGGACGGTCACCGCCGGCCCGTCGGGTCCGGTGCGCGTCCTGCTGCCGCTGACCGCGGCACCGGCAGCACCACAGGACGACGAGGAGGGACAACGATGAGCCTCAGGGTGCTGGTCGTCGACGACCAGGGCATCGTACGGGCGGGGTTCGCCGCCGTGATCGACGCCGAGGAGGACATGACGGTCGTCGGCGAGGCCGCCGACGGCGCCGAGGCGGTACGGCTCGCCGGGGAACTGGCACCCGACGTGGTCCTCATGGACGTCCGCATGCCCGAACTGGACGGCATCGCCGCCACCCGGATCATCACCGGGCGTCCCGACGCACCCCGTGTCCTGGTGCTGACCACCTTCGACCTCGACGCGTACGTGTTCGACGCGCTGCGCGCCGGCGCCTCCGGTTTCCTCCTCAAGGACGTGCACCCCGGCGAACTGCTGAACGGCATCCGGGTGGTGGCCTCCGGCGAGAGCGTCCTCGCCCCGTCCGCCA
>NZ_NCTE01000998.1:0-409 GCF_002114215.1 Streptomyces sp. 13-12-16 | reverse complement strand
CCGCCCTCCCCCGCCCCAACCCGCCCCACTCCCCCGCCTGACAGCCCACCGGCCATCACCCTCCAGGAGCCCACCACCATGCCCCGCCCAGGTCTGCCCGTCCTACGCGGCGTGCGCCGCGCCCTCGGCACCGCCGCCCGCATCTACCTGACGGGCTGTGCACTGCTGCTCGGATGGGCCATCGTGACCGCCTCCGACGAGTCCATGGCGGCCGTCGTCCCCCTGTTCGCCACCGCCCCGACCAGCGTCGTACTGCTGTTCCTCCTGCCCGAAGCCGACACGACGTTCCTGCTCTCCATCCTCCTCGGAGCACTGATCAACGCCGTGATCATCGGCTGGTGCGCTCGTGCGCTGCGCCGCGGGAACAACCCGGACCCGGCATCCTGATGGCGGACGCCACCGCGGGCCG
>NZ_NCTE01000997.1 GCF_002114215.1 Streptomyces sp. 13-12-16 | reverse complement strand
CCCGCCCCGCGCCGGGGCGCCCACGCACGACGGCTTCACCCTGCTCACCGGCGGACTGGGCGGCGTCGGCACCGAGATCGCGGCGCATCTGCTGCGCACCCCCGGCACCCGGCTGCTGATCGTGGGCCGCACACCGGCGGCCGAGGCCGTGGTTCCGCCGCGGCTGCGCGAGCTGGGCGAGGTCCGCTACGCCCGCGCCGACGTCACCGACGAACGCCAGGTGCGCGCCGCCGTGGAGGCCGCCGCCGAAGCGTGGGGCACGCCCCTGGGGTCGGTACTGCACCTGGCGGGCACCCTCGTGGAACGCCCCGTGAGTGAGCTGGACACCGCCACCTGGCGCCGGGCGCTCCAGGCGAAGGTGCGCGGCGCGTGGACGCTGCACCGCATCACCGCCGACCACCCGGTCGGCTCCTTCGTCACCTTCTCCTCGGTGAACGGCTTCTTCGGCGGGGCCATGAACGCCGCCTACGCCGCCGCCAACGCCTGCCTGGACGCGCTCGCCCACTACCGCCGCGGTCTCGGCCTGCCCGCACAGTCCCTGGCCTGGAGCATGTGGCGCGAGCGCGGCGTGAGCCGCGGTTACGGGCTCACCGCTCTCACCGAGGCCCGCGGCTACCGGCTGCTCGACGTCACCGCGGCGCTGCGCTCGTTCGACCTGGCCCGCTCCCTGGACGAGCC
>NZ_NCTE01000996.1 GCF_002114215.1 Streptomyces sp. 13-12-16 | reverse complement strand
CGGTGGGCGAGGGCGTCGAGGTAGGTGTTGGCGGCGGCGTAGTTGGCCTGTCCGGCGTTGCCGAACACTCCGGCGCCGGCGGAGAAGAGCACCAGGTCCGCGAGGTCGAGGTCGCGGGTGAGGCGGTGCAGGTGGCGGGCGGCGTCGGCCTTGGGGGCCAGGACGGTGCGCAGCCGGCCGGGGGTGAGGTGCTCGAGGGCTCCGTCGTCGAGGACGCCGGCCGCGTGCACCACGGCGGTCAGGGGGTGTTCGGCGGGTACGGCGGCGAGGGTCTCGGCGAGCCGGTCGGCGTCGGCGGCGTCGCAGGCGGCGACCGTCACCTGGGCGCCGAGGGCGGTGAGTTCCTCGCGCAGGGCGGCGGCGCCGGGGGCGTCGGGGCCTCGGCGGCCGGTGAGCAGCAGGTGGCGCACGCCGTGCCGGGTGACGAGGTGGCGGGCGAGGATGCCGCCGATGGTGCCGGTGCCGCCGGTGATCAGGACGGTGCCGTCGGGGTCCCAGGCGCGCGGCACGGTGAGGACGATCTTGCCGTAGTGCTTGGCCTGCGCCATGTGGCGGAAGGCGTCGCGGGCGTGGTGGACGTCCCAGGTGACGGTGGGCAGCGGGTGCAGGGAGCCGTCGGCGAAGAGCCGGGTGAGGTCGGCGAACATCTCCTGGATGCGGTCCTCGCCGGCCTCGCGCAGTTCGTACGCCTGGTAGAGGGCGACGTCGGGGTGGTCGAGGGCGACCCGGCCGGGGTCGCGGACGTCGGTCTTGCCCATTTCGACGAGGCGTCCGCCGGGGGCGAGCAGGCGCAGCGAGGCGTCGACGAAGTCGCCGGCCAGCGAGTTCAGTACGACGTCCACGCCGCGTCCGCCGCTGGTCTCCCGGAAGCGGTCCTCGAAGTCGAGGGTGCGGGAGGAGGCGAGGTGGTCGTCGGCCCAGCCCTCGGCGCGCAGCAGGCGCCGCTTGTGGTCGCCGGCGGTGCCGTAGACCTCGGCGCCCCAGTGGCGGGCGAGCTGGGCGGCGGCCATGCCGACACCGCCGGCGGCGGCGTGGACGAGGACGGACTCGCCGGCGGTGAGGCCGGCGAGGTCGCGCAGGCCGTAGTAGGCGGTGAGGAAGGCGACGGGGACGGAGGCGGCCTGGGTGAAGGTCCAGCCGTCGGGCACGGGGGCGACCATGCGGGCGTCGGCGACGGCGTGGGTGCCGAAGCCGCCGGTGACCAGGCCCATGACGCGGTCGCCGGGGGCGAGGCCGGTGACGCCGGGGCCGGTGGCGGTGACGACGCCGGCGGCTTCGGCGCCGAGGAGGACGGCGGGGCCGGGGTACATGCCGAGGGTGTTGAGGACGTCGCGGAAGTTGAGT
>NZ_NCTE01000995.1:525-1822 GCF_002114215.1 Streptomyces sp. 13-12-16 | reverse complement strand
CGGGCGGCGCGGCCACGGCGGCGGGCGCGGCGCCCAGGGTCCCGGTGCCCAGGGTCCCGGCGAGGACGGCGAGGGCGAGGGCGGTCCTCCTGGCGTTCGCCGTCCTGCCACGCCGTAGCCGCACGGGGCCCTCCTGGTCGCTCGACGGGCCGCCCGGCCCGGTGGCCGGTGCGGCCGTGTCCATTCCGTTACCGAGAAAGCCCGAGCCCACCATTTCTGCGGTGAACGTGTCAATGAGAGTGGCCGTTGTGGCGCGTTTGTCCCACCGTGGAGGGAGGGGGCGGGGGAAGAATGTGATCAGGACCACGTTGGAAGACTTTGTGCGTCTGGCATCGCGCCCCCTGGGTAGGGCTGCGGGATAACCCGCACGACCCGCACGCCCCCGCGTGATCCGCGCGCCGTGCTCGACGAGGAGGCCACCTGTGGCTGCACCGGCTTACGTCCCTTCCCCGACCCTGTCCAAACCCGTGGCGGAGCCCTCCGCCGACTTCGAGGAACCGCACTTCTGCGTCTTCAGCGCGGAAGGATCCTGCGCCGAGGTCCCGCTGACCAGCGAACCCCCGCTGCCCGACGCCGAACCCCTCACCAGCGAACCGCCGCTCGCCGACGCCACCCCCCTGACCAGCGAGTCCGACGCCTTCCTGGACACCTCGGACTCCTCCGGACTCGACTCCTTCCCGGCCCAGTACCGCCCGGAGCCCTAGGGTGGGCGCGCCACGGCCGGCCGAGCCCCCTTCCGAGGACCTGTCCCGGCTCGCCGCCCTGCACGGCGTCGCCACCTCGTACCACCCCTCCCCGGACCGCACGGTCGCGGCCACGGCCACCGCCGTCACCCTCGCGCTGGCCGCCCTCGGCGTGGACACGGCCACCCCGGAGGCCGTACGCGCCGCCCTCACCGCCCGCGAACGGGAACTCGGCGAGCGGCTGCTGCCCCCCACCGTGGTCGGCTGGGGCGCCGGCACCCCGGCCGCCCTCACCGCGCTCCCCGAGCACACCCGGCTGCTCGTCCGCACCGAACAGGGCGAGACCCGCGACCGGGCCGAGCACCTCCCGCCCGGCGTGCACGGACTGACCGCCACCACCCCCGACGGCCGCACCGCCCACGCCCACCTGATCGTCGCCCCGACCGGGCTGCCCGCGCCGCCCGGGCGCTCGTACGGGCTCCTGGTCCAGCTCTACTCCCTGCTCTCCCGCCGCTCCTGGGGCATGGGCGACCTCGCCGACCTCGGCGAACTCGTCGGCTGGGCCGGACGCGCCCTCGGCGCCGGGTTCGTCCAGGTCAACCCCCTGCACGCGG
>NZ_NCTE01000995.1:0-378 GCF_002114215.1 Streptomyces sp. 13-12-16 | reverse complement strand
CCCCCGACCGACCCCTCCCCCTACCGCCCCTCCTCCCGCCGCTTCCCCGACCCCGTCCACCTGCGGATCGAGGACGTCCCCGAGTTCGCGTACGTCGACGACCGCGACCGGGTGCGCGCCCTGCTGGAGCGGGCCGGACGGCTGCGCGGGGCGGTGCTGGACGAGGGCGCCCTGATCGACCGGGACGCCGTGTGGGAGGCCAAGCGGGAGGCGCTGGAACTGGTGCACCGGGTCCCGCTCGGGCCCGGCCGCCGCGCCGCCTACGACGACTTCCGCGCCGGACAGGGCCGGGCCCTGGAGGACCACGCCACCTGGTGCGCGCTCGCCGAGGCCCACGGCGCCGACTGGCACCGCTGGCCCGCCGAGCTGCGCGACCCG
>NZ_NCTE01000994.1 GCF_002114215.1 Streptomyces sp. 13-12-16 | reverse complement strand
GCCGGGCGTACCGGGCCGGCGGCTCCCGCGGGACGTACCGGCTCCTCCGTGCCACGGAGGCCGTACCAGGTGCGCGCCGGCCGGGCCGCCCGCCCGGTGGCCGGACCCCGTGCAGCCCGGCCGGCTCCCGCACACGGCTCACCCGCCAGGAGCGCCTCGCGGAGCCGGTCGAAGCAGCGCCGCAGAATGCGTGAGACCTGCATCTGGGAGACGCCGACGGCGTCCGCGATCTGCTGCTGGGTGCACTCCCGGTAGAAGCGCAGGTAGAGCACGCGGCGGTCGCGCTCCGGCAGCCGCTTCACCAGGGCGGTCAGGGACACGGTGTCGACCACCCGGCCGAGCGCCGGGTCCTCCGCGCCGACCAGACGGGCGAGCGGGATCTCCTGGTCGTGCCCGGCGGGCTCGTCGAGGGAACGCGCGCGGCACGCGTGCACCGCCCGCAGCGCGGACAGCACGCGGTCCTGTCCGAGCCCGGTGTGCGCGGCGATCTGCTCCGGGGTGGGCGAGCGGCCGCCGAGCCGCTGTTCGAGCTCCTCGACGGCCTGGAGGATCCGGCCGCTCGCCTCCTGCAGGGGGCGGGGCAGCCGTACGGTGGCCGTGCGGTCGCGCAGATGGCGCCGGAGCTCACCGGTGACCTTGGGGACCGCGTACGACAGGAAGGCGTGGCCCAGGGCGGGGTCGTAGCCGTCGACGGCCTTGACCAGCCCCAGGGACGCGACCTGTACGAGATCGTCGAACTCCTCCCCGTGGCGCTGGAAGCGGCGCGTGACACGCCGCGCCATCGGCAGCAGCAGACGGATGACGTGCTCCCGGAGGGCGGCCCGCCGCGGTCCCGGCGGGTGTTCCGAGAGCTCGCGCAGCAGCGAGTCGAGCTGTTCCGAGGACGGTTCCGGTACGGCGTCGCGTGTCCGGATCACGTCGGCGGCTGAGGGGGACATGGGCCTCTCGGGGGTGTGACTCCGCTGTGGTCGGCGTTCGGGCGCGACAGCCGCTCCGCGCGGGAGCGGTGTGCGCGCCAGTCTCGGGGTCACCCTTCGGCCGGGCCCCGAAACACGGCCTGAGCCGCGTGCGGGATGCCTGTCCGTCCCGCGAGTGACGTCGGGCGCCGGCGGGTTGCGCTCCGGGCCGGTACGTGTCGTCCGGCCGGGACGGTGCGGCACGGGGCGGTGGCGGTGGGCGTCGGCCGGGTGCGCCGCCACCGGCCGGTGGCCCGCCCCGTCCGGGGAGGGCGGAACCG
>NZ_NCTE01000101.1 GCF_002114215.1 Streptomyces sp. 13-12-16 | reverse complement strand
CGCCCGGCGCGGGCTATTCGTCGGCCGTGGTCGTCGCGGCCGGGAGCGCGGCGGCCGGGCGCTGCCAGCCGCGGGAGCCTCGGGCGAGGAGCCAGGCCGTGGTCTCGTCCGGCGGCATCGCCGCCGCCACCAGCCAGCCCTGCACCGCGTCACAGCGAAGATCGCGCAACCGCTCCCACGTCTCGTCGTCCTCCACCCCCTCCGCGACGACGAGCAGCCCCAGCGAATGCGCCAGATCGACCGTGCAGCGCACGATCTCCGCGTCCTCCGCGTCCACGGCCAGCCGGGCCACGAACGACCGGTCGATCTTCAGCTCACTCACCGGCAGCCGCCGCAGATGCACCAACGACGAGTACCCCGTACCGAAGTCGTCCAGCGACATCTTCACCCCGTGCCCGGTCAACGCGTTCAACGTGTCGGCCGCACGCTGCGGGTCCTCCAGCAGCACATGCTCGGTGATCTCCAGCTGCAGCGCCCCCGCCGGCACCCCGTGCCGGGCCAGCCGCGCCGCCACGGAGCCCGCGAAACCGGCCGTATGGACGTCGCGCGGAGACACGTTCACGGCGACCGGCACGAACAACCCCTGGGCCCGCCACCGCGCGACCTGCCCCAGCGCGGTCTCCAGCACGTACTCGGTGAGGTGCGGCATCAGCCCGGACGACTCGGCGATCGCTATGAACTCGTCCGGCGGCACCCTCCCCCGCTCCGGATGCACCCACCGCACCAGCGCCTCGAGCCCCGCGACCTGCCCGTCGAAGCGCACCTTCGGCTGGTAGTGGAGCTCGACCTCCCGGGCGTCCAGCGCCCGCCGCAGATCCCCCAGCAGCCCCAGCCGGTCAGGGGTGTTGGAGTCCCGCTTGGACTCGTACGCCTCGACCCCCGTACGGTCCCGCTTGGCCTGATACATCGCCACGTCCGCCCGCCGCAGCAGCCCCTCCGCGTCGTCCGCGTGGTCGGGAAAGACGGCGACCCCCGCACTCGCCTCCAGGACGAGGGTGAGCCCGTCGAGGTCGAGCGGGGAGCTGAGGGCGCCCACGAGGGAGCGGGCGACGCGGGTGGCGGCCGTCGTGGAGTCGGCGACGGGCAGTAAGACGGCGAACTCGTCACCGCCGAGCCGCGCGGCCTCCGCCCCGCGCGGCAGGGCGAGTCTGAGCCGGTCGGCTATCTGCAGCAGCAGCCGGTCACCGGCGAGGTGCCCGAGGGTGTCGTTGACCGACCGGAACCGGTCCAGGTCGATCAGCATGAGCGCGGCGCGGGCGCCGATCCGCTCCGCGTCGTCCAGCGCGGTCCAGATGCGCTCCAGCAGCCACTGCCGGTTCGGCAGTCCGGTCAGCGGATCGCGCAGCTGCTCCTCGGCCCGCGCGCGGGCTATCCACAGCGTGGAGTCGAGGGCGATCAGCGGAATGGAGAACAGGGGCAGCAGCACCGGTTCGGCAGCGGCGACCACACACACCAGCGGCGCTATGCCGAGCAGGGCGACGGCGACCAGCCCCTGCCGGACCAGCGCGGTACGGGCCACGGTGGGCAGCCCCGCGCGGGGGGTGTGCAGGTACCACAGCAGACCGCGGGTGACCGCGAGATAGACCGCGGCGACCAGCACCACCCCCGGGGCGGTGTACGGCGTCCAGGTGTCCGGGGTCGACGGCGACTCGACGGACGGCACGGAGCCGAACGCGGCCAGCACCAGCGCACCGGCGCCGATGCCGAGCAGGTCCACCGCACCGTGCAGCACGCCCTGCCGCCAGCGGCCCCGCCGGGCTATGCCGACCAGCACGACGACGGTGAGGCTGACCATCCCGGCCGGGACCCAGCCGTACGACAGCAGCACCGCGAGAGTGAGGGCGGCGCCGGAACCCGTGCCGCCCCACCACCGGGAACGGCCCAGCATCACCAGATGACCGACGATGATCCCGGTCAGCACCGCCAGCGACCAGCCGACGGTGCCGGACGGGAAGAGCGCGTGCCCTCCGGTGAACGCCCGCAGGAAGCCGGCGCCCAGCACGAACCCGGCCGCGGCGACGACGGCCGTGGGCAACGCGGGCCAGGACGGGTGCCGTTCCGCGTCCGCCTCGGACAACTCGGCCAGCCCGGGGCCGTGCCCGGCGGCCTGCTGCCCGATGCCGCGCGTGCCCGCCCCG
>NZ_NCTE01000993.1 GCF_002114215.1 Streptomyces sp. 13-12-16 | reverse complement strand
CGTGCGACGCACGCCGCCCGCGGGCCCGCGTCCCATCGCGCGCTCCAGTGCCTCAGCAGGATCCCGGCCACCTCCGCGGGCCGCTGCAGCACGGGCCGGTGGTTGCAGTCCGGCTCGATCGCGTCGGGGGCGCGCAGGGAGGCGCCGAGCCTGCGGCCGAACTCGCGGGTCCACCGGCTCGCCGGCCCGCTCCGGCCGCTGGACGAGCCGGTCGACGTACTCCTCCTTGGTGGAACCGAAACCGGGCAGGTCCCAGGCTCGACGTCGAGTCCGGTCAGGTGCTGTCACACCGTATGTCGCGTACCGGGCAAGAAGGAGGCCCCGGACGGCGGCTCGCGGGGGATCGGCAGGCGTCCGGGGCACTTCGGCGAGACTACCGCACTGTGACACTCTCTGATGCACGGAACCAATGTTGTGGTTCAGGCGACCCGGTCCGTATCGACTGATCGCCCGGCATGGAGCCGTCCCGTCCGCTCGGGTCCCGCGTGACCGGGGCGCCGGCGGCGGGCCGGGGCGTCACAGGCGGGTGCGTCAGATGAGTTCCAGTCCGCCGTCGACGGTGATCACCTGGCCGGTCGCGTGGCGTCCGGCGGGTTCGGCCAGGCGCAGGATCCAGTGCGCCATCTCTTCGGCGGAGGCGATGTGGTGCGTGGGGATGCGCTCGCGCTCGTAGGCGTACATGTCGTTGGCCGCCTCCGGGGTGAGACCGGCGTGGAGCATGACGTCCGTGCGCGTGGGGCCCGGGGCGACGGAGTTGACACGGACCCCCTCACCGGCGAGTTCGAGGGCCCAGCTCCGCGTCATCTGTTCGATGGCCGCCTTGGTCGCCGAGTAGTGGGCGCCACCCGCCATCGGGCGGTGGCCATAGGTGCTGGAAAGGTTGATGATCGTGCCCGAGGTGCGGCGCAGGTGCGGCAGGGCTTCACGGGCCAACAGGCTCGGAGCGACGACGTTGAGCGCCAGGAGGTCGAGGACGACCTGCTTCTCGGTCTCCGCCAGCGGCATGACCGCGGTGGCACCGGCGTTGTTGATCAGGTGATCGAGGCGGCCCCACTGCCGTACGGCGTGCGAGACGATCTCGGCGGGCGCCCCGTCGGCGCAGACGTCGACGGCCAGGACGGCGATGTTGTCGTGGGCCGCGGCGGTCTCCTTCAGCGGTTGCGCACGGCGGCCGACTCCGAGCACATGCGCTCCGGCCTCGGCGAAGGCCACGGCGGTGGCCCGGCCGATGCCGGAGCCCGCACCGGTGACGACGGCGACGTGACCGGAGAATCCCCGGTCGGTGGTGGTGGCAGTCACGTGACATCCTTCGTTCGACGATCGTGGTGCACAGGACCTGTGGCTGGCGTCCTACTGACCGGGCGGGAGAGCCGCCTGTGACAGGCCCGGACGTCACGGATCCGTCGGCTCGCCCGGAGGCGGTGGCTCGCGGGACACGGCGAACCGTCCGCCCCGTGACACCGTTCGTGCCACGGTGTATCCGCCGGAGATGAATCGGTGTGCCACTTGTAGCATGGCCGGTGATCCGTTCAGAAGGGACCGTTCCATGCCCGCCGGTGCCCCTCGCGACACCCTCGCCCAAGCGACGAAGGACTTCCTCTCCGCGCGTCCGCAGCTCTTCGGCATCGCGTACCGCATCCTGGGCAGCACCGCGGAGGCCGAGGACGTGGTGCAGGAGACCTGGTTGCGGTGGCAGAACACCGACCGGACGACCGTGCGCGAACCGGCCGCCTTCCTCACCACGGCGGCCACCCGGCTGGCGATCAACCTGGCCCGGTCGGCACGCGTGCGCCGGGAGACATACGTCGGTCCGTGGCTCCCGGAGCCGGTCGACACCAGGCACGATCCGCAGCTGGGCGCGGAGCGGGCCGAGGCCCTCGAACTGGCGGTACTGCTGCTCCTGGAGAAGCTGAGCCCCGGGGAGCGGGCCGCCTACGTGCTGCGGCAGGCCTTCGACTACCCCTACGGGCGGATCGCCGAGGTGCTGGAGAGCAACGAGGCCAACGCCCGTCAGCTCGTGAGCCGGGCACGCAAGCACCTGGCCGCCGAGCGCCGGGAGCGGGTCGGTCCGGCGGCCCACCGGCGCCTGCTGGAGGTGTTCCTCTCCGCGGCGCGGACGGGCGACCTCTCGGCGCTGGAGGAGGTGCTGACCGCGGATGTCGTCAGCTACTCGGACGGGGGCGGGATCCGTGGCGCGTCCAGGATCCCGGTCGTCGGACGGGAGCGCGTGTCCCGGTACCTCGCGGCCTTCGCGCCGCGCTTCTGGCCGCCGGCGGACACTCGCCGGGTCGAGGCGAACGGCCGCCCGGCGGTGCTCGTCTCGTCCGGCGGGAAGACGGTGGCCCTGCTGTCCGTCGACGTGTCCGCCGCGGGCATCGACCGGATCCTGTGGGTGATGAACCCGGACAAACTGTCCGCCTACGTCGCGTCCCTCGGGAGCTGACCGGCCGTCAGGTGTTCCTCGCGGTCCGTGACGGGTAGGCGTCACGGACAAGGTGACTCACCGGTCATCCTGTAGCCCGGACCCTGTGTCCGCAGGTGCAAGCGTCTTCACAACATCGGAGTCATGCCGTGACCGAGCGGATCCAGTTGCCCACCCTGTCGACCGAGAAGGACTTCGACGGGGACTCCTTCTCGCCCATCTACACCACGACGGTGACCGTCGACGGTGGTGCGGCCGCGCACGGGCGGGCCTCCGGGCGGGCGCGTTCGGCCGACGGCGTCCTGGACCTCGACCTGCGCATGCCCGCCGAGCTGGGCGGTGACGGCCGGGGCACCAACCCCGAGCAGTTGTTCGCCGCCGGTTTCGCAGCGTGCTTCCACGGGGCGCTGAGCCTGGTGGCGCGGCAGGAGGCCCTCGACCCGGACGTCATCTCGGTCGCGGCGACCGTGGGTTTCGGGCGGGACCCGGAGGACGGGGGTTATCTGCTGCGCGTCGATCTGGTGGTGACGTGGCCCGGTGCCGACGCGGAGGTCGCCACCCCCCTGGTGGAGAAGGCCGGTTCCCTGTGTCCCTACGCGCGGATGGCGTGGCGGGGCACACCCACGACCATTGCGCTCGCCACCCCCTGAGGTCACGGCTTTCGAGGTCACGAGGGGAACCACAGGTCGGCGTCGGCGGCCGCCTCCTTGCCGACGGCGAAGACGGAGATCTCCTTCTTGGCGGGACTCTGCGCGGGCAGCGCGGCGATCAGGGGGTGGTCGCCACCCGGGGCGCGGGGCCCGGGGGCGGCCGGCTCGAAGTACTCGGCGTTGACCGACGCGTAGTGTGCCCAGTGCCGCGGGAGTTCGTCCTCGGGGAAGATGGCCTCGACGGGGCAGACGGGCTCGCAGGCGTGGCAGTCGACGCACTCCGACGGATCGATGTACAGGGTGCGGACGCCCTCGTAGATGCAGTCCACCGGGCATTCGGCCACACACGCCCGGTCCTTGATGTCGACACAGGGCTGGGCTATGACGTACGTCATCCTCTCCTCCTCGCCGTCGCGGTCCTCGCGGTGGTGGCGAGTCCGGCTCATCCATATGACCGGGCGGACCGCGGGAGTGTGACGCGCTTCGCGTCACGGGCGGGGCCGGTTCCAGGCGCGCAGCTTGTCGGGGTTGAGCATCACCCAGACCTGGACGACCCGGGACCCGGCGATGTCGAGCGTGATGACGGCGACGACCTGGTCGTCGTAGCGGGCGACGATGCCGGTGCGTCCGTTGACGGAGTGGGTGTCCAAGGCGGTGCGGGGGTGGCGGGCGAGCAGGGTCAGCAGGCTGCGGGCGACCTCGGCGCCACCGTTGACCGGCCGGGTCAGCGTGCGGATCCTGCCCCCGCCGTCGTAGAAGACGGTCGCGTCGGGGGCCAGCAGCGACGCCAGCCGGCCCGCGTCCTCGTCGGCGCACGCCTGTCGCACCGAGTCGGCGATCTCGTCCTGCCGGTGCGGCGGTGCGGGCTCCGCGCGGCGGGCCCGCAGACTCCGGCGGGCCCGGTCCAGCAGTTCGGCGCACTCCGGTTCGGACTGCCCGACGATGCCCGCGACCGTGGGCGGCGCCATCCCGAACACGTCGTTCAGCACGAACGCCGCCCTCTCGGCCGGTGAGAGCGAGTCGAGGGCTCCGGCCAGGACCGTTCCGGCTTCGCCTTCCGGATCCGGCCCACCGCGTACGCCGGTGCCCGGCGCCGGCCCGTCGGGCACCGCCAGCCGTTCCAGGCAGATTCCGCCGACGGTCCGCGTCAGCCAGGCCCGGGGCGTCGCCACCCGGGCCCGCTCCGGGTCGGAGAGCCCGTACCACCGCCGGTACGCGTCGTTGATCGCTCCCTCGGCGGCGACACGGCTGCCGAGCATCCAGTGGGCGACCTCCAGCAGATGCCGCCGCTCGTCGAGCAGCTCGGTGATCGGCGCGGCGTCACCGACGTGGTCCATACCGGGTCCCCTCCTGAACGGCACTCCACCGCCCCGCCGTCGCGACGCGCGTGCACAGCGGAACGGTACTCGCAGTACCGGACTGTCCGGGCCGGGAAAGACGTTGTGACACCTTTTCGTTGTCACGCGTCCGCCGCCGCGTCGGCGCGGTCAGGACCGGCTCACCGGGCGACCGCGTCCTCGGTCCGTTCGCCGTGGCGGGGCACGCCTTTGGAGACGAAGGCGTCCCGCGGGTGCTGGACCGACGCGAGCGAGACGATGTCGCGTCCGAACAGGGCGGCGGTGACCCACACGGCGAGCACCCGGGCCTTGCGCTCCCAGGTCGGTACGGCCAGCACGTGGTAGCCGCGGTGCATCAGCCAGGCCGGGAGCCCCTTGACGACCAGGCGCCGGTACTGGAAGACGCCGTGCCCCAGTCCCAGGGTGGCCACCACGCCCAGGCTGTGGTGCACGTAGTCCTTGGCGGGCCGGCCGCGCAGGTCCGCCAGGATGTTCCTCGCCAGCAGCTTCCCCTGCCGTACCGCGTGCTGGGCGTTGGGGACCGTGTGCGCGCCCGGCCGTCCGGACGCCAGGTCCGGTACGGCGGCGTCGTCGCCCGCGGCCCACACGTCCGCCACCGGGTCCGTGTCGGTGCCGACCCGGAGGTCGGCGCGGACGACGAGCAGTCCTCGTTCGTCGACCGGGAGGTCGGTGTGGTTGCGCACGATCGGGTTGGACGCGTTGCCCGCCGCCCACACGAGCAGGTCCGACTCGTACTCCTCGCCGTCGGACAGCACGATGTGACCGTCCGTCGCGGAGACGACCCGGGTGTTCAGGTGGACCCGCGCCCCCCGCTTCTCCAGGGAGCGCACCACCCACTCGCCGGGTCCGTCGCCGACCTCGGGGAGGATGCGCCCCCGTGCCTCGATCAGGTGGAAGGACAGCTCGTCCGCGCGGATCTCCGGGTAGTTCCCGAGCAGCGCGGTCGCCAGGGCCAGCAGCTCTCCGAAGCCCTCCACGCCGGAGAAGCCGCCGCCGACGAAGGTGACCGTGAGCAGCTTGCGGCGTTCGGGCCCGGGGGGCAGGAGCGCGGCGCGGTCGAACGACGTCAGCAGCCGGTCCCGTACCGCCACGGCCTCCTCGACGTGCTTGAGGCCGTAGGCCTGTTCACCCACCCCCGGGATCGGGAAGGTGCGGGTGACCGCGCCCGCCGTCACCACCAGGACGTCGTAGGAGAGGTCGAAGTCCGGTCCGGTCTCCGGCCGTACCGTCACCCTGCGGTCGCTGTCGCGGATCTCCGTGACCGCGCCCGCGATCAGCCGGGTCCCGCGCAGGTGCCTGCGCAGGGACACCGCCGCGTGCCGGGCCTCGACCGATCCCGCCAGCACCTCGGGCAGGAACGGCTGGTACGTCATGTACGGACGGGGGTCGACCACGGTGACGCGTGCCTCGCCCCGGCGCAGTCTCTTCCCCAGGCCCCACGCGGTGTAGAAACCCGCGTAACCACCACCCACGATCAGGATCTCGCGCACAGTGCCCTCTGTTCCTCTCGGCTCCTGACACGAAGACCGGGAGGAACCCTTCGCTGTGACACGGTCCGGCCGCGCCGGCGGTGTGCCGGATCAGTCCGGTGCGGAGGGGGCCGGCAGGCGCAGTCCGGCGGGCGGCGGGTGCGGCAGGGTGCGGGCACCGGTGTCGCACAGCCCGTCGAGGGCCAGTTCCAGGTAGCGCCGCCAGAGTTGCGGGTCCGTCTCCAGCAGGGGGGCGGCCGTCTGGTGGATGCCGCCGAGCAGCAGCATGACGTCCGTCCCGGTGATGTCCGCGCGGACGGCGCCCTGTTCCCTCGCCCGGGCCGTGAGGTCCTCCACGACGTCGCCGAGGCGGCCGATCGCGTCCCGTACCTCGGCGTGCTGGAGCGAGGGGCGCCCGATCACTTCACAGAACGCCTGGTCGGTGGCGAGCGCCTCGACGCCCGCGGTCATGAACTCCCGCAGGGCCGCTCCCGCGTCGTCGGCCTCCAGCAGACGTGCCGCCAGATCGGTGAGCCGGTCGAGCAGTTGCAGCATGATCGCCGCGAGGAGATCGTCCTTCGACGCGAAGTGCCGGAACACGGTGCCCTTGGCCAGGCCGGCGCGCTGAGCGATCTCGCTCATCGACACGTCGACCCCGCACTCGGCGAAGGCCTCGGTCGCCGCCGTGAGCAGCAGCCGCCGGTTGCGGACCATGTCCGCCCGGAAGCCGGGAGCGGGCGTCGTACCTGTCATGCCGCCTCCTGGTCGTGTCGGCTCCTCACGCCCCAGAGCGTAACACCGAAGATGACCCCACGGTCATCTTCGGTGTTACGCTCCACAACATGACCGTGCGGTCATTTTCTGTGGACAACCCTCCCGGAGGAGACATGAGCACTGTTCTCGACACCAAGGTCGCCCTGGTCACGGGCGCTTCCTCGGGCATAGGACGGGCGACGGCCCTCGCCCTGTCCGGGGCGGGCGCGCGGGTCGCCGTCGGCGGCCGCAGAGCCGACCGGCTGGCCTCGCTGGCCCAGGAGGCCGCGGGCGAGGTGCTCGTCCTGGAGATGGACGTCACCGATCCCCGCTCCGTGCGGGACGCCGTCACGGCGACCGTCGAGCGCTTCGGCGCACTCGACATCGTGGTGAACAACGCGGGCGTCATGCTCAGCGGGGCCATCCTGGGCGCGGACACCGCGGAGTGGGCGCGGATGGTGGAGACCAACCTGCTGGGATCGATGTACACGGTGCACTCGGCCCTGCCCCACCTCCTCGCGGCCAAGGGGGCGGTGGTGCAGATCTCCTCGACCTCGGGGCGCGTCTCCTCGGCGGCGAGCGGTGCCTACGCGGCCACCAAGTTCGGCATCACCGCCTTCTCCGAGGCGCTGCGCCAGGAGGTCACCGAGCAGGGCGTGCGGGTCGTCGTCATCGAGCCCGGTTTCGTCTCGACCGAGCTGACCAGCCACATCACCGATCCGGTCATGCAGGCCGCGGCGAAGAGCATGGCGGAGTCGATGCGGACCCTCGACCCGGACGACATCGCCGCGGCCGTCCTCTACGCGGTCACCCAGCCCGATCACGTCGCCGTCAACGAGATCCTCATCCGTCCCACCGACCAGACCCGCTGACGGACACCGTGTCACAGACCGGCCCGGAGTCCGGTCAGTGGACCGTGACGAGTTCCCCGGTGGAGAGGTGTCCCGACGGACGCGCGTGCCGACCACTTCGGCCACGCCCTCGCCGCGCCGATCCCGCTGATCGCGGTCAGCGGCGCGTACAACCGCACCGGGGCCACCGGCCGGCAGCCCGCCGGGGCCACGAGCCCGGCATGTCCGGCTGACGGGCCCGCCACCGGGCACCGCGCACAGGCGCCGCACGTCACCGGCCGTCCCAGGAAAGGAACCAGCCATGTCGTACCCGTACCCGGAGCTGAAGTACTGGGGAGAGGACGGTGAGGTCAGTGCCGTCTTCCGGCCTGCCGCCACACCACCGGACCTCGGTGAGAGCGGTACCGGGAAGGACGCCACCCACTATCTGGCGACCACCGCCACCACCCGGGGCGAGTTCGGGCTGTACCGGGTGGAGATGCGGCCCAGGGCGGGCGGCCCCAGGACGCATTTCCACAAGCGCATCTCGGAGTCGTTCTACATCCTGGACGGCACGGTGCGCGTGTTCGACGGCGCCCGGTGGGCCGACGCCCGCAAGGGCGACTTCCTGCACGTGCCGCAGGGCGGACTGCACGCCTTCCGCAACGACTCGGACGCCCCGGCCGACATGCTGCTGCTGTTCACGCCGGGCGCACCGCGCGAGGAGTACTTCGAGCAGGTGTCACGGCTCGGGAACGCCTCGGAGGAGGAGCGCGCCGCCTTCTTCGACAAGCACGACTCCTACTTCGTGGAGTAGCCGCCCCGTCTTCGGCGACACCCGGCGTTCGACCACACCCAGCGGGGTCACGGCCCCGGACGGAAGGGATCAACATGAGAATCGTCGTCGCAGGTGCCACGGGCCGGATCGGTTCCAGGACCGTGGCCGGGCTGCGGGACCACGGGGCGCGGGTCGTGCCCGTGTCCCGCGCGGACGGTGTCGACCTCGGCACCGGGCAGGGCCTCGGCGGGGCGTTGCGCGGTGCCGAGGTGGTCGTGGACGTCACCGACGCGCCCTCCCGGGAACCGGAGGCGAGCCGGGACTTCTTCGCCACCGCGACGGGCAACCTGCTCGAGGCCGCCGCCGCGGCGGGCGCCGGGCACTACGTCGCGCTGTCGGTCGTGGGCGCCGACCGGGCCGGGTCCGGGTACTTCCGGGCCAAGGCGGACCAGGAGGCCCTGGTGACCGGGTCGGCCGTTCCGTACTCCCTGGTGCGCGCCACCCCGTTCTTCGAGTCCGTGGCGGCCGCCGCCGAGGACGGCACCCGGCCGGACGGTGTGTTCGTCCCGCCCCTGGCGGTGCGGCCGGTGTCGCTGGACGACGTCGCCGCCGCCGTCGCCCATGTCGCCGTCGGCGTACCGCTGTTCGGCGTGCTGGAGGCGGCCGGGCCCGAGGAGCGCCGGCTCGACGACTTCGTCACCGAACTCCTGACCGCCGACGGCCGGACCGGCCCGGTCGTCGCCGACCCCGGTGCCCCGTTCTTCGGTGCGCCCCTCCGGGAACGGACGCTGCTCCCCGGACCGGACGCCCGGCTGGGACACCACACGTTCACCCAGTGGCTCGAGCAGCGCTGACCCCGTCCGGGCGGCGGTCCACGGCCGTGCCCCACCTCCCGACACCGTGCCAGGAAGGCCCCCATGAGTGAGCTCGACCAGTTGCCCGACCGTGACCGTGAGGAGACCGCCGAATGGCGGGCCTCCCTCGACGCCGTCGTGCGGAACGCCGGTCCGGAACGGGCGGCCTACCTGGTGCGACGGGTGCACGAGTTCGCCGCGGAGTCCGGGACGCCCCTGCCCGGACTGCTCTCCTCGGACTACATCAACACCGTCCCGGCCGCCGCGCAGCCGGAGTTCGACGGCGACCTGGAGATGGAGTCCAGGATCACCGCGCTCAACCGGTGGAACGCGGCGGCGATGGTCACCCGCGGCGCCCCCGCGGGGCTGGGCGGGCACATCTCGACGTACGCCTCGGCGGCCTGGCTCTACGAGATCGGCTTCCACCACTTCTTCCGGGGCAAGCACGGCGACGGCTCGGGCGACCAGCTGTTCCTCCAGGGACACGCCTCCCCCGGCATCTACGCCCGGGTGTTCCTCGAAGGACGCCTGAGCCTGGAGCAGCTCGACGGTTTCCGGCGGGAGACGGGCGGTCACGGCCTGCCGTCCTACCCCCACCCCCGGCGGCTGCCGTGGCTGTGGGAGTTCCCCACCGTGTCCATGGGGCTCGGCCCCCTGGGCGCCATCTACCAGGCCCGTTTCAACCGCTATCTGCACGCCCGCGGCATCAGGGACACCTCCGCCTCGCGGGTCTGGGCGTTCCTCGGCGACGGGGAGACGGACGAGCCGGAGTCCATGGCAGCCCTCACCCTCGCCTCCCGCGAGGGCCTGGACAACCTCACCTTCGTCGTCAACTGCAACCTCCAGCGCCTGGACGGGCCGGTACGGTCCAACTCGAAGATCGTCCAGGAACTGGAGGCCCGCTTCCGGGGTGCCGGCTGGAACGTGGTCAAGACGCTGTGGGGCGAGGCCTGGGACCCCCTGCTGGCGCGGGACACCACCGGCGACCTGGTACGGCGTCTCGGTGCCGTACCCGACGCGCAGCTGCAGACCCTCGCCGCGCGGGACGCCGCCTACATCCGCGGGAACTTCTTCACCGGCGACGCCCTCTCCGCCCTCTCCGACGGCCTGAGCGACGCCCAGGTCGTCGGCCTGTTCGCCGACTCCCGCGGCGGACACGAACCGTTGAAGGTGCACGCCGCCTACCGGGCCGCCGTCGAGCACCGGGGCGCGCCGACGGTCGTCCTCGCCCAGACGGTCAAGGGCCACACCCTCGGCTCCGCGTTCGAGTCCCGCAACGCCAACCACCAGATGAAGAAGCTCACGACGGCCCAGTTCCGCGAGATGCGCGACCTGCTGGAGCTGCCCATCCCCGACAGCGCGCTCGCCGGCGACCAGGTCCCGTACTGGCATCCGGGCGAGGACTCCCCCGAGGTGCGCTACCTGCGCGAGCGGCGGGCCGCGCTCGGCGGGCCGGCCCCGGCACGCGAGGTGACGGCGAAACCGCTGCCGCAGCCCCCCGCCAAGCCCTTCGAGGCGTTGGAGAAGGGCTTCGGCCGCCAGGAGGTGGCCACCACCATGGCGCTCGTCCGCCTGGTCAAGGACCTGATGCGGGAGGAGGGGACCGGGCGGCGCTGGGTTCCGATCGTCCCCGACGAGGCCCGCACCTTCGGCATGGAGTCGCTGTTCCCCACGGCCGGCATCTACTCGCCGCAGGGCCAGAACTACGACCCCGTCGACGCCGGCCAACTCCTGCACTACAAGGAGAGCACCACCGGACAGCTCCTCATCGAGGGCATCACCGAGGCCGGTTCCGTCGCCGAGTTCACCGCCGCGGCCACCTCGTACGCCACCCACGGCGAGCCGATGATCCCCTTCTACATCTTCTACGCCATGTTCGGGTTCCAGCGCACCGGTGACCAGTTCTGGGCCCTGGGCGACCAGATGGGCCGCGGCTTCGTCGTCGGCGGCACCGCCGGACGCACCACCATGACCGGTGAGGGACTGCAGCACGGCGACGGCCACTCCCACCTGCTGGCCGCCACCAACCCGGCGGCGATCAGCTACGACCCGGCCTTCGCCTACGAGATCGCGGTGATCGTCCGCGACGGCCTGCGCCGGATGTACGGCGAGGACCCCGAGGACGTCTTCTACTACCTCACCGTCTACAACGAACCCACCCGGCAGCCGCCCATGCCCGCGGTGCCCGGCATCGAGGAGGGCATCGTCCGGGGCATCTACCGGTACCGGGCGGCGGACCCCTCCGCGACCGGCCCCCGGATCCAGTTGCTGTCCTCCGGTACGGCCGTCCACTGGGCCCTGCGCGCCCAGGAACTCCTCGCCTCCGACCACGGCGTGCACGCCGACGTCTGGTCGGTGACCTCCTGGACGGAACTGCGCCGGGACGCGATGCGCGCCGACGACGCCCGCATGCGCGGGGAGGAGCGCACCCCGTACGTCGGTCAGGTGCTGGCCGGTGCGCCGGGCCCGGTGCTGGCGGTCAGCGACTGGATGCGGCAGGTACCCGACCAGATCAGCCAGTGGGTCGAGCAGGACTACTACTCCCTGGGCACCGACGGCTTCGGTCTCTCCGACACCCGTGAAGCCGTGCGCCGCCACTTCGGAGTGGACGCCGAGTCGATCGTGGTGACCGCCCTGGACCGCCTGGCCCTCGCCGGGCGGGTGCCGCCGGAGGCCGTCGCGCGGGCCCGCACGCGCTACGGCCTCGGCCCGAAGGACTGAACGGCTCGCCGACGCGGTGGGGACGCCCGCCCCGTGGTCCGGTCCCGGTTTCCGAGAGGGAGCCGGGACCGGCCGCGTCCCGGTGCGCGCCCGCGCTCGCCGGGCGCCCCCTGTCACAGGACCGGCCGGTGCCCTGTCCTGCTGGGCATGCACCTCGTCACAGCGATCGCACCGGACGTCCGGCCCCGGCCGGCCCCTTACACCGTCACCGCGGAGTTCTACGACATCCTCCACGCCGACGAGGACGGGCCACTGGTCCGGCGCCTCTACGGCCCCGCGGTCGCCGAGGCCCGGCTGGGCGTGCTGGACGTCGGCGCCGGGACGGGACGGGTCACGCTGATGAGCGTGACGGAGTCCCGGGCCGACGTGCACGCGGTCGAGCCCTCGCGTGCCATGCGCACCTCGTTGACGACCCGTCTCGCCGCGCTGCCGGCGGCCGCGCGGGAACGGGTGACGGTGTATCCGCACCCGCTGGACGAGGCCGCCCTGCACGCGGTCGCGGACGTGGCCGTCTGCCACAACACGGTCGCCTGCCTCCCGCCGGCCGCGCGGAGCGCGCTCTGGCCGTCGGTCGCCACGGCCCTCTCCCCCGGTGGCTCGCTGCTCCTCCACCTGCCGCCCGCCCGGCTTCCCGCCCAGGACGTCGTACGGGTCTTCACCGAGCGGCGGATCGGCCGGCACGAGTACGGCGGGCGCATGGTGCTGTCGGCCGTCGGGGACCGGATCCGCACCCGTGTCGACTACCGGGTCCGGGCGGGCGGCAGGGTGCTGCGGGAACACACCGAGACCTTCTGGATGTGGCCGGCCTCGCGCTCCGCGCTCGTCCGGGACCTGGAACGGCACGGGTTCACCCCGTCGCCCCGGCCCACCGATCCGGCCGTCCTCGCGATGACTCTCCGGCGGGGCCGGACGGCCGGCGCCGGTGTCACGACCGGGGCCGCCCGACGGTCCGGTGGGT
Organism: Streptomyces sp. 13-12-16; assembly: GCF_002114215.1. Taxonomy (GTDB): domain Bacteria; phylum Actinomycetota; class Actinomycetes; order Streptomycetales; family Streptomycetaceae; genus Streptomyces. The sequence continues at coordinate 1,535 of NZ_NCTE01000993.1, read as the reverse complement.
GACGGCGTCACACGGTCCGCCCGGTGTGACCGACCAGGGCGGAGAACACATGTCGCACGCGGACACGTTCGTGATCGTCGGGGCGGCCCGTCCGGGATGAGCGTGAACACGTGGGACGTCATCGGTCCGATCCGCGCCCTCGTCGGGTCCGGGGCCGGGACGGACGACTCGGCCCCGCGCGATCCCGCGGTCCCCCTGGAGAGCCTCGCGGCCCGATGACCGCGCGCCGGCGGGCGGCCTTGCGGTGGGACCCCCGGGCACCCGGTCTGCTCCCACCACGGCAACGATGCGAACGCTCAGTGGCACCACGGGGCCGGAAGCGCCGTCAGAGGTCGCCCAGTGCTGCGCCGAGCCCGGTGCGCGACGTGACCCCCAGTTTGGTGAACACCTTGCGCAGATGCCACTCGACGGTGCGTGGGCTGATGAACAGTTCGGCGCCGATCTCCGCGTTCGTGTTGCCCTCGGCGGCCAGTCGGGCGATGTGGGCCTCCTGCGCGGTGAGGATCTCGTGCACGTCGGCCTCATGGCTCCGCACGGACTCGCCGAGGGCGAGGAGTTCGCGGCGCGCGCGCTCCGCGAAGGCGCCGGCTCCGAAACCCTGCAGCATGTCGAAGGCCGTGCGCAGCTGTGCGCGCGCGTCGGCGTGCCGGCCCTCACCGCTGAGCCACTCGCCGTACACCAGGTGGGTGCGGGCGAGGTGGAGGGCCACCCGGCTGCGTCCGAGGTGTCCGAGGGCCTCCCCGTACAGCCGGTCGGCGGTCCGGCCGTCGCTGAGCAGCGCCCGGGACCTGGCCAGGACACCGAGGGCCCACTCCGTGCCGCTCACGGCGGCCCGCTCCTCCAGCCGGGCCAGGGCCGCCGCGGCCGTTTCCGGGTCTCCGCCGCGGACGGCGGCCTCGACGAGTTCCATGAGGGTGAATCCGGCGACCGCCAAGTCGTCGTACTGGCAACCCAGTTCGGCGCTGACGAGCGCCTCCTCGTACCGGCCGAGACCGTTGAGGAGCACCGCGAGCAGATAGTGGCCCAGGCCGATCGCCCGGCCCTCGCCCCAGGTGGACGCGGACCGCACACCGGTCCGGATCAGCTCCGCCGCCCGGACGTCGTCGCCGCGCCAGGCGGTGAGCAGGAGCGGGGCGTACCCGAGGGGGGAATTGCCGGTCACCTCGGTGAGGTTGCCGGACTCGTTGATCAGCTCGGCGGCCTGGTCGAACTCGCCCGCGTGCACGTGGACGGCCGCACGGTAGGAGAGGGCCAGCGGAAGGAAGTTGAGCGCGCCGGTCTCGCGGGCCACCCGGACGGCCCGCGTGGTCAGCACGTGCCACGTCTCGTCGTCCCACAGCTCGCCGGCCACCAGCCACGTCAGCCAGAGCCAGCGCACGGTGTCGTCGTCCTCGTGCCCGGTGGCCCGCCGGAACGCCGACAGAGCCGACCGCAGCGGCGCGGCACCGTCGACGTGGCTCCCGGCGAACCAGGCCGCCAGGCCGTCGAGCAGCAGGTCCGCCGGCCGGGGCGGCAGCGGCCCGGCCGGTGCGGCG
>NZ_NCTE01000992.1:513-1569 GCF_002114215.1 Streptomyces sp. 13-12-16 | reverse complement strand
GTCCTGCCCCACCGCCATCGCCCACGCCACGTCCGCCGCCCGCGCGGCCCCCCGCACCACCCGCCGCCCCAGTCCGGGCGCGCCGATCCCCCCGCCCCGCCCCAGCTCCCGCCCGAGCACCCGCGCCCCGAACGCCGCCACCGACATCCCGTGCCCGTACGCCGGATTGAACGTGGCCAGCGCGTCCCCGAGGACCACGAGACCCTCCGGCCACCGCGGCATCCGCTCCAGGTACCGCCGTACGTTGCTGGTCGACCGGCTCAGGTGCACGTCGGACAGCGGCTCGGCGCCCGAGATCAGCCGCCCCACGATCGGGTCCGGCAGTTCGAGCGTGTACCGCAGGAACCCCGCCGGGTCCGCCGGCGGCTCACCGCCGCGCGAGCCGCCGCAGCTCACCAGCCAGCGGCCCCCCTCGATCGGCATCACCATCGCGCTCCGGGCGGGCCGGGACGCGTACGGGTTGGCGTGCACGACCGTCAGCGGGAACCGTTCCGCCCCGTCCGGCACCCGGTACAGGCGTGACGCGTTGACCAGTCCGGAGTCCACCGCCCGTTCCTCCACGCCGGTCAGCCCGAGCCCGTCCAGCCAGCCGGTGACCCGGGTCCCGCGTCCGCTCGCGTCGACGACCAGGTCCGCCTCCAGGTCCGTGTCCCCGCCGGGCGCCGCGATCCGCACCCCGCGCACCCGCCCCGCGGAGCCCGTGAGACCGACCACCGCCGCCCTGCGGACCTCCACCGGCACCTGTTCCCGTACCGTCGCCCGCACCACCCAGTCCACCAGTGCCCGGCTGCACGTCATCATCGCCGGGCCCTCGCGCCGCCACCGTCGCAGCCAGCCCTCGGGGGTGAGCGCCAGCACGCCCGAGCTGAGCGGGATCTCGTGCGCCCCGGCGGCGAGCAGCCGCCCGCGCAGTCCCGCGCCCGGCAGCAGCTCCTCCATGGCGTCCATGCCGCCCGCCAGCAGCAGATGCGCGTGCCGCCCCTGCGGCAGCCCCCTGCGGTGCTCCGGACCGTCCGGCAGCGCGTCGCGGTCCAGGACGATCACCTCGTCCGCTCC
>NZ_NCTE01000992.1:0-353 GCF_002114215.1 Streptomyces sp. 13-12-16 | reverse complement strand
CGCGGGACAGCACCGCCGCGGCCAGCATGCCGGCCAGGCCGGCACCGATGACGACAGCTCTACGCGACATGGGGCTCCTCGGGTTCGGTCACGGTTCCGGTCGGGGAGGACGGCGCCGCGCCCGCGCGCGCGGCGGGAGGGCGGTGCAGCGCCTGCGCCAGTTCCACCAGCCCACCGGTGCCGGAGACCTCGGTGGCGTGCAGCCGGTACGTTCCGGCGGTCTCGGGGGGTTCCTCGCGGGCGGCGGCCCGGCGTGCCGCGTCGGCGAGCATGGCCGCCTCCGCCGCCAGCCGGGCCTCGTGGGGGGAGCGGCCCGCGCGCAGGGCGGTGTCCCGGACCCGTTCGCGGACCCG
>NZ_NCTE01000991.1 GCF_002114215.1 Streptomyces sp. 13-12-16 | reverse complement strand
GGCTGCCGGGGGCCGCGGCGCCTTCGGTCCGCGGCGGTCCCGGACCCCCGCCCGGGTCGCCGCGGGGACCGCGCGGCGGTTCACGGCAGCGGCTGCTCCGCCCAGATCGTCTTGCCGCCGTCCGTCTGCCGGCTGCCCCAGCGCTGGGTGAGCTGGGCCACCAGCAGCAGCCCGCGTCCGCCCTCGTCGTAGGCGTGGGCGCGGCGCAGATGCGGTGAGGTGGAGCTGGCGTCGGCGACCTCGCAGATCAGGGTGCGGTCGCGGATCAGCCGTAGCTGGACGGGCGGCACGCCGTACCGGATGGCGTTGGTGACCAGTTCGCTGACGACGAGTTCGGTGACGAAGGCGATCTCGTCCAGCCCCCACGCGGCCAGCCGTTCGCCGGCCCACTCCCGGGCGGCGGCCACCTCCTCCGGGTCCGGCGGCACGTCCCTCGTGACGACCTGATCGGCGCCCAGGACCCGGGTGCGGGCCAGGAGCAGCGCCACGTCGTCGCCGGGTTCCTCGGGCAGTACGTCCTTCAGCACGCCGTCGCACAGGGACTCCAGCGAGTCGACGGGTACCGCCAGGGCGCGGCACAGCTCGTCGGTGGCGCGGTCGATGTCACGGTCGCGGTCCTCGATCAGGCCGTCGGTGTAGAGCGCGACGACGGAGCCCTCGGGCAGCCGGAGCTCCGTCGCCTCGAACGGCAGCCCTCCGACGCCCAGCGGGGGACCGGCGTTCACGCGGATGAGCCGGGCCGTCCCGTCGGGCAGCACGAGGGCGGGCGCGGGGTGTCCGGCGGCGGCCACGGTCAGATGGCGGGAGACGGGGTCGTAGACGGCGTACAGGCAGGTGGAGCCCAGCTCGGCGACGTCCTCGCCGTCGTCGGCGAGATGGATGACCAGGTCGTCGAGGTGGGTGAGGAGCTCGTCGGGCGGGAGGTCCACGTCGGCGAGGGTGCGCACGGCGGTGCACAGCCGGCCCATGGTGGCCGTGGAGGGGATGCCGTGGCCGACGACGTCACCCACGACCAGGGCGACCCGGCTGCCGGCCAGCGGGATGACGTCGAACCAGTCGCCGCCGATGCCGGCCGCCGACGCGGAGGGCAGATAGCGGTGGGCGACCTCGACGGCGGACTGTCCGGGCAGTCCTTTCGGCAGCAGGCTGTGCTGGAGGGCCAGCGCGGTGGCGCGTTCGCGGGCGAAGCGGCGGGCGTTGTCGACGCAGACGGCGGCACGGCTGGCGAGTTCCTCGGCGAGCGCGGCGTCGTCGTCGGCGTACTCCTCGGGGTGGACGTTGCGGACGGCCACCACGACGCCGAGGGTGGTGCCGCGGGCGCGCAGCGGCACGGCCAGCAGCGAGTGGACGCGGTGGGCCGGGGCGGGGACCCCGCGTTCGGCCACCCACCGGTCGAAGTCCGGCTCGCCGGCGCGGGCGAGCACCGCCTCGCACTCGCGCAGCGCCCGCGCGGGCGGGG
>NZ_NCTE01000990.1 GCF_002114215.1 Streptomyces sp. 13-12-16 | reverse complement strand
GGCCGCGTCGAGGCGGTGGCGTGCCTGCGCGAAGCCGCCCGCGAGTACATGCGCGCCGGCGCCCCGGAAGCGGCCCGGCGGCTGCTGACGCGGGCGCTCCAGGAGCCGCCGCTGCCGGAGCAGCGCGCCGAGCTGCTGCACGAACTCGCCTCCTCCACCTTCCTCATCAAGCCCACGGCCACGGTCGCGCACCTCCGTGAGGCGCTGGCGGAGCCCGGCATCGACCCGGAGCTGCGGGCGTCCATCGTGTACCGGCTCACGCAGGCGCTGGCGCACATCGACGAGGTGGCCGAGGCCGCGGCCGTCGCCGCCGACGAGGCGCGGCGCGCCCCGCACCCCCGGATCAGGCTGCGGATGCAGGCCGACCACTTCGTGTGGAGCTCGTACCGCACCGACGAGCCGGACCCCGCCGCCCGCTCGCGCAGGCTCGCCAGGCTGGCCGCGCAGGTGACCGGCCGCGGCCTGGAGGAGCGGTACATCCTGGGCCTGCGGGCCTGGGAGGCGGTGGTGTGCGGCGAGCCGCGGCAGACGGCCCTGGAGTACGCCGAGCGGGCCCTGCGGGGCGGGCTGAGCTGGACCGACGAGAACCGGGGCTTCGAGGTGCCGGTGGCGGTGGCGATGGTGTTCCTGTACGCCGACCGGCCGCGGCGGGCCGAGGAACTGTTCGGCAAGGGCATGGCGGAGTGCGAGGCGAAGGGCTGGCGCGGTTCCCACCTCGCCCTGGGCCAGACCCTCTCCGGGTACATCCGCTACCGCCGGGGCTCCCTGGCCGAGGCGGAGAACCTGGTCCGGGAGGGGCTGCGCATCGCCGACCGGGTGGAGGGGGCGGTGCCCGCCCAGTGGTTCGCCGTCGGCATCCTCATCCAGACGCTCCTGGCCCGCGGGCGTACGGCGGAGGCACGCCGGATCGCCGACCACCACCACTACGGCGCACTGGTCCCGAACGCCGTCATCTACCCCGACCCGCGCACGGTGTACGCCGAGCTGCTGCTGGCGGAGGGCCGCGCGGACGAGGCCGCCGCGCTGCTCCGTGACGTCGGGGACTGGCTGGACGGGCGGGAGTGGCGCAATCCCGCCTGGTGCGCCTGGCAGTCGGGGCTGGCGTCCGCGCTCGTCCGCAGCGCACCCGACCGGGCGGTCCGGCACGCGCAGGACGCGGTCAAGCGGGCCCGGGACTTCGGGGCGGCCTCGGCGATCGGGCAGGCGCTGCACACGCTGGCCGAGGTGACCGGCGGCCAGGCCTCGCTCGACCTGCACGCGGAGGCCGTCGGCCACCTGGAACAGTCGCCCGCGGCCTACGAGCTGGCCCGCGCCCTGGTCGGCCACGGGGCGGCGCTGTCCCGCACCGGGCAGTTGCAGGAGGCCGCCGACCACCTCTACCGCGGGCTGGAGGGCGCCGTGCACTGCGGCGCGGAGGCACTGGCGGCACGGGCCAGGGACGAGCTCGCCGCGGCCGGACTGCGGCCGCTGCCCCTGCGTTACGCCCAGACGGACACGCTCACCGCGCCCGAACGGGAGGCCGCCGAGCTGACG
>NZ_NCTE01000989.1 GCF_002114215.1 Streptomyces sp. 13-12-16 | reverse complement strand
CACGGCCGCCGAGTCGAACTCGTAGGCGCGCACCTGGCTGAAGGCCACGGCGCCGAAGTCCCACTGGTGGGGCGGGAACAGCCAGGACCAGCCCAGCAGGTCACCCGCGCCGAGAGTGGCGACGGTCACCCGGTGCAGGTCGTTCACCCGCTGGTCCAGCGAGACCGCGCCGGAGCGGATCACCCAGAACCGGTCGGCGGTGCCTCCCGTCTCGAAGATGCGGGTGTCCTCGGGGAAGGACACCTCCCGCGCCAATGCCATCAGGCGCTCGCGCTGCGGCGGAGGAAGGGCGGTCAGGAGTTTGATCGCTTTGGTCATGGCGCGGGGCTCCTCGCCGGGCAATCGGTTCCGGTGCTTTCCCTACGTTCATTTCAGCCGCTGCGGCCGTCCGGGGCACCTCGGCGGACACGAGAAGTCCGGTTCCTGCCGCCGGCCCCTGTCCGGGCATGAAAAAGCCCTGGCTGGACGGGGGAAGCCAGCCAGGGCCGTAAGCGGTGGTGTCCGGAGGACGGGGGGTCGACTCCGCCACCACGTATGAATGAACGATAAACCATTTCGGCGGCGTCCGGGTAATCGGGTCGCGTGACCTGTTTCACTGGTCCCGGGCGGCGCGCTCGTCCACCACCCGGACCGTGTCCAGACCGGGGTCCGACGGGTCCGGCAGGTGCATGCCCGCGGCCAGGCCCGTCCGCAGATAGCGGAGCACGGGCTCGGTGAGCCGTTCGCCCGGCAGGACGGCCGGGATGCCGGGCGGGTACGGCGTGACCATCTCGGCCGCGATCCGTCCGGCCGCCCGGTCCACCGGCACCTCCTCGGCCGGGCCGAAGAACGCGTCCCGCGGCAGCAGCGCCTGCTCCATCCGCAGGTCGCCCGGCGACGGCACGTCCACCCTCGGCGCCCGGGGCAGGTTCCGCGCCGCCCGGCCCAGGTCCCGCAGCGCCGACAGCAGTTCCCCGGTCGTCTCCCGGTCGTCGCCGTGGGTGATCTGCATCCCGATGCGGCGGTGGTCCACCAGGTGAGCGTCGACGCCGCGGTGCTCGCGCAGCCAGTCCGCCGCCTGGAATCCCGTGATGCCGAGACCGTCGAGATCGATCACACCGGGCAGCGGATCGAAGTCGTCCGCCAGCCCCGGTCCGCAGAAGTCGTCCCGGCCCTCCACGTGCATGCCGTCGATCTCCTCGATCGCGGCCCGGACCCCGTCGGCGAGCGCGAGCGCCGACCCCATCAGCTCCTTGCCGCGCAGCGCCATCTGCCGCCGCCAGCCGTCGAGACCCGCGAAGATCAGCACCGACGGGCTGGTGGTCCCCAGCAGGTCGGCGCGCATGCCCAGCAGCGCCGGCGGCACCAGGTCGCCCCGCAGGTGGAACACCGAGCCCTGCTCCAGACCGCTGCCCATCTTGTGGATGCTGGTCACGCAGATGTCGGCGCCCGCGTCCATCGCCCAGGACGGCAGGTCGGGGTGGAAGGGCAGGTGCGCGCCCCAGGCCTCGTCCACGATCAGCGGGCGCGAACGCCGGTGGCACACCTCGGCGATGTCCCGCAGCGCCGCACTGGCGCCGTACGGCGTCGGGCTGGTCACCAGCGCGCCGCGCGCGTCCGGGTGGGCGTCGAAGGCCCGGTCGAAGTCGTCGGCCGACGGCGGGTGCGCGATGTGCCGTACGGCGTCCCACCGCGGTTCCACCCACACCGGCTCGATCCCGGACAGGATCAGCCCGGACACCACCGACTTGTGGGCGTCCCGCCCGATCAGCAGCTTCTCGTGCGGCCCCGCCACCGACAGCATCGCCGCCTTGACCGACAGGGAGCTGCCGCACGTGCTGAAGAAGGTGTGGTCGGCGTGGACCGCGTCGGCCATCAGGTCCTGGGCCCGCTGCAGCACCCGGCCCCGGGTGAGCCGGTCGTCCAGGCCGCCCGACGCCAGCACATCGCCCAGGAACACCGCGTCCCCGAGCACCTCGCGCACCGCGGGATCCGCCCCGCGGGCCTGCTTGTGCCCAGGTGGTGTGAAGCCCAGCCGCCCCTTGCGGTGGTACTCCTCCAGTGCTTCCAGAACCGGCGCCCGGCTGTGATCGACCGTCATGGGTTGCCGGGTGCCCGGCGGCGGCCCGCCTCAATCCGTACGGAAATCCGCCCGGGAATCCCGTACGGCCCCGCAGGTCAGCCCTGTGCCGCGCGCTTCCCCGGCGTCAGGATCTCGTCCAGCACCCGCAGCACGACCCCGTAGGCCACCCCGCGCACCTCGGCGTCGCGCGCCGCGCCGGGATCGCCGGTGCCCGCCCGCCCGAGCTCGTCGCCCCGGGCCCGCCAGGTCCGCTCCTCCTGGGCCGCGCAGGCCCG
>NZ_NCTE01000988.1 GCF_002114215.1 Streptomyces sp. 13-12-16 | reverse complement strand
GCCGGTGGCGAAGGCGTACACCGTCTTGTGCAGCAGGTCGACGGCGAGTTCACGGCGCGGCCAGCTCTGAGGCGGGGCGCCGACGCCGGTGGCGTTCTCCAGGATCTGGTCGCCGGTGACGCGGACGACGGCGAACTTCCCCGACGACCAGGGCCCGCGCAGCCCGGCGTGCGACATCACCGACCGCAGGATCCCGAGGAGGGCGCCCTGGCCCACGTGCATGGCCAGGTTCACCGGTACGGGCTGACGGCCGGAGTGCTCCCGCATGCCGGTCAGACGTTCCAACGTGCGGGCGGGCACGTGGGAGTCGGGCCGGCCGGTCACCCGTTGCTCCACCTTCTCGCCCAGCGTCATCACCAGCACCCCGGCCGTACCGGCCACCAGCCCCTGCCACAGCGCGCGCTTCATCATGCGGCGGCGAGTACCCAGGGCTCACCGGCCTACCTGCTCCCCGGCCGTCACCGTCCTGTCCGGGAGGGCGCGAAAGCCGGCACCGGACGGCGGCCGCCGAGGCGGAGGGCATCCACGGCGGGGGCGGGCCGTCCGTGCCCCGGCGTGCGGGAGGGCTCCGCGTACGCGCGGTCCCGCCTTGTCCCGGTCGGCGCCGTTTCATGCGGACGGCCACGGAAACCCGGCGCCCGACGGTGGCCGCCGGGACACCGGAAGCGGAGGACGTTCGATGAGGAAGCTGTGGTGGGCGGTTCCGGTCGCGGCCGCCGGGGCGGTGGCCGTGCGGCGGTCCCGGCCGGCGCGCCGGACCGACGAGCGGG
>NZ_NCTE01000987.1 GCF_002114215.1 Streptomyces sp. 13-12-16 | reverse complement strand
GAGCGGACCCGCGACGGGCACGGCCGGCGCCGCGTCCGTCCGGCGCGCCGAGGGGCGGGCCTTCGTCTCGTCGGACGACGTTCCGGTTTCTCGCGTACGCATACGAAGTGGGTCTCTCTGAGGACGGGTCGGGTGTCCGTACCTGGATACCGCGCCCGGGACACCGCGGTGAAGAGCGACTCGGGCACGATCACCGGCTGTTCGGGCAACCCGGCCGGGGACCCGGCGCGCCCTGGGTGATCCGGCGGGCCCCGCGGCGGTCCTCGGCGCCGGGCCGGCGCCGGCTCAGGACGGGCGGCAGGTGCCGTCCGGCGCCGTCAGCCCAGGAAATCCATCAGCCGGTCGTTCAGTTCCTTCGGCTCGGTGAGCGGCAGGGAGTGGTGGGTGGCTCCGGGGAGCAGCACCACCTCGCCCTGCGGGAGGGTCCGGCGGGCCCTGTCGGCGACCTTGGCGGCGTCGTGGGCGCGGCCGCGCCCGGCGAGCAGGACCAGGACCGGCATGCGGAGACCGGCGACCCTGGGGCGGGGGCCGACGACGAGTTTGCGTCCGGGGACGGTGGCGGCCAGCGCGTAGAGGCGCTGCCAGGTCTCGTCGGGGTGGGTGTCCGCCGTCTCCCAGGCGAGGAAGGCACGGGTACGGTCCCGGCTCGGGCGGATCAGGGTGGGCAGCGCGCGCAGCAGGTAGCCGGGGCGGAACCCGGCGAAGACCTGGGTGGGATCGACGAGGGCGAGGCGGTCGACCCGCTGTGGTGCGTGCAGGGCGTACCTGACGGCCGTCCAAGCGCCGTAGGAGTGCCCGCACAGGTGTGTGCGGGCGAGCCCCAGCCCGTCCAGCAGCGCGTCCAGCCAGGCCGTCAGGTCGTCGGCGTTCTTCAGCGGTGTGCCCCGGCGTTCGGTGCGGCCGGCGTCGCCCAGCAGGTCGACCGCGTGGATCCGGTACCGCCCGCCGAGGGCCGGCGCGTTGGCGAACCAGACCAGGCCAGTGGCGGAGCCGCCGGGCAGCAGCACGAGCGGGCTGCCGTCCGCCGGGCCGTGCACATGGACCCGGGTGCGCCCGTACGGCGTGGCGACGTCACGCTCCTCGGTGGACTCGGGCCAGCGGGCGCGGAGTTCGTCGTAGGCAAGGTCGAAGGCCGACAGGGACACGGGCATTCCTCTCGCTCGGCGATAATCTCGCTCAGCGAGATACTATGCAAGGGTTCGAGGGAGTGTGCATGGACGATCAGAGTCCGGTGATGGGGCTGGTTCACTCGCTGCGCGCGGTGACCGTGGAGTTCGACCTGCTGGGCGCCGAGTTCGCCGCACGCCACGGACTGCATCCCACCGACGTGCGCGCACTGATCCACCTGCTGGACGCGGCACGGGCCGGCACCCGTGCCACGCCCGGGTGGCTCGGCGAGCAGCTGCGCCTGAACTCGTCCGGGACCACCGCCCTGGTGGACCGGCTGGAGCGGCTCGGGTGGGTCCGGCGCAGCAGGGACACGGCCGACCGGCGGCGCGTGCTGCTGGAGGTGGAGGAGGAGGCCGCACGACTCGGGTGGGCCTTCTTCGGGCCGGTGATCGGCGAGGTGGTGGCGGCCGCGGAAGGTTTCGAGGCGGGCGAGCTGGAGACGGTGCGCCGCTTCCTGGCCTCGGTGCTGGAGTCCACCCGGCGGGCGCGTTCGGCCTGACCCCGGCGAGAACTCCGCAGACGCGCCCCCGGACCGGCATCCCGCCGGCGGCCGCACACGGATGCCCCTCCACCGCCCGGCAGCCGGCCCGAATCACCCGTGGCCATATACCCCCCAGGGGTATATGGTTCGGGTTGTGGGGCCATCAGGGGTACTCGCGGGACGTCGAATGGGGATGAAGGTCATGGACCACAGCACGCACCACCTCGGTACCACGCACGACCACGCCGCCCCCGCGGGCGGCCACGCCCACGGCGCGACCTGGGCCACGGCCATGAAGGCGACGCTCCACTGCCTCACCGGGTGCGCCATCGGCGAGATCCTCGGCATGGTCATCGGCACCGCCCTGATGTGGGGCAACGTTCCGACCATGGCCCTCGCGATCGCCCTGGCCTTCGTCTTCGGCTACTCCTTCACGCTCTTCGCGGTGGTGCGCGCCGGGGTGTCCCTGAAGGCCGCGGTCAAGGTCGCGCTGGCCGCCGACACCGTCTCGATCGCGGTGATGGAACTGGTCGACAACGGCATCATCGCGCTGACGCCGGGAGCGATGGACGCCCACCTGGCGGACGGACTGTTCTGGTACGCGCTGCTCGGCGGCTTCGCCGTGGCGTTCGCGGTCACCACACCGGTCAACAAGTGGATGATCGGCCGCGGCAAGGGCCACGCCGTCGTCCACGCCCACCACTGACCCGCACCACCACGACGCCG
>NZ_NCTE01000986.1 GCF_002114215.1 Streptomyces sp. 13-12-16 | reverse complement strand
GGGCGGCGCCGCCCTGCTGGCCGAGGCCCAGCGCCGGCTGGGCGGGCCCGGGAGCGAGGACCCGGCCGACTGGTACGCGGCGGTCGCCCTCTTCTCCGGCGCCGACGACACCGCGTCGGCGGTGGCGTACGCGAACGACGTGTACGAGGTGATCCGCGCCGGCGAGGAACGCGTCACCGACGCCGGACAGCAGGTCGTCCTGACCGCCCGCCCCGGCCTCGCGCCCGACACCGCGGCACTGGAGCGCGCCGGGCTGCGCACCGCCTCCGCCGCCGGCACGGAGTGCCCGAGGACGGTGTCCTGCGAGTGGATCCCGGCACCGTACGAGGAGTTCGGCGACGGCGACTACGGCAACCACGACCTGGGGAACCGGCCCGCCTCGCAGCGCATCCGGTACATCGTCGTCCATGACACGGAGGGCGCCTGGGAGGGCGTACTCGACATGGTGCAGAACCCCACCTATGTGTCCTGGCAATACAGTCTGCGCTCCACGGACGGTCACATCGCCCAGCATGTGAAGGCGAAGGACGTGGCCTGGCACGCGGGCAACTGGTACGTCAACGCGGGGTCGATCGGACTGGAGCACGAGGGCTTCCTGGCGGACCCCGACGCCTGGTACACCGAGGCGATGTACCGGTCCTCGGCCCGGCTGGTGAAGTACCTCGCCGAGAAGTACGACATCCCGCTGGACCGGCAGCACATCCTCGGCCACGACACGGTGCCGGGGACGACCACCGCCACCATCCCCGGCATGCACACCGACCCCGGACCGTACTGGGACTGGCGGCACTACTTCGAACTGCTGGGCAAGCCCCTGAAGGCCACGGCCGGCAAGCACGCGGGGATCGTCACGATCCGGCCCGACTACGCCGCCAACCGACCGGGCTTCACGGGCTGCGAGACCGTGGGCGAGCCGTGCGCCGCCCACGGGTCGAGCGCGGTGCGGCTGTACTCCGACCACGACGAGGACTCCCCGCTGATCAGGGACATCGGCCTCGGCTCCGCCCCGACCACCGGGGTGAACGACCTGTCCTCGCGGGTCTCCACCGGCCAGAGTTACGCGGTCGCCGACCGCTGGGGCGACTGGACCGCCATCTGGTACCTCGGTCAGAAGGCCTGGTTCGAGAACCCGGGGAAGCACCCCACCGCGGTGCCCGCGAAGGGCGAGGTCGTCACCCCCAGGGAGGGCCTCGACTCGGTGCCGGTGTACGGGAGGGCGTACCCGGAGAAGGCGGCCTACCCGGAGGGCGTGCCGGCCCAGGCGGTGTCGCCGCTGCCGTACACGGTGCTCAAGGGCCAGAAGTACGTGACCGGGGGCAAGGTGCCCGGCGAGTACTACTACGCGGTGACCTTCGACGAGGCGTCCCACCAGGTGGTGCGGGGCGAGGACCTGTACTACGAGATCCAGTTCGGCCACCGGGTCGGGTTCGTCCGGGCGGCGGACGTGACGGTGACGTCGTCGTAGCGGCGCGGGGGACGTAGCGGGAGGGCCGGGTTCCCGCGGAACCCGGCCCCTTGTGTCAGCCCTGCTGGAACAGCTCCGCGGGAAGCGGCTTGAGGAGGGCGTACAGGTCGTCGGTGATGGGGCGGTCCCAGGCGGCGATGGTCACCAGGACGTTGTCGCTGCGGTCGAACTGCACGCAGGAGATCCGGCCCTCGGAGAGCTTGACCCGGCGCACGATCAGCAGGTTGTCGCCCTGCATCACCGGCACGTCCTCGGTGCCGACGACGGTGATCTCCTCGTCGTTCTCCAGCGCCAGCAGCAGTTGCCCGACCTCGAAGGGGACCTCGCCCTCCGGGACGTCCCGGGCCGGGGAGCCCTCGGGCAGGTTGCCGATGATCATCGCGGGGCCGCGGCCGCCGAACAGGTCGTAACGCAGGAAGACGCCCTGGCAGCTTCCGTCGGGGGCGGGCAGCAGTCCGGCGCCCAGATTGCCGGGCCAGTCGCCCGGGTCCATGGCCAGAACGTCGAATTCGGGCCCGGCGGGCGTGGCACTGCGGCGGCGGAGGAACGACATGCCGCCATGGTACGTGCCCGGACCCGCGTATGGACGGTCGGGCGACGCCCGCCTCCGCTACCCGGACCGCCGGTGCCGTTCGTGGTGGCGGGCCACCCGGGCGCGGTTGCCGCAGGAGGGCTTGCACCACTCCTGACGCGGGTGTTCCTTCAGGAAGTAGCGCACACAGCGGGGGGCGTGGCAGGCCCGGAGGCGTTCACGGTCGGGACCGGCGAGGAAGGCGATCGCGGCCTGGGCGAGGACGGCGGTCAGGTCGGACCCGCCGTCCGGGACGGGCCGCCGGCGGACGAGAGGGCCGTACCCGTCGGACCACTCCAGGACGGGGACGGTGGGGGTGCGGGCAGCGGCGTCGTTCAGCTTGCGCAGGGCCTCGGGGGCGGGCAGGAGGCGGGTCGCGTCCGCGGGGCTCGGTTCGGCCGGACGGACCGCGTGCGCGAACAGGGCGCGGACGGCGGCGCGCAGGTCGCGGACATCGGCGAGGTCACCGGCGCCGGCGACATAGCCTTCCGCGCCGGTCAGCGCCTCCGGGTGCGCCCGCACCCAGTCGGTGAGCCCGGCGGGCCCGGCGAGGTCGTCGGCGACTCCACCGTCGCCGTCGTGCCGGACGGTGAGGGCGAGGTCCAGGACGAGGTGGGCGTCGCTGGTGGTGGTCGAGTCCCGCATGTCGCTAACGATAGGGGAGTCCGCTGCCATTAGTGCCGGGAGCCGCACTCGGGCGGGGGTGCGCGGCTCGGCGCGTTGCGAGGTTCCTCCCGGCTCCTCCCCCGCTCCCGGCTTCGCTCGGGCCGGGGGCCCATCGCCCTGAAGGCACCCCCCAGGCCCTTGAGACACTGGAGGGAGGCACGACCGCCCGCGGCTACGCGGGTGGGGGAATCACCGCGACCGGGCTCACCGCGTGCAGCAGCACCGCCTGTGTCACCGACCCCGTCATGCGGGCCGGCGCCAGCAGCCGACGGCGATGACGGCCCACGACGACCAGTTCGGCGTCCCTCGACGCGTCGACCAGACGACCGGCCGCGTCCCCGGGCAGCACGTCGATCCCGGCGGCGACCTCGGGATGCCGCTCCCGGTGCGGGGCGAGGAAGCCGTCGGCGAGAAGGCGGGTCTCGTGCTCGACGGCGTCCTGGTCGACCTGCGGCGGAGGCACCTCCCCGGGCAGCATCCACGTCTGCAGCGGCCACGGATAAGCGGCGAGGACCCGCAGCCGGGCACCGCGCAGCGCCGCCTCCGCGAAGGCGAAGGCGAGCGTGGTCTCGTCGGGGCTGTCGGCGTTCAGCCCGACCACCACGGGCCGGCCGGTCCCGGCCTGCACCCCCTCCTCGTCCCCGCCCCCGCGCCCGGGCCGGGGCACGACGACGACCGGGCACTCGGCGTCACGTGCCGCGGCCAGGGAGTTGGACCCGAGCAACAGGCTGGCGAAGCCCCCGCGGCCCCGGGAGCCGAGCACCAGCAGCCGGGCCGTGGCCCCCGCTTCGGGCAGCAGCGCGCCC
>NZ_NCTE01000985.1 GCF_002114215.1 Streptomyces sp. 13-12-16 | reverse complement strand
GGGACGGGTGCGCACACTGCCGGCGCCCAGGGGGAGGAATCCGCTGGGGTGCACGGTGCCGGTGTGCGACACGAAGACGAAGCCGCGGGCGGCGTTGACGTCCAGCGGCGGGCGCCGGGCCCGCCGCCTCCCGGCGTCCAGACCGAGCCGGGCGGAGCGCTCCCGCAACTCACGGTAGAGCGGGCCGAGTCCCAGCACCGCCACGTGGTCGTCGCCGGTCCGGGCGAGGATCTCGCGCTGGATCGCCACCCGGCGGAAGTGGTGGGCCTCGGTGGTCTTGGCGGGCACGGTGAGGCCGACGTCGTACACGAAGTTGAGTACGTCCTCGGTCTCGGCGGGGGTGAGTTCGCCGAGTCGCCGGCCTCGTCCGGTGGGCACCAGGAAGAAGGCGCTCCACAGCATCGCCCCGTGGTCGCGGACGAGACGGACGATGTCCGGCAGGTCGTGCAGGTTGTGCCGGGCGACGGTGGTGTTGATCTGCACCTTCATGCCCATGGCGCGGGCGGCGTCCCACGCGTCGAGTGTCCAGCCGTACACGCCGGGCACCCCGCGGAAGCCGTCGTGCAGTTCGGCGGTGGAGCCGTCCAGGCTGAGGGAGAGTCCGACGGCGCCGGCCTCGTGCACCTCCCGCAGCCGCTCGGGGGTGAGCGTCGGGGTGCCGGACGGCGACACGGCGACGCGGACGCCGGCCTCCTTGCCGTGGGCGATCAGCTCGTTGAGGTCGGGGCGCTGGAACGGGTCGCCCCCGGTGATCACGAACAGCGGGGCGGGCTGTCCGAACGCGGCGACCTGGGCCAGGAGTTCCTTGGCCGCGGCCGTGTCCAGCTCGCGCGGATCGCGGTCCGGTACGGCCTCGGCCCGGCAGTGAAGACAGGCCAGCGGGCAGGCGCGGGTGGATTCCCAGATGACGATGAACGGCCGGTCGGTGACGTCCTGGTGCTGCCGGCGGATCGCGCGTGCGCCGCTCATCGGGTCCTCCGCGCCCGGGTCGTGGTCGGTGTTCGTCCGGCCGCCCGGGAGTCGTGGCAGACGACGGGCCGGGCGGCCGGACCGTGACCGGTCCGTGCCGCACGCAGCACCCGCGGCGGGAAATTGCGGGGGACACAGCCGCGCGGATGCTGGTTGCGGTGGTGCACGGGATACCTCCGGATCGGTCGGCACCAGCCTCGTGCACCGGGCCGGGCCGGCACCCCGGCCGATCAGTCCCGATCGGGTGGGCCGTTGGTCCCTCCCTCGCGGCGAGGGCGCCGTCCGAACGGCCCGCCCGCCGCGGGGGAGGGCGGGAGCCTGAAGGGCGGGGGTCGCTCCGACGGGTGTGGCGTCCGTGGGGGCGGGAGTACGCACGGGGGTGCCGTCGGCGGTGGCCGGTGCGGGTGAGGGTGGCGCGGTCCGCCACGTTCCCTGACGGAACCCGGGGCATCGGGCGGCCGGCCCGGGTGGTGGCCGGCCCGGAACGTGGTGGACCGCGCGTCCGGCCGTGACTGAGGAACGGCCGGACGGTGACCGGTCCGGGAACTCGCCGCGCCCGCTGCCCGGCCCGTGGCACGAGAAGACGTGGCCGCGCAGGGTGACGTGACGGTCCGTGTCGCTTCCCGGCCGGTCACGCCCCAGCATCGTCCGTACCGCGGCCGCGCCACCTGGGCCGGGCGGGCCCCGGGAGGTGTCCACCGGTCCCTGCTCACCGCTCCGCGACGGGGCCGGACGGCCGGGCGCGGGTGGGCACTTCGGCCCGGGTGGGACGCGAGCCGCGCGGTCTGGCGTCCGCCCCCATGGATCACGGCAGCCACCCGGGCCGGACGCGTCCGCACGCCCG
>NZ_NCTE01000100.1 GCF_002114215.1 Streptomyces sp. 13-12-16 | reverse complement strand
GGACGGCCGGTGCGCCTGGGCCTGGGCGGCAACGGCATCGGCCCCACCGGTGCCCGCGCCCTCGCCGACGCCCTGGGCGCCATCGAGACGCTCGACCTGGGACGGCCGATGTCCGAGCGGAGCCTCGGCGCCCCTGCCAACGCCACCGGCGACGAAGGCGCCCGAGCCCTGGCCGCCGCCCTCGCGGGCAGCCCGCTGCGCAGGCTGGAGCTGTGCCACACCGGACTCACCGGGCGCGGCGCGAAGTCCCTGCTGGCGGCGGTGCCGGACGACTCACTGCTGGAGTACGTCGGCCTGGGACCGGGACTGCCCCGGAAGGTGAAGCGCTCCTTCACCCAGCGCCTGCGGCCCACGGCCGGGGCCCACCCCGACCTGCGCGCGATAGGAAGTGTCTACCGGTGAGCCGCCGCCCCGAACCGCCGTGCTTCCCACCGGAGGAGGCGGCGAGCCGACGACGCATCCGCCGCTACGCCGTGCCCCGGAGGATGATCGAGCGCGCGACCGAACGCCGTACGGCCGGTGACTGGCGGGGCGCGTGCGCGGCGGCCGGCGTGGACGTCGACATCGACCTGCCGGAGGTCGCCGAGCACTGCGGCGACGACGTCGCCGAGGCGCTGGAGGACGACCTGCGCCACCTGGTCCCGGACCTGGTGCGCTGGCACCTGCCCCGGGTGCTGGGCGGGCGGACCACCCTCGACACCGACCGCACCGTCGTCCTCGCCCGCTACCGGCCGGTGCGGCCGGGCGAAGGCCCCCGCTCCGCGCCGTACCTGCACCTCACCACGCCCGCGATGCTGGAGGGCCCGCAACGGGTCACCCTGCGGTTCAGCACGGTCACGAACGAGAGGACCGTCGGCGTCTTCGGGAGTCCGACCGAGGACTGGCGGTACGCCCGGTACCTGTGGGACGCGCGGCACACCGCCGAACTGCGCGAGCGGTGCGGCGGCGGCACCGAACGGCCCCCCTTCTTCCACGCCGACGGCCGACCGCGCCGTACGGACGAGCTGCCCACCGCCGATCCGGGCCCCGGTGACGCGGCGGCCCGGGCCGAGTGGGTCACCCTGCTGCACCAGAGGGGCGAGGTCGAGGCGGCCTTCACCGCCGCCGGGATCGAACTCGACCTGACACCCCCGGCCGGCGGCCCCGGCTGGTACCAGGCCGATCCGTCGGCGCTCCTCGGCAGGCTCGCGCTCGACCACACCCGCCTGGAGCGGGAGGTCCGCCTCCTGGAGGAGGGGGGCGTCGGCGACCGCTTCCTCGTCGTCGGCGACTGGCGCACGCGCATCCTGCTGGAGTCGACGGCCACCGGTCTCGGGGTGCGGGCCGTCGGCCGCGAGGAGGCCGACGGCCTGCCCTTCCTGGCCGAGGCGCTCTGGCGCAGGCTCCCCGACCTCGACCTGCTGCGCGTCGGCGGGGTCGAGCCCGAGCACCTGCATCCGCTGGTCCGCGAGGCACTGTTCCCCGGCCTCCGGGTCGCCGACGGGACCGGCGGCCCACCGGGGCCCGACCTCCCCGCCCCCGTCCGGGTGCGATGCCGGGGCGAATGGCACGAGGTGGGCTTCCGTCCGGGCGGTTTGCTCCGCATGCCGCACAGCGACGAGGAGCAGCAGCGCGAGCGGGCCCTGCGCGCGTTCGGCGGCGCCGTCGCCGGGTGCTTCGCCGTCGAGCAGACCTGGGCGTCCGGCGACGGCCGGCTGCCGAAGGCGCTGCGCGCCCAGCGGCAGGACCTGTTCCTGCGCGTCCAGCACGGCGACACCCACGGCGTGCTCGAACTCCTGGACGCCGGTGTGGACCCCCGGGTCCGCGACGCCTCCGGACGCTCGCTGCTCCACGTACTGCACCTCCTCGACCACGAACCGCTCCTGCCCCGGCTGCTCGCGGCGGGGCTCGACCTGGAGGCCCGGGACCAGCGGGACCGCACACCGCTGTTCGTGGCGGTCAACGACGGCGGTTCCAAGGCCCTCGTGGAGGCACTCCTCGACGCCGGTGCCCGGATCGACGTGGAAGACCGGATGGAGCTGTCACTGGCCCAGGTCGTCCGCCGCTACAAGCGGTCCGACCTGGCCTTCCTCCGGAAGCGCGTACGCGAGGAACATCCGGGCCTCGGGGCCGAGTGGTGGGACGAGTACATGGACCGCAACGAGGAGGAGGAAGCGGACGACCACGAGCTCGTCGAGCCCGATGAGTCCGAGCCCGACGAGCCCGTCGAGTACAGCAAGGAACCGCCGTTTTGAGCACCGACCCCACCCACCGCACCGCACCGGGCCCGCTGGCCGCCGCCGACGACCTCGTCGGCAGACTGCGCACGCACCGCACCGAACCCGCCGCCAACCCCCAACTGGAGGCGCTCGCCCTCGCGGTGACGGCCAACCAGCCCGTCCTCCTGTGGGGCGAACCCGGCATCGGCAAGTCCGCCGGCCTGGAACAGCTCGCCGCCGGGCTCGGCCTCCCGCTGGAGACGGTCATCGCCAGCGTGCACGAGCCGTCGGACTTCGCGGGACTGCCGATCGTCGGGGACGACCCGGCCACCACCGGCGTGCCGATGGCCCCGCCCGACTGGGCGGTCCGGCTCACCCGCGCCGGACAGGGCCTGCTCTTCTTCGACGAACTGTCCTCCGCGCCCCCGGCCGTGCAGGCGGCGCTGCTGCGGGTCGTCCTCGAACGCCGGGTCGGCAGCCTCGTCCTGCCCGACGCGGTGCGCATCGTCGCCGCCGCCAACCCGCCGTCCAGCGCCGCCGACGGCTGGCACCTCAGCCCGCCGCTCGCCAACCGCTTCGTCCACCTCGACTGGACCCACGACCCGGCCACGGTCGCCCGCGGCATGGCCGGCACCT
>NZ_NCTE01000984.1:844-1578 GCF_002114215.1 Streptomyces sp. 13-12-16 | reverse complement strand
CGGCGTCGAGCGCGGCGGTGTAGCGGTCGTCGGCGGCGGGGTCGCCCCCGGCCATGGCGAGGCCCGCCTCGTCCAGCGCGGCGAGGGCGGCCAGGGACGGGGCCAGCGCCGCCGAGGTGAGGGTGCCGACGGTCTCGCCGTCGCGCGCGGACAGCTCCTGGCGGGCCAGGCCGACCGTACCCGTCCGGTGCACGGTGCCCGCGTCGGGCGTGAGCAGTCCGGCGAGGACGTGCAGCAGGGTCGTCTTGCCGCGGCCGTTCTCGCCGACGACGGCGATCCGTGACCGGGCGGAGACGGTGACCGAGACGTCGTTCAGGACGCGCCGGGAGCCGCGGGTGACGGTGACGCCGTCGGCGCGGACATGGGCACTGGCACCGGCCTCGACGGGCAGGGACGAGGCTTCGGGGGTCAGGGTGGGGTTCAACGGGTGCTCCGCAGCTCGCAGTGGAGCCGGGCAGCACGAAACGACCGCCCGGCAGGGACCGGAACGGCGTGCGCTGATTCAGGGAGAAGGCGCCGCCGTCAGCGGGCGGATCGAACCTTCTGCGACCAGATACCTCGTGCCATGCCGACCACCTTAACAAGGCCGGCACCCCTGGTTCCTCCGGTTTTCGACGGACCGCGGCGGGACGGCCGGCCCCGGGCGCCGGACACCGGCACGCGCCGGGCACCACTGCGAGATCATGACGGCCATGGCGCTCTTCCTCAGAACCCGCCCCGGCGGCGGTCCGGCA
>NZ_NCTE01000984.1:0-663 GCF_002114215.1 Streptomyces sp. 13-12-16 | reverse complement strand
CGGGGACGCCCTCTACACCCTGCTGATCTTCGCCCTGGTGGTCCTGGCGGCGCCGCAGGTGACCCCGCCGAGGGCCGCCGGGATCGCGCTCGCCGTCAGCTGGGGGATCGAGTTCCTGCAGCTCACCGGGGTGCCCGCGGAACTCTCCCGGCACAGCACCGCGGCCCGCCTGGTCCTCGGTTCCACCTTCAACGCGCCGGACCTGTTCTGGTACACGATCGGCGCGATCGCCGGCTGGCTCCTCGCGCGGGGGCGCGCGGCGCCGCCCGGAGAGCCGTGAGGCACGGAGCCGGTTTCACCGGGCGGGGAGGTGATACCCGGCCCTGCGACCTGTTCCCCCACACGCAGGAGGGCTCATGGCGACCGGCGAGACGGGCTTCAGCGATGTCGTGTACGACCTGATCTCCGTGCAGTACCACTCGCTGAAGGCGGGCCACGACTACGGCCAGTACGTCCGCGACGCGGAGAACGCGGACCAGAAGGAGATCGCCGACTTCTTCAGGGAGGTCATGGAACAGGACTCGGAACGCGCGGCCCGCTGCCACCGGTACCTGGCCCGGCTGTCCGGCACCGACCAGGCCGGCCCCGCCGTCGACTGACGGCACGGGTGCGTCACGGCCCCGCCCGGCCGGCACCGGGCCGGCCGGGTCCCGGCATGCGGGC
>NZ_NCTE01000983.1 GCF_002114215.1 Streptomyces sp. 13-12-16 | reverse complement strand
ACGAGTGTGTCCGGCAGCCCGGCCAGGCGGGCCCGCAGGCGTTCGTTGCGGCCGCACAGCACGATCGGGAGGAAACCGGCGGCGGCTAGCAGCCGGGCGGTCCCGTCCAGCTCCGAGGCCGCGCCCCAGGCGCCGGCGGACAGGACGACGGGCGGACGTCCGGGGGCGTACCGCTCGAAGCGCCGCCGCCATCGCGCCGCTCCGGCGGCCGGCGCGAAGAAGCCGGGTGCCACGACCGGTCCGGCCGTCTCGACGGGCACCGCGATGCGCCGGCCCACCTCCCGCGCGGCGTCGTCGGTGAGGCAGAGGTACAGGTCGTTGCCGGGGTGGAGCCACTGCCGGTGGACGGCGAAGTCGACCATGAGGACGGCGCTCGGGGGCCGCAGCCGCCCGCGGGCCCTCAGATGACCGGTCAGCTGGGCGGCCAGATGGAAGACGGGGACCACCACGTCGGCGCCCGTGCGCTCCGTGAGGTCCGTCAGGCGGCGGCCCGCCAGCCGGGCGAGGGGGATGCCGCTGGGGCGGTGCCGCGGGCCGGGGCGCAGCAGCGCCCGGTAGAGGCCCGCGTACATCCAGGGGAAGTGGCGCACCGACGCCTGGTAGAAGCGGCGCAGTCCGGTTCCCAGGCCGTGCGGGAGCAGTCGCAGGAGGTCCACGACCTGCGCGTCGTGGCCTTGTTCCCGGGCTCGGCGGGCGAGTTCGCCGGCCACCGTGTCGTGGCCGGCTCCCATGCTCGCGCTGACGATCAGCAGTCGCAGCCTGCCGTCCGCCGGCGCGTACCGGCGGGGTACCGAGGACGGTGAGTGCACGGGATGGTGTGTCTCCTGCGCCGCGCCGGTGAAACACGCTCCCGCGCGTTTCGGCGGCCGGACCGGGGATACTCCAGGGTGCCCTCCCCGACGAACGCCGGGAGCAGCCGCGGACGGCGGCCTTCCTGGCGTTCACCCGCGCATCCGAGGTGCAGCCCATGTCTCACGCTTCCCCCGCCGGCACGGCCGACGTGTCGTCCCCCCGGACGCCCGTCGCGGCGCCGGGCCTGGGCCGGCGGCTCGCCGCCGTGTTCGGCTGAACGGCGTCA
>NZ_NCTE01000982.1 GCF_002114215.1 Streptomyces sp. 13-12-16 | reverse complement strand
GGACGCCCCCGGCCGGCCGTGAGCGGCAGGCCGTGCCCGGGTGCGCCCCGGCGGGCCGGCGGCCGGGGCGCACCGAACGGGACGCTCAGCCCTCGGCCGGTCTGCGGCGCAGCAGATACGTGTCCATGATCCAGCCCTTGCGCTCGCGGGCCTCCGCGCGGAGCCGCTCGATGCGGGGGGCCGCCTCGGCCAGTGGCCCGGAGACGAGGATCTCGTCCGGCGTGCCGATGTAGGCGCCCCAGTAGATGTCGACGTCCTGGTCGGCGTACGCGCGGAAGCTCTGGTGGGCGTCCAGCATCACCACCACGTCGTCCACGCCCTCCGGGAACCCCTCGGCGAGCCGCCGCCCCGTGGTGATCTGCACCGGGCGGGCGACCCGGTTGAGCCCCGTGCGGTGCCGGGCGACGAGCGCCGACACACTGCTGATGCCCGGTACGACGTCGTAGTCGAAGGCGACACGGCCGCGCTCCAGGATCTCCTCGAGGATGCCGATCGTGCTGTCGTACAGCGCCGGGTCCCCCCACACCAGGAACGCCCCGGTCTGGTCCTCGCCCAGCTCCTCGGAGATCATCCGCTCGTAGATGTCCGCACGGGCGCTGCGCCAGTCCCCGACGGCGGGGGAGTAGGCCGACCCGCCGGCCGTCCGGTCCCGCTCCGGGTCACGTGCCTCGACGACGCGGTAGTCACCCCCCGGTACGTGCGTGTCGAGCATGTCCCGGCGCAGCCGGGTCAGGTCCGCCTTGGCCTCGCCCTTGTCCAGGATGAAGAACACGTCCGTGCTCCGCAGCGCCCTGACCGCCTGCAGGGTCAGCTGGTCGGGGTCGCCCGCGCCGATACCGATGACATGAATCTCTCGCACGCCCCGAGTCTGCCGCACGGCGCCGACGGCCCGTGCACCGCACCCGGCCCCTCCGTCAGGAGGCCCCCCGCAGCCGGGGCGCCCGCGCCCCCGCGTCCACAGGGGCGCCCGCCT
>NZ_NCTE01000981.1:5357-7762 GCF_002114215.1 Streptomyces sp. 13-12-16 | reverse complement strand
CTCCGCCGGGGCCGGGGCCGCCGGCGCGGCGGTCCCGGCCGAGGCCTCCGCCGCGGCCTGGGCCAGCGCGCCGGAGGTCCGCAGCGGGACCTCCTTGATGAACAGCGTCACCAGGAAGGCGAGCAGGGCGATCGGCGCGACGTACAGGAAGATGTCGGCGATGCCGTGCCCGTAGGCGCTCTCCAGCCAGGTGCGGATGGACGGGGGCAGCAGGTCCATGTCGGGGATAGTGCCGCTGCCGGAGGCCTTGGCGGCGGCGGCCTGCTCCTGCGGGCCGAGCTGCCCGATGGTGTCCTGGGCGTAGCCGCTGATCCGGCTGGACATGACCGAGCCGAGCACGGAGACGCCCACCGCGCCGCCGAGGGACCGGAAGAAGGTCACCACGGAGGAGGCCGCGCCCAGGTCGCTCGGGGCCACCTGGTTCTGCGTGCACAGGACCAGGTTCTGCATCATCATGCCGACGCCGAGGCCCATGAGCGCCATGAAGACGCCGATGTGCCAGTACGGGGTGTCGTAGCGCATGGTGCCCAGCAGGCCCAGGCCCGCGGTCAGCAGCACGCCGCCGGCCAGCAGCCAGCTCTTCCACCTGCCGGTCTTGGTGATGATGATGCCGGAGACCGTCGACGATATGAACAGGCCGCCGATCATCGGGATGGTCATGACGCCCGACATCGTCGGGGACTTGTCCCGGGCCAGCTGGAAGTACTGGCTGAAGTAGACGGTGCCCGCGAACATCGCGATGCCGACGAACAGCGAGGCCAGCGAGGCCAGGGTGATGGTGCGGTTCCTGAACAGGCGCAGCGGGATGATCGGCTCGTCGGCCTTCGACTCGACGAGCAGGAAGATCAGCGTCAGGACGACCGCGCCGCCGACCATGACGCCGGTCTGCCAGGACATCCAGGAGTACTTGTCGTCGGCGAAGGTGACCCAGACGAGCAGCAGGCAGACGGCCGCGGTGACGAAGAAGGCGCCGGCCCAGTCGACCTTGACCTTCCGCTTGACCACGGGGAGGTTCAGCGTCTTCTGCAGCACGATCAGCGCGATGATCGCGAAGGGCACGCCGACGTAGAGGCACCAGCGCCAGCCGAGCCAGCTGGTGTCGGTGATCACGCCGCCGAGCAGCGGGCCGCCGACGGTCGCGACGGCGAAGGTCGCGCCCAGGTAGCCGGAGTAACGTCCGCGCTCGCGCGGGGAGATCATCGCGGCCATGATGATCTGCGCCAGGGCGGACAGACCGCCGGCACCCAGGCCCTGGATGGCGCGCGCGGTGATCAGCATCGCCGGGTTCTGCGCCAGACCGGCCACGACGGAGCCGATGACGAAGACGACCAGGGCCGCCTGGACCAGGATCTTCTTGCTGGTGAGGTCGGCGAGCTTGCCCCACAGGGGGGTGGAGGCGGTCATCGTCAGCAGCGAGGCGGTGACGACCCAGGTGTAGGCGCTCTGGCCGCCGCCGAGATCGGAGACGATCTCGGGCAGGGCGTTGGTGACGATGGTCGACGACAGGATGGCGCAGAACATGCCGAGCAGCAGCCCGGACAGCGCCTCCATGATCTGCCGATGCGTCATCGGAGCGTCGGCGGAGGAGCCTCCCCCGTGCTTGGCATGAGCCCGCACACCGTTCGGTGTGGTCGTTGCCATGGACTTCCTTCTCTTACGTGCTTGCGGGTGTACGGGTGGTCTGTTCGGGAGCGGGAGATGCCGGGCGGGGCACCGCTCGGCAGTCGCCGAAGCTGTCTCTGAGCCGGGTCATCAGCTGGGTGAGCCGGCTGACCTCGTCGTCGGACCAGTCGTCCAGGCGCTCCGAGAGGAGCTGGGTGGACCGCCGGAACAGCTCGTCGAGCTGGATCCGGCCGGCGGGGGTGAGGTGCAGGATGCGGGACCGTTTGTCGGCGGGGTCGGGGGAGCGTTCGATCCAGCCGCGCTCGGTCAGGTGGGCTACGTGGCGGCTGGTGACCGACATGTCCACGGACAGCAGCTCGGCGAGCCTGCTCATGCGCATGTCGCCGTGGCGGCCGAGCAGTGCCAGCACGGCGGCGGAGCCGCTGGGGCAGCCGGTCGGCATGATCCGGTTCATCTCCCGCTTGACGGCGCCGAAGGCGCTGAACTGTCGGACCAGTTCCTCGTACTGCGCCTGCTCGGCCATGGCACCTCCCGTTTTGATTGCTTAGGGCAACGATAGGAATCGATGGTTGCTGAAGGCAAATAAAAACGGGTCTCCTGGCTCAAAAACTTGGCAAAGGCAAGTAATCGCGAAAGTAAACACGCAGGTCCGGGCGTGTCCGCGCCGGCGACGCTGCCCGGCAGTCCCTGTCGGCGCTGACCCTCGTTCCTTGCCCGTACCGCCCGTCGCCCCTTGCCGGCGCCCCCACTTGGGCGCCTCACCGGGCATTCGCTAGGGTCTC
>NZ_NCTE01000981.1:0-5208 GCF_002114215.1 Streptomyces sp. 13-12-16 | reverse complement strand
CCCCCGCCGGCAGCACCCAGATGTTCCGCGCGTTCGTCGACGAGGAACCCCAGGGCCGGCAGGCCGCCGCGACCACCGGCGGCGGCCCGCGGATCGGCCTGATCGTCGGCGTCGTCGTCGCCGTGGCGGTCGTCGCGGCGGTGGCTTGGCTCGCACTGAAGTAACGACGGCCTCGCGGTTCGCGCCGCCGTGACCGTGGCTCACCGGGAGCCGTCGGCCGCGGGCACGTCGTGGTTCCCCGCGCGGTTCCCCGCGCCCCTGTGAGTGACGCTGCTCCGAGGGGCGCGGAGCTGTGTCGACGTGCGGCTCCGCCGCGGGGGCCCGGGGGAAGCCCCCCGGGGGGCGAGAAGGGGTGACGGGACCGCTCCCGGCGCGTCGACGCAACGGTGACGGACCGGCGTGGGCGCCGGAGGGCGTGGCGGCCCGGCATGGACGTGGGCACCGGGGGCGCAGTGCCTGGCGTGGGCGTCAGCGCTGGAAGGCCGTGTGCGGGCGCCGGAGGGCGTGGTGACCCGGTGCGGGCGTGAGCGCCGGGAAACCGTGCGGGAGCACCGGAGAACGCGGCGGCCGCCGTTGCGCCCGTACGAGGCGCCCCGGCGGCCACGAATCCGATGTCGCGTACGGAGCGCCCCGGCGGCGCCCCGTGCTGTGCCTCAGTCCGAGATGAGGCCCTCCCGCAGCTGCGCCAGCGTGCGGGTGAGCAGGCGCGAAACGTGCATCTGGGAGATGCCGACCTCCTCGCCGATCTGCGACTGGGTCATGTTGGCGAAGAAGCGGAGCATGATGATCCGCCGCTCCCTGGGCGGCAGCTTGGCCAGCAGCGGCTTGAGGGACTCGCGGTACTCCACGCCCTCCAGCGCCGTGTCCTCGTAGCCGAGGCGGTCCGCGAGCGAGCCCTCGCCGCCGTCGTCCTCGGGGGCGGGGGAGTCCAGCGAGGACGCCGTGTACGCGTTGCCGACCGCGAGCCCGTCGACGACGTCCTCCTCCGACACGCCGAGCACGGCGGCGAGTTCGGCGACCGTCGGGGAGCGGTCCAGCTTCTGGGAGAGCTCGTCGCCGGCCTTCGTCAGCGCCAGGCGCAGCTCCTGCAGCCGGCGCGGCACCCGCACCGACCACGACGTGTCGCGGAAGAACCGCTTGATCTCGCCGACCACCGTCGGCATCGCGAACGTCGGGAACTCCACGCCCCGTTCGCAGTCGAAGCGGTCGATCGCCTTGATCAGCCCGATGGTGCCGACCTGGACGATGTCCTCCATCGGCTCGTTGCGCGAGCGGAACCGCGCCGCCGCGTACCGCACCAGCGGCAGGTTGAGCTCGATCAGGGTGTCCCGGACGTAGGCGCGCTCCGGGCTGTCCTCGTCCAGTACGGCGAGCCGCAGGAACAGGGAGCGGGACAGGGTGCGGGTGTCGAGGGCCGCCGTGTCCGGGAGTTCCGGAGCGGGCGTGGTCGGGAGGGCCGGGCCCTCGTCGATGGGGCCGAGTGCGTCGAGAGCATGGGGAGCTGTCTCGCTCTCCGCGAGCGTGAGCACCTTCGAGCTGCCCTGTTCTGCGGACATGCCACCCCCTTTGGGTCGCGGGACGGTCGCGGCGGACGCTCCTCGATCGAGGAACGCAGCCATCACCTGGAATACCGGCGCCGAGGCTCCGGCAAACGCGCTTTCCGCAGAATGTCACATGTCGGCAACGCGCTGTAGTGACATGTCGACATCCGAGATACGAATCAGCCCTGGAAACAAGGGGTCTGACGGGCTTTCGGAGCAGAAGCGCACAGAAAAGTGCTGTGGGGCGATTCGCTCTTTCCGGTTACGCCTCGATCCTGTTTGCGGACCGCAGCCGCTGGAAGCTGCGCGCCAGCAGCCGGGACACGTGCATCTGCGAGACACCGAGCTCGGCGCTGATCTGCGACTGGGTGAGATTGCTGTAGTAACGCAGCAGCAGGATGCGCTGCTCCCGTTCGGGGAGCTGGACGAGCAGGTGCCGGACGAGGTCGCGGTGCTCGACGCCGTCCAGGGCGGGATCCTCGTACCCCAGCCGGTCCAGCAGTCCCGGCATCCCGTCGCCCTCCTGCGCGGCCTCCAGCGAGGTGGCGTGGTACGACCGTCCGGCCTCGATGCAGGACAGCACCTCCTCCTCGGTGATGCGCAGCCGCTGGGCGATCTCGGCGGTCGACGGGGAGCGCCCGAAGGCGGTCGTCAGGTCCTCGGTCGCGCTGTTGACCTGCACCCACAGCTCGTGCAGCCGACGCGGTACGTGGACGGTGCGGACGTTGTCCCGGAAGTACCGCTTGATCTCGCCGACCACCGTCGGCATCGCGAACGTCGGGAACTGGACGCCCCGGTCCGGGTCGAAGCGGTCGATGGCGTTGATCAGCCCGATGGTGCCGACCTGGACGACGTCCTCCATCGGCTCGTTGCGGGAGCGGAAGCGGGCGGCGGCGTAGCGCACCAGCGGCAGGTTGGCCTCGATCAGCGCGGCGCGCACGCGGGTGTGCTCCGGCATGCCCGGCTCCAGCTCCTTGAGCTGGCCGAAGAGCAGCTGGGTCAGGGCCCGGGTGTCGGCGCCGCGCCGCTTGGCGGGGCTCACCGGCCGGTCGTCGGCGGTCGCGGACGGGTCGGGAGAGGCCGGTTCGGGAGAGGCCGAGCCGGGAGAAGCCGGTTCGGGAGAAGCCGGGCCGGAGGAGGGCGAGGCGGGCGTGGACGGGGCGAGGGAGGACCGGGCGGGGGCCGGGGCCTGGACCGCGTCGGGGGACACCTCGTCCTGGGGCGGCGCAGTACTGGCCGGCACGGTCAACGCCACCTCTTCGTCACTCACATCGTCCGTCAACTCATCCCTCAAAAGCGGTCATAGCATCACAAGACTGACTCAGTGTGCGCAAGCACCGCATATTCCGTGTTGAGGGTCAAACATGGGCGTACGGAACAGCAAAACCCCCCGCCGTCACGGCGAGGGGCTCCAGGGGGCGGAGTGTCAGAACTCGTAGTCGGCGATCACCCACGTGGCGAACTCGCGCCACAGTCCGACACCCGCCTGGTGCTCCGGGTGCTCCACGTACCGGCGCAGCGCCTCCGCGTCCTCGAACGCCGAGTTGATGGCGAAGTCGTAGGCGATGGGGCGGTCGCTGATGTTCCAGGCGCACTCCCAGAAGCGGATCTCCGGGATCCTGCCGTCCAGCGAACGGAAGGCCTCCACGCCCTCCACGACCCTCGGGTCGTCGCGCCCGACGCCCTCGTTCAGCCGGAAGAGCACCAGGTGGCGGATCATCACTTTCCTCCGTTGGCCAGCCAGGTCATGAAGTCGCCGATGGCCTTCGCGGCCTCCGATATGCCCTCGAACCCTATCTGGACGTAGTCGGCCGCGGTCTCCGGGTCCGTGATGATCAGGTACAGCACGAAGACCACAAGGACGTAGACGGCGATCTTCTTCGCGTTCACCGCCACCGCGGCCCCCCTGTCACTGGTGTCACACGAGCATCGAGCGGCCCCATGATCGCACGAAGGGCCCCGTCTGACGACGGGGCCCTTCACCGGCGGTAGCGGAGGGATTTGAACCCTCGGTGACTTGCGCCACACTCGCTTTCGAGGCGAGCTCCTTCGGCCGCTCGGACACGCTACCGAGAGAGACCCTACAACAAGGTGGGGCGTGGTTTGAAATCGGTATTCAGCGGTCCCGGAAGAACTCCGTGAGCAGCCGGGCGCACTCCCCGGCGAGCACGCCCTCGATGACTTCGGGGCGGTGGTTGAGCCGCCGGTCGCGGACGAGGTCCCACAGCGAGCCGACCGCGCCCGCCTTCTCGTCCCGGGCGCCGTAGACCACCCGGTCCAGCCGTGACTGCTGGAGGGCGCCCGCGCACATCGTGCACGGCTCCAGCGTCACCACCAGGGTGCAGCCGGCCAGCCGCCACTCCCCGAGCCGCGCGGCGGCCCGCCGGACGGCGAGGACCTCCGCGTGGGCCGTGGGGTCGCCGACGGCCTCGCGCTCGTTGTGGGCGGCGGCGAGCACGGTGGTGCCGTCCGGGGCCAGTACGACGGCGCCGACGGGGACGTCCCCGCCCCGGACGGCCCGTGAGGCCTCGTCCAGGGCGAGCCGCATCGCCGTCCGCCAGGGGTCGCGTACCGGGTCCGGCGGTCCGGACGGGGTGGTGGTGGCCGGCACGGTCAGCGGACGGTCTCCAGGACCTCCGAGGCGCCCAGGGCGTCGGCGATCTCGGTGACGGCGTCCTCGGTCATCGAACGCAACTCCTTCTCGCTCACGCCCAGGTCCTCCAGGACCTGCGCGTCACCGACCGGCCCGTGCGGCACGGCGTCGGCGCCGCCGGCGGACGCGGCGCCGACGTCCGCGTCGGCGTCCTCGTCGTCCGGCTCACCGTCCTCCGTGCCGTCGAGGTCGAGGGCGTCCAGGTCGGGGCCCTCGTCCCCGGGTTCCCGGCCGAGCAGCTCGTCGGTGAGGAGGATCTCCCCGTAGCTGCTGCGGGCGGCGGCGGCTGCGTCGGAGACGTAGACCCGGGGATCCTCCTCGCCGTCCACGCGGACGACGCCGAACCAGCCGTCCTCCTGCTCGATCAGCACGAGCACCGTGTCCTCGTCGGGAGAGGCCTCCCGGGCCAGGTCGGCCAGATCCGACAGGGTTTCCACATCGTCGAGTTCCGTGTCGCTCGCTTCCCACCCGTCTTCGGTGCGCGCGAGCAGTGCGGCGAAGTACACCGTGACTCTCCCACTGGTCATAGGCGTGCCGGTTGGGGGTCCCCCCGGCGGAGGTGTTGCGGGCGGGGAGACGGCGCTGCGAGCCCCACCCACTCGGAATCGTGGCAGAAACAAGGCCATCAGGGGACGTCTTCGGCTCCCTGTGTCCGGCATTTTGATCGCAGTACGCCGAGTGCGCCCACGAAGGACTCACCAGCGCACTCCTTGCCGCCACGTGCGGATCGTACGCGGACTCACGCGCCTTCCCCGCACGGGCACTTCGGCAAACGTGTGCGCGTGGCGCGATCTTCCCGCGGCCGGGTGCGATTTTCCCCGGCGCGGCCTGCCGCTTTCCCTCCGGCGCGGCCTGCCGGCTTTCCCCGGCGCAGCCCGTCGGCGGGGTCCGGCGTCGGCTACCAGCGGAAGGTGCGCATGCGCATCGCGTGGCGCAGCCGGGCGGCCTTGGCGCGGCGCGGCTGGACCCGGTCGCGCAGGGCCCGGGCCTCGGCGAGTTCGCGCAGGAACCGGG
>NZ_NCTE01000980.1 GCF_002114215.1 Streptomyces sp. 13-12-16 | reverse complement strand
CCTCCCCGCCAGCTCCGTGTCAACGGTTCCTGCGGGGCGAAGAGGAGACTAGCAGCTCAGCGGGGACTCGCGCACATCAGGCGGCCGTGGGCACGTCGGCGCTGCGTTCGAATGCCTCCAGGTCGCCGGTCTCGCCGGCGCGCGCCGCACGTCCGCCCAGGACATAGACGTAGGCCAGGAAGGCCAGCTCGGCGATGACCCCGATGGTGATGCGCGCCCAGGTGGGCAGGCCCGAGGGGGTGACGAAGCCTTCGATGGCGCCGGAGACGAAGAGGACCAGGGCGAGGCCGATCGCCATGGCCAGGGCTGCCCGGCCTTCCGCCGCCAAGGCTGTGCGTCGGGTGCGGGGCCCCGGGTCGATGACGGTCCAGCCGAGGCGGAGGCCGGTCCCGGCCGCGACGAAGACCGCGGTGAGTTCCAGGAGGCCGTGCGGCAGGACCAGGCCGAGGAAGGTGTCGAGGCGGCCGGCGGAGGACATCAGGCCGAAGCCGACGCCCAGGTTGAGCATGTTCTGGAAGAGGACCCAGAGGACCGGCAGGCCCAGGAAGACACCCAGGATCAGGCAGAGGGCCGCGGCCCACGCGTTGTTCGTCCAGACCTGGGCGGCGAAGGAGGCCGCGGGGTGGCTCGAGTAGTACGTCTCGTACTGGCCGCCGGGGCGGGTGAGCTCGCGCAGCTCGTCGGGAGCCGCTATGGACGCCTGTACTTCGGGGTGGGTGCCTATCCACCAGCCGAGGAGTGCCGCGACGGCTGTGGAGAGGAGTGCTGTGGGCACCCACCAGTGGCGTGACTTGTAGACGGCCGCCGGGAAGCTGTGGGTCAGGAAGCGCGTGACGTCCCGCCAGGAAGCACGGCGGGCGCCGGTCACCGCGCTGCGCGCGCGTGCCACCAGTTGGCTGAGCCTGCCGGTCAGCTGCGGATCGGGGGCGGCCGACTGGATCAGGGAGAGATGGGTGGCCGTGCGCTGGTAGAGGAGGACGAGTTCGTCGGCCTCCGCGCCGGTGAGGCGGCGCTGGCGCCGGAGCAGGGCATCGAGGCGGTCCCACTCCGCGCGGTGGGCGGAGACGAAGACGTCGAGGTCCATCGGTGTGCCTGCTCCTCGGCTGTTCGTCGGCGGTCGGCCGGACCGGCGGAAGGATGATCGGCTCGATCTGCTGGCCGTACTGCGGTGCGATGTGCCATCAGCTTGGCAGACTGGCGGTGTTCGGGGCAGGCCAGGGAAGGGCGGCGGGCGTGAGTGAGCTGGTGACGGGCGAGGCGGTGGCGTTGGAGCTGCGCCCCGCGAGGCTGCCCAGCAGGGCGCTGGCCGTGCTGCTCGACCTGGTGGCGGCCATGGCCGTCTATGTCGTGGCGACCATCGCTCTGGTGGCTGCCACGGCCTCGTTGGACGAGGCGGCGCAGACCGCGATCTCGATCGCCTTGTTCGTCCTCCTGCTGGTCGGTGGGCCGATCCTGGTCGAGACGCTCAGCCATGGGCGGTCGCTCGGGAAGATGGCCTGCGGACTGCGGGTGGTGCGGGACGACGGAGGGCCGATCCGGTTCCGGCACGCGCTGGTGCGGGGTCTGATCGGTGTGATCGAGATCCTGATGACGCTCGGGGTCGTGGCCTGCATCGCGTCCCTGGTCTCGGCGCGGGGGCGGCGGCTCGGGGATGTGTTCGCGGGGACCCTGGTCGTGCGGGAGCGGGTGCCGGCCGGGCAGGCGGGGTTCGTGCCGCCGCCTCCGCCATGGCTGGCCGGGCGTTTCTCGGGGCTCGATCTGTCGGCGGTGCCCGATGGTCTGTGGCTTGCCGTCCGGCAGTACCTGACGCGGATGGGGCAGCTCGATCCGCAGGTCGGCTGGTCGATGGCGGAGCGGTTGGCCTCGGACCTGGCCGGGCGCACGGGGGCGCCGGTGCCGCCGGGGGTGCCGCCTGCGGCGTATCTCGCGGCGGTGGTGCAGGAGCGGCAGGCCCGGGAGGCCCGGCGGGCGTTCGGGCAGGGGCCGGCCGGGGGTG
>NZ_NCTE01000979.1 GCF_002114215.1 Streptomyces sp. 13-12-16 | reverse complement strand
CCAGGGCCGCCCGCAGGTCGTCGTCGCCGGCGTCCGGCCGGGCCAGCCGCAGGTCCTCGGCGAGCGGACCGGCGAAGACGTGCACCTCCTGGCTGATGAGCGTCACCGCCCGGCGGACCCCCGCGGGACCCAGCTCGCCCGCGTCGGCCCCGCCCAGCGCGACCGACCCCCGGACCGGCCGGTGCACGCCCGCGATCAGCTTGGCCAGCGTCGTCTTGCCGGCCCCGCTCGAACCGACCAGCGCGACCCGCTCCCCGCCGCTCACCTCCAGGTCGACGTCCCGCAGCACCGGGTGGCCGGGCACGTAGGCGTGGTCGAGCGAGGAGACCTTGACCGAGCCGTCCACCGGCACGGCCCGCCGGTCCGGCTCCGGCTCCGGCGCGAGGGCCAGGCCGGACACCCCGACCAGACGGGCGAGGCTGGCGCCCGCCGACTGCACGTCGTCCAGCAGGAACAGCGCGGCGTTGACCGGGTTGAACAGGCTGTGGAAGTACAGCGCGGCCGCGGTCGCCGTGCCGATGCTCACCGACCCGTCGTCCACCAGCACGAAGCCGGTGACCAGGACCGAGGCCAGGCCGATGAACTCGGCCAGGTTGAGGCGGGAGAAGAACCCGGTCACGACGTGGATGCCGCGCAGCGCCAGCCCGAGGGCCGCCCGCGACCGCTGCTCCACGAGGTCCAGATGCGGCCCGTTCAGCCGGAACGCGCGTACGGTGCGGACGCCCCCGATGCTGTCGAGCAACTGGTGCTGGAGCGCGCCGGTGGCCACCCGGTGCCCGGCGTAGACGGGAGCGGCCCGGCGCAGGTACCAGCGCACCGACAGCACCTGCACGGGCACGGCGCACAGCGCGGCGAGCAGGAACCGCCAGTCCAGCACGGCGAGCCCGGCCAGGGTCAGCACGATGGTGAAGGCGGAGCGGGAGAACTCCGGCAGGGCCTGCCGCACCGACTTGGCGACCATGGTGACGTCGTCCGTCACCCGGGAGACCAGGTCGCCCGAACCGGCCTCCTCGACCCGCTCCAGCGGCAGCCCGAGCGCCCGCTCGACGAACCGTTCGCGCAGGGCGGCGAGCAGGGTCTCGCCCAGCCGGGCGACGAGGGCGCTGCCGAGGGCGGTGGCGGCGCCGCGCGCCACGGCCACCGTGACGAGCAGGATCATGGGCACGGTCAGCGCGTTCGTGCCGCGCCGTTCCACCACCAGGTCGACGACGTGTCCGAGCAGGGGTGCCGTCAGCAGGCCGACGGCCGTTCCGGCGACCAGGACGCCCACCGCGGCCGCCGCCAGCGGACGGTGGCCGCGCAGCATGGAGCGGAGGGCGGCCAGGGTCTCGGCGCCGGTCGCGGTCGGCAGCAGGGCGCGGTCCACGGGGCCGGTGCGGATCGTCGTCTCCTCGGTCCGTCCGTCGTCGGTGCGCGGGTCCGTGCCGTTCGTGGCGGTCATGCGAGGACCGCCGCACGGTAGGCGGCGTCGGCGGCGACGAGTT
>NZ_NCTE01000978.1 GCF_002114215.1 Streptomyces sp. 13-12-16 | reverse complement strand
CCCGGGGGAAGCGGACGCGGCCGAGGCGCCGGCCCGTCGCGTTCCCGCGGGCCCGGGCGGCCGTCGGGCGAGCCGGAGCCCACGGCATCGCCCCTCCCCCGGCCGGAACGGCGGATCGTCCCGCCCGGCGCGTCCGAAGCCGCGGCGAAATCCCTCTCACCGGTGAGGACCGGGCTCCCGGTTCCTCGTGATACTGGTACGGCCCCCGCCCCGAGGAGCCGCTCATGTCCCTCCGGTCCGCCTTCGCACCGGTCGTCGTGCGCTGGCGTACGGCCAGTCCGTACGCCCTCGACACGGCGCTCGCCACGCTCGTGCTGTTCGCCGTCTCCCTGCAGTGGGTCTTCCCCGACGAGGGCGACGACCGGCTGACCTGGCAGGGCTGGCTGCTGGGTGCCGCCACGGCCGTACCGCTGGTCTGGCGGCGGCGCGCACCCTGCGCGGCCGCGTGGGCCGTGTCGGTCGCCACCCCGGCGCAGGCGCTGTACCAGGCTCCCCCGCCGGACGTGATGTACGGCGGGATGGTCGTCCTGTACACCCTGGCCGCCCTGGGCAGGCCCTGGCAGCGCCGGATGATGCTCGCGGGCTGGGTGATCGGGGTCGTCGTGACCATGCAGCACCTGGCGGGCGACGAGCCCTTCGAGTACGCCTTCCATCTGCTGGGCCTCGTCTGCGCCTACGCCCTCGGGGTGCTCGCCCGGGTCCAGCGCGCGTACACCACCGAGCTGGAGGACCGGGCCCGCCGCCTGGAACGGGAGCGGGCCGCGGACACCGCGCGGGCCCGCGCCGAGGAACGCGCCCGTATCGCCCGGGACATGCACGACATCCTGGCGCACGCCGTGAGCCTGATGGTGGTGCAGGCGGAGGCCGGACCCGTGGTGGTGCGCAAGGATCCGGAGCGCGCGGAGGCCACGTTCGACACCATCGCGACGACCGGACGGGACGCGATGGCCCAACTACGGCGCATCCTCGGCGTGCTGAAGGAGGAGCGGCCGGACGACGAGGCCGCGCGGCGGCTGCCGCAGCCGGACCTGGCGGCGCTGCCCCTGCTGGTCGGGCAGGTGCGGGACTCCACGGGGCTGCGCACCGAGCTGCGCACCACGGGCGTGCCCTGCCCGCTGTCCTCGGACACCGAGGTCGCCGCCTACCGTGTGGTCCAGGAAGCTCTCACCAACACCGTGAAGCACGCCCGTGCCTCCCGCGCCGTGGTGGAGCTGGACTGGGCGGAGGACCAGGTGACCCTCACGGTGACGGACGACGGGCGGGGTGCCCCCACGCCGGCCGGCGGACACGGACTGATCGGCATCCGGGAGCGGGCCGCCGCCTGCGGGGGCAGCGCCGAGACCGGCAGCGGCCCGGACGGCGGCTTCCGGGTCGTCGTACGCCTGCCGGCGGCCGCCGACCGGGAGGAGGTCCTCGGGTGAGCATCCGGGTGGTCGTCGCCGACGACCAGGAACTGGTCCGGGCCGGCTTCGGCATGATCCTGGACGCCCAGGACGACATCGAGGTGGTCGCCGAGGCCGGGAACGGCGAGGAGGCCGTCGCGGCGGTGCGCCGGCACGCCCCGGACGTGCTGCTGCTGGACATCCGCATGCCGGTGATGGACGGCCTGGAGGCGGCCCGTCAGGTGTGCGCGCAGTCGGGCTGCAAGGTGGTCATGCTGACCACGTTCGACCTGGACGAGTACGTGTACGAGGCGCTGTACGCGGGTGCCAGCGGCTTCCTGCTGAAGGACGTCCGCCGGGACGACCTCGTGCACGCGGTGCGGGTGGTCGCGGCCGGTGACTCGCTGCTCGCCCCGGCCGTGACCCGGCGGCTGGTCGCGGACATCGTGCGGTCCCGCCGGGAACAGGCCGCCGCCGGGGCCGCCACCCCGCAGCGGCTGGAGGCGCTCACCGCCCGCGAGGCGGAGACACTGCGGCTGCTGGCCCGGGGACTGTCCAACGCGGAGATCGCGACGACCCTGTTCGTCAGTGAGCACACCGTCAAGACCCATGTGAGCAACGTGCTGGGCAAGCTCGGTCTCAGGGACCGGGTACAGGCGGTGATCTGCGCGTACGAGACGGGCCTGATCGCCCCCGGCTCCCCCTGAGGAGTGAGTGAGGGGGCCCTCTCCCCCGTACGGGCGAGGGCCGCAAACCGCTCCCTCGGGCGATCCGGCGCACCGCCCCGCGGCACGAGTCTGGGAGGCGACGGAGAACCAACTCGCCGGGAGGGACCGTGCTTTCCTCACTCGCCCGGGCGGCCACCCGCCGCCCCTCGACCGTGATGCTCCTGTGGGGGCTCTTTCTGCTGCTGGGATTCGGGCTGGGGACGGGCGTGTTCGCGCGGCTCTCCGACGACGTGGCCGGAGTGCCCGGAACCGAGTCGGAGTCGGCCGCCCGGTACCTGGACCGGGTGGACCCGGCGGGCGAGTCGATCACCGGCGTGGTGGCCGGCACCGCGGTCTCGGACCCGGAGCTGCGCGCCGAGGTCGAGCGGGCCGTGGCCGACGTGCGGACGGTCGCCGGGGTCGCCGCCGTGCCCGACCCGTACAGCACGCGCGGCCTGACCGCCGAGGACGGGCGGGCGCTGGTCATCCCCGTCACGCTCGAAAGCGGTCTGGACGACGACGCCGAGCAGC
This sequence comes from Streptomyces sp. 13-12-16, assembly GCF_002114215.1. Lineage (GTDB taxonomy): Bacteria > Actinomycetota > Actinomycetes > Streptomycetales > Streptomycetaceae > Streptomyces. The sequence goes on along the minus strand of NZ_NCTE01000978.1, from coordinate 2,353 downwards.
GCACGTTCGACGCGGCGGCCGAGCGGATCAGGCAGATCGACGCCCCCGACGTCCAGGTGAGCGGGGGCCCGCTGCTGGGGCAGCAGATCGCCGAGCGGGCCCAGGAGGACGTGAGGAACGCGGAGTTGATCTCCCTGCCGGTGGTGCTGGCGCTGCTGCTCGTGGTGTTCGGCGGGCTGCGCTCCGCGCTGCTGCCGCTGGTCGTCGCGGTCAGCGGGATCGCGGGGGCCTTCCTGGCGCTGTTCCTCTTCAGCGAGGTCACGGACATCTCCGTGTACGCGATCCAGCTGACGACGATGCTGGGGCTCGGGCTCGCCGTGGACTACGCCCTGCTGATACTGGTGCGGTTCCGGGAGGAGCGCCGGCACACCGAGGACGTCGTGGAGGCGGTGCACCGCACGGTCGCGGCGGCCGGGCGGACGGTGCTGTTCTCCGGGCTCACGGTGGCCGTCAGCCTGACCGGGCTGCTGGTCTTCCCGAGCGTGTTCCTGTGCAGCATGGGCCTCGCGGTCGCCGCCGTGGTCGTCATCGACATGCTGGCCGCGCTCACCCTGCTGCCCGCGCTGCTGGCCCGGTTCGGCGGGCGGATCGCCCCGGCGAAGGACCGGCCGGAGGGCGAGGAGGGCCGGCTCTTCGCCCGGATCGCCCGCTTCGCGGCCCGGCGCCGGATCGCCGTACTGGCCGTGGCCGTCCCGGTGCTGCTGGTCCTGGCGGTGCCGGCGGCCGGCATGAAGATCGTCCTCGGGGACGCGCGGCAGCTGCCCACGGACACCGAGGCCCGGCGGCTGCACGACACCGTGGACGGCCACTTCCCGCCGGGGACCGGGGCCACGCCGGTCACCGTCGTCGTCCGGCCCGGTGCCGGCGGCGCGACCGTCGACGGGATCCGCGCGCTGTCCCCGGCCACCACGGCCCGTGAACTGCCGGGCGGGGCCACGGTGCTGGAGATCCGGCCGCCCGGCGCGGCCGACGGCGAGGAGGCGACCGGGCTGGTCGAGCGGGTGCGGGAGGCACGCGGCGACGAACCCGTCGAGGTCACCGGGCCCGCGGCCCGGCTGGTCGACTTCCGCGCGATGCTCGCCGAACGGGCACCGTGGGCGGCCGTGACCGTCCTGGCCGGCATCTTCCTGCTGCTGTTCGCGTTCACCGGTTCCGTGCTGCTGCCGCTGCGCACCATCGCGACGACGCTGCTCAGCCTGGGCGCCGCGCTCGGTGCGGTGGTGTGGGTCTTCCAGGACGGTCATCTGGCCGGGCTGCTGGGCGCCGAGGGGCTGGGCGCGCTGAGTCTCACGGCGCCACCGCTGATCGTGGCGATCGCGTTCGGACTGGCCATGGACTACGAGCTGTTCATCCTGGCCCGGATGCGGGAGGCCCGGGAGCGCACCGGCGACGACGCGGAGGCCGTGGTGGACGGGCTGCGCCGTTCGGGCAGGGTGGTCACCTGTGCGGCGCTGCTGCTGGCGGTCGTCTTCGCCGCGTTCATGACGGGCGGCTTCTCGCCCGTCCTGCAGATCGGTCTGGGGCTCACCCTGGCCGTCCTCATCGACGCGACCGTCGTGCGCATGCTTCTGGTGCCGGCCACCATGTCCCTCCTCGGGCGCCGCGCCTGGTGGGCCCCTGCGCCGTTGCGGCGGGTCCACGAGCGGTTCGGGCTCCACGAGGAGCCTGCGGAGGTGGCCCGGCCGCGGGTGCCGACGGGGGTGTGAGGGCCGCCACCGGCGGCTCTCACCGCGCGTGTTGTTCGCACACGCCCACCGGCGTACGAGTGCGGTACGGGGAGCACCGGCCCCTTGTTCCCGCCCCCTCCGCCCCTTCCCTTCCCGTCCCTGGGGGCTTCGCCCCCAGACCCCCGCTCGCGCAGTTCCCCGCGCCCCTTGAGGGGCGCGGGGCTGTGTTGACATGCGGCTCCGCCGCGTGGGCGCGATCAGCCCACGACGGCCCGCAGTCACCACACAGCCGAAACCGCCCGTGCTCTTCCGCGCACGCGTGGTCGAACGGAGCGACGGGCGCGCCGCCCGGACGCTCCCGGGCGTCGCGCCCGTCCGACGTCCACGGCTCCCCTTGCACACATTCGCGTCAGTTCGGGACCTGAACTCCCCCCTCCCACAAGGACTTTCTCGGTTACACCTCTTGACGGCGCGAGCGTCACGGAGCACATTGGCGTCACTTTGAGAGCGCTCTCACAGCACAGGCATCCGAACCCGAGAGGGCATCCCCACATGAGTGACACCTCCGGCATCCCCCGCACGCTCCGCAGACCCCGGCCGCTGCGGCGGGCGGTCCTCGCCGTCGTCGGCACGCTCGCCCTCGCGGCGGGCGCCGCCACCGCGGCCGGTCCGTCCGCGAGCGCGTC
>NZ_NCTE01000977.1:4733-46067 GCF_002114215.1 Streptomyces sp. 13-12-16 | reverse complement strand
GAGGCCGCCGGTCCGCAGCCAGTCGGCGAGCCGCCGCCCCTCCGGCGTGCCCAGCAGTGCGGCCCGCTCGGCGGCGGCCTCGGCGGCCGCCCGGTCCGTGGTGCGCACCCGCAGCAGGGCCTGTGCGAAGTCGCACGCTCCGACGTGGGCGCCCAGCCGCTGGTACGTCTTCAGCCGGTCGGTCAGTTCTCCTGGCTCCAGCAGCCCGTTGTCCCAGCTCGGCGTCGACAGCAGGAACGGCTGCGGATCGGTGAGCAACCTGTGGGCGATCTCCCAGAAGCGGGCCCGGAAGGGGCCGTCCGGGAGGCATCCGGCATGCGCGCCCCCGCCGTCGAGCACTGCCTTCGCGGTGCGCGGTGTGATCCGCTGGTGGAGGCCGGCGAGGACCAGGTCGAGGGCGAGTCGCGGGGTGAAGCGGACATGGGAGGGGGCGAAGGCGGAGGGGACCGAGTCGTCGGGGAGAGGCCGGCGGCAGGTGCGGGACCACCACCGCGTCGCCGCTACCGGCTCGAGCGCCTCCAGCAGTGCTGCTCGATCCTCATGGGCCCAGCGCACCAGTCCGTCCAGGGTCCGCTCGAAGTCGGCGACGGGCAGGATGCCGTGGGAGGCCAGCAGCGCGCCGGTCTCCTCGGCCGTCTCCGCCACTGAGGCCGGCGGCGACGCGAGCGCGACCGGGGACGGAACGGGCGGCAGCGTGTCCTCGCCGGCCGCCTGCAGAGCTTCTTCCGCTCCGGTTCCCAGGGCTTCGACCACTCGGGTGCGCAGGCCGGGGGCGATGGGCGCGGCCGAGGTGAGGATCTCTTCACGCGAGAGGGCGTCGGTCAGATGTGTCCCGTGCCGCTCGATCAGCTTCAGGGCCCGTTCCTGGGCTTCGGTGTCCTCGTGGGTGAGGGCGTGGGACGCGGCCGGGAGCAGTGCGTCGGCTGTGGCGGTGTCGCGGGTGACCACTGTGTCCAGCAGTTTCAGCTGAGCTCGGACCAGGTTCTTCTCCGGCCGGGTGAGCACCGCTCGCGTCATGTCGGCCAGGTCATGCGTCGGCAGGGAGCCGGTCAGGGCGAGCTCGGCGAGGACGGACTGGACGTGGACGGCGACGGGCTGGAGCGCGTCGGCGGCCAGGGCCCGCCAGTCGGCGACACGGCCGGCGTGCTCCTCGGCGGACAGGTCGAGGTCGAGCAGCAGCCGGTGGGACGCACGCTGGTCCACTGCCGTGCCGCCGCGCAACAGCCGCCCCAGGCATCCGTCGACCATGGTGGCGCGGTCGAGCGTGCCTTCTGCGGTGAGCCTCGCGAGAGCGAGAAGCCAGGGATTGTCCTTGTTGGAGTGGCCGCTGTTCAGCGCCTGGCCAGTCCCCCCTGCCGTGAAGAGGCCGGCCACCATGGGCCTGAGGTAGGGCGACTGTCTCAACCGCTCGGCGATCCGGTGCGCCAGCTCCGTCAGCCATTCGGCGGGGCGCTCCTCGAGCATGGGGATGAATCTCTTCTCCGCCACCCACATGCGCTCCCAGCCGGAAGCTGTGAGCCAGGACGCGACGGCCGCCGCTCCGCTCTGGCCGGCGACGCCCGCCACCAGCAGCGCAGGAGAGGCCGCTTGGAGCTGCGGCGTCACCCAGGCGTCGCGGAACTCCTTGCGCAACGCCTTCAGCGCCGGCAGTTCCCCGCGCCGTTCGGCGGCCGTCATGCCGTTCACGATCGTCACCACGTCGTCCGTCCGCCCGCCGCGCACCGCTTCGATCAGCTTGCTCAACTGTTCCTCTCCCGTCGTGCCATGCGTACCGCCAGCGCGTGCTTGCAGGGGCCGCGTCCGCCCCGGTATCTCGCCCACCACAGGCAGCTGCACCTAAAGACGCCGGCGTCCTCGCGCACCCGGTGGGTGTGGCCGTCCTCGGCCGTGACGGTGCCCATCGCGCCGTCCAGCGTCACGGCACCGGCCGACAGCAGGGCACGGGCATGCCGCAGCCTCGGGTTGTGACGCTCGGCGAGACCGGAGTCGTAGGGCAGCTGCCGGTGGAAATAGGCGGCTTCGGCCGTGTCGTAACCCACCCGGCCGGAGGTCGCCAGGCGCATCAGCGCCGACCGGACCCGCGCGGTGGTCACCCCGCAGGCCGCGGCCAGAGCACTCACGTCGATCCGCGGTTCCCACGCCAGCAGCACGGCCACCAGTTCCGCGTCCTGGACGGTCTCGTCGTCGGCCAGTGCCTCCAGTACGCCGCCCTCACCGGAGAAACCCCTTACGGGGTCCGGGGAGAGAGTGAGCGTCAGGAGCATGCCCGGCAGAACCGCTTCCCAGGCACTCGCGGTGGCCGCCCGGCCGTCCCCCACGGGACCGTAGACACGCAGCGCGGTAGCGTGCCGCAGCACACGGTGAAACGCGGCCAGCCGCTCCGGTCCGGGCAGGCACACCGCTCCTGGTGCGGGACACGTGGTGGGCCTGAGCCCTGCCGGGCCAGCACGAACCAAACGGGGCCGCGCGGTTCTCTTCCACCGCTGTGAGGAAGGGACCGCAGGAATCGGACTGCTTCGGACGCGGGCAGTTCGGCACGCAGGTCGAACCCGGAGGCGATCGCCTGCGCCTCCGCGAAGCCGCGCAACCACCGGTCGGGCAGGGGCACCTTCTTCTCCACCACCGCGCCGCCCAGTGTGGTCACCGTCAACTCGTCAGGCCCCACCCGCAGATGGACCGGATCGCGTGGGGCCGACGCGCGTGAGCGCCTCACGTAACGGGTTGTTGACGTCGAAGTTGCTGGTGCCGTGCCCGATCTCTCCTCCGTCGAGTGCGTCTGCCAGCACGTCGAGCCGTGCGTAGACACCGCAGCAGCCGGAGAACGACTCGAAGCGGAGCCGGTCGCCGTTGCCGGTCGCCACCGGGTCCAGCCAAGCCGGTAGGTGAGGCCGGTAGTAGCGGGCGGCGGGGATGTCGGCCACCGAGAGCAGGCCGGCGGCGGCTGCCTGGGGACTGGTGAGGAAACCCGAGAAGAACCGGGGATGGTCCTGGAAGCCGGAGGGCGTCGCGCCTCGGGAGGTCTCCAGCCCCAAGAGGCTTCCGTCCGCCGAGGCTTCGAACGCGGAGAAACGCGCATAGGCGAGGGTCCCCGATGATCGCGTCATGGAGGAGACACTAGAGGCGACCACCGACAATGCCCTGATCAAGCCCTCGCGGCCGGCACTCGAACGAAGAGAGCCCACCGGTCCGGGTCCGCCTTTGCCCCAATTCAGAGTGGATCGCGTTCTTCACTCTCGAGAAAGAACCTCACACGCGGTACCAGGAAAGCGAACGGTTCGGCGTTTCCGACGAGAGCACTGGCCGCTGCGGACACGACCGGCCCGGAAAGAGCTGTGCAGGAATCGAGTGGGATACCGAGAGAGATCTCCTGCCGGGTCACCTGTCCGTGCCACGGTTGAACCGAGAGCGCACGGTCCTGAGGCACGCAGTAGGCGAGCATCCTCCCGTAGTCGGGAAAAGCGCGTCGCCAGGGTCCATCCGTCGGCCACTCGGGCAGCGGAACGAGGTGGGCCTCGGCGTCCGGGGCGGTACCGCGCCCCGGAGCCAGAAGGAGATCGATCCGATCGTCCTGCGCAACGAGTATCGAAGCTCGATCAAGAACGTGCATGGGCAACCCCTCGGCGACCATGCGCGCACCGAGGGCGTGCACCGTGCGATCGACAGCGGTACTGAGGAAGTAGACGCCCAGGGAACCTGTGCGGGGGTGGCGCACGTAGATCCGCCAGTTGCTCTGCAGCGGGGAGGGCAGAAGCCGCCGCCACCGGCCGAGCAGCGCTGGCCCCAGATGTCCATGGCGGTAACTCAGGAAGGTCACCATCGCCTGGTCGCCGCTCTTGCCGAGACGCTGCAGTTCCAGGCCGGGTGGGACCAGGGGTGCGATGCGGTGAGCATCGACCACGTAGTTGACGTAGACGACGTCGGTCACGTCGCTGACAAAGACCATTGAGGGGATGCGCTCACACAGCCTCCGCAGCAGTCGGCTGTCGGCCACCCGGTTCAGCGGTGCGGCGAGCCGGCCTCGCGGATGAACCCACGGTGCGTACCGCCCGTACCTGGTCTGCCGGCGAGTGCGACGCAATGAACGCTCGGCGGCCCAAGCGGCCAGGCCGACCGACAGGACGGAGCCGAGCACGGCGAGGAGCGTGAACATGAAGGCAGTATGGCAACCGCGGCGAATCCGGCTTCGGCCGCCAGGGACGTGGCATGCGATCTCACCCCAGTACTCGGGCCACGTTCGTGAGCCGGAGCCCGCGCCTGCCAGTGGCCGTCCGCGGTGAGCAATCCGGTATGGGTCCGCCCGCCGACGTTGTCGTCGGTCGACTGGGCCCCCAGCCGATTGCCGGTCTCCTGGGAGCTGCCGGTCACCTGTCTCCCGACAACGGACCCGGCGGGGTAGGTCCGAAGGATTACGCCCCGCCGATGAAGGCAGAAACGTGTCGCGAAGCGCGGGCGGCCTTCCCGCTCAGCATCTCACCTGGCGTCGAAGGACTCCCGTGCCTTTTCGATCTGGGGCATGTATGTCCGTACCCAGTCCAGGAGGACATCGACGGGCGGGCGCATGGTCTTCCCCAGCGGAGCGACCCGGTACTCCACTGCGACCGGCCTGGAGCTCACGACCTCGCGCTCGATGATGCCGTTGCGCTCCAGTCGGCGCAGGGTGGCAGTCAGCGACTTCTGTGTGACCGAGGGAATCGCACGGCGCAGCTCGTTGAACCGGCGCGGTCCCTCGCACAGCTCGCTGAGCACGCTCAAGGACCACTTGTCCAGTACTTGGTCGAGCAGTTCGCGGTGGGGCGCCGGGATGCTCAGTTCGTCGTCGTGGGAAGAGGCGGTATCGGTCATGAAACCTGGTCTCGTTGAAGTGTCCTGTGACTCCTAGGTATCAAAGGTATACGAGGTCCGTCACCGGAAGGAGACCACCATGTCCGTCCAACGTTTCACCCCCGAGGGCTTGCTGCAGCCCGCGCCTTACCATCACGTCGCCGTCGGCACCGGCAGCAGACACGTCCACGTCAGCGGGCAGACTTCCAGCCTCGCGGACGGGACCCCCGTCGCGCCGGGAGATCTCTCCGGGCAGGTCGCGCAGGCGCTGCGGAACACCGCACGCGGTCTCGCCGGGGCCGGCGCGACGTTCGACGACGTGGTCCGACTGACCGTCTACGTCACCCAGTGGAAGCCGGAGAAGATGGGCGCCTTCATGGCGGGCGTCGAAAGCGTCGCGGACGAGATCGGGCTGCCCCAGCCCCTCCCCCCGGCGTCACTCATCGGCGTCGACTGCCTCTTCGACCCGGGCGTCCTCGTCGAAATCGAAGCCACCGCCCTCGTCGACTGACCGACCGCTTGCACAGGCCCGCCCACCTGTGGCAGGTCCAGAACTCAGCTCTCTACCGACGCGCTTGTGGAAGGGCTTCGCATATCCCAGCCGAGCGAGGACGCTCGGCCCGACCATCCCGGTTCAGCGCGGGAACACCCGCCCGACCGACGCTTTCGCTGTTCGAGGGCACACGGCGCGACGCAGCTGTGCGCCGTTTCAGCCCAGAAAGGGAGTAACCGCTATCGGGCCGCCTGGTCGAAGCGGCCCAGTACGTGAACCGGTGCGGGCACGCCAACTCGTGGCTCACGTGCAGGGGCTGTCGGAACGCCCCACCGAGATGCCGCCCCGCTGCGGCATGCGAGGACCGGCGCATTCCACACGAATGATCAGGACAAGACGACCCCTCCCTGTACGAGGCGGTCGTCGTCAGAGCGGCACACCGTGGCCGCACCTTATGGGAAAAGGATCAATAGCCATGAAGCGTTCCACTTCGCGCATCGCCGTCACTGTGACGGCGGCGGCAGCCCTGACGGCTCTCCTTCCGGCCTCTCAGGCTGCCGCGATCAACCAGACCGACTGCGGCGACAGGACCGACTTCGTCAAAGTCTGGTACGACGGCGGTGCACGGACCATGTGCTTCGCCAACGGGGGCACTGTGACCCTTCAGCTTCCCAACGTCTCGAAGGTCACCTCCGGCGACAACAACGTCGCGATGTTCCTGGGCGCTCGAGCAGTCACCATGAACAAGTGGTCCACCCTGGTCGACGCCGAAGGACTCAACGCGACGCTTCACGCCCTCCAGATCTACTGACCCACCGCAAAAGTGCCGGGCCACACAGGCCCTTTCGGTGTACGGCATGCTCCGTGAAGCGTCGGCAGCGTCCCCACGCGGCCCGGGGCATGCCCACTACCCCCGCAGCGCTCGCGGCGGTACTTTCCACACCTTTGGCACCTCCCTTACGGCCGGCCGGTAGCTGCTCCGACGGTGGCTGCCGCTCAACGCCGCGTCTCTGTCCGGAAGTTGTGAGGCCGCTGGCACCACTGCGCTCTCGTAAGCTGCTCAGGTTCGATGCGTGTGTACGGGAGGAGTTCGTCGTGGTGCAGCCGTTGGAACAGGGAGATCCAGACTTCCTGGGTGACTACCGGGTGGTGGGTCGACTGGGTGAAGGCGGCATGGGGCGGGTCTTCCTCGGGCGTTCGCCGAGCGGCCGGTCCGTGGCGATCAAGGTGGTGCACGCGTCGCTGGTGCACGAGCCGGAGTTCCGGGACCGGTTCCGACGCGAGGTGGAGGCGTCGCGTCTGGTCGGGGGAGCTTTCACCGCCCCCGTGATCGACGCCGACACGGAGGCCGAACAACCCTGGATGGTCTCCAGCTACATCCCCGGCCCCTCGCTCCACCAGGCGGTCGTCGAACAGGGGGTCCTGCCCCCGGTGACGCTGGCCGCTTTGGCCGCGGGGCTGGCCGAGGCCCTGGTCTCCATCCACCGGGCCGGCCTGGTGCACCGCGACCTGAAGCCCTCCAACGTGCTACTCACCGACGACGGCCCGCGCGTCATCGACTTCGGCATCGCCCGGGCGCTCGACGCCACCGCCCTCACCAGGACCGGGGCCACCATCGGCTCGGCGGGCTTCATGTCCCCCGAGCAGGTCGCCGGTGGCGAGATCACCGCGGCCAGCGACGTCTTCTCCCTGGGCGCGGTGCTCGCCTTCGCCGCCACCGGGGCCGGTCCGTTCGGTGTGGGATCGGCGCCCGCCATGCTCTACCGCGTGGTGTACGAGCCCCCGGACCTTCAGGGCGTCCCGGACCCCGAGCTGCGTGCCCTGCTGGCCGACTGCCTGGCCAAGGAACCGGCACTGCGCCCCACTCCGCAGCAGATTCTCCGCCGGGTGGCCCCGGCCGCTCCCTGGGCCCCGCGTATGCCGCCGGCCGGCCGGCCGGCCACCGACGGAGAGACCGGTGGGCCCACGCGGCTCGCCACCCTCGCGGAAATGTTCACCCAGTACGCCGGGGCGCCGCTCTCCCCGCCGGGGTCGTCCGGCGGGCGGGCGTCCGCGCCGGGCGACCCCCGCCGGTCCATTCGTCGCGACGTGATGGCCCCGGCCGCCGGCGTCCACGCGGAGGAAGCGGTTCCCGCATCCGGGTTCGGTCCGGCGTCCGGGTACACGCCGGTCTCCGCGGGAGCCGTGCCCGACCCCGGTTCGGTGTCCGCAGCGCCTCGCCCCGTCGCGGCCTGGCGGCTCGACGAACGGTCCGGAACGCGGGCGACGGACGCCACCGGACGCCACCACGCCACGGCCACGGCAGTCAGATGGGCAACGCGCCACGGTGAGGGCGCCGAGTTCAACGGGTTCAGCAGCGAAGTGGCCACCGAAGGCGCGCTGATCGACACGGCACGCGGCAGCTTCACCGTCGGCGCGTGGGTCCGGCTCGGGGTGATCCCTCCCCACTTCGTCACCGCGGTCAGCCAGGACGGCGAGGAAACCAGCGGCTTCTACCTCCAGTACTCCTCCGACGAAGGCCGCTGGGCCTTCGCCCGCCCGGACCTGCGCGTCACGTCGATGTCCGTACCGGTCGCCGGTGCGTGGACCCACCTGACCGGTGTCTGCGACAGCGTCGCCGGTGAGTTGCGCCTCTTCGTGAACGGCGTCGAGGAGGGCGCGATCCGTGACAGGATCCTGATCTGGTCCGAGGGGCCCTTCGTCATCGGCCGGGGCCGTTACGGCAGGAGGCCGGTCGATCACTTCCCGGGCAGCATCAAGGACGTCACGGTCTTCGACCGTGCCCTCACCGAGGGGGAGATCGCCGGCCTGCTTCAGCCATGACCCGCCCAACAGCCCGAATGGCCGGCTCGGAGAACAGGGGGCACTGCCAGCTGTTCGCGGTGGGACTCGGCGTTCACAGCGGCGGGGCTGATGCAGGTCCGCGGTCGGCTGGTGGGACAGCAGACCTCGGCCACGGGCGGCGATGGTCGAAGGGTGACGCGGTGTGTGGACAGCCGTACGGCCGCTGGCAGTTGGCTACCAGGACGTTGTCGGAGGGGTGCCTTACCGTGTCGATCAGGCATCGGGCCCGCCCGCACGGTGCCGGTCACCGATCCCTCGTCAGAAAGCGACTTCGTGGACAACTGGACCAGCACCGTCGGCCCCTCCGGAGATCCTGTGGGGCAGACGTCCCGCAACAGCGCCTTCCGGGCCTTCGCCCGGCGGCACGGGGTCTCCGACGACGCCATCACCCGCCTGCTGTGGAGCATGGAGCCGGCGGTGTACTTCGACTGGAAGGCCCCGGGGAGTGTCCGGCCCGATGACCGGGTGATCGGTTACATCGGAGGGGCGCCGGAGCTGCCCCTGGACATGGAGTGGGACATGGGCGACGTCTTCGTCGCCTCCTTCGACCTCGCGGCGGTGCCCCGGACGCTGTTCGACGACAGGCTGCCCCGGGAGGGGCATCTCCTGCTGTTCACCTGGTCGGACGCGGGCGGCGGCAAGGCGCTCTACATACCACCCGGGACCGAGACGGCTGTGGCCCCGGTGCCCGTCCCGAGCGCACTGGACCTGCGTCTCGGGTCCTCCCACATGGTGCTGGAGCGCAGGACCATGGTGGCCTCCCGCGACGACGCCTGGGACGCCCACGCCTGGCTGATCGGCGAGGAGTACGGGGGCATCTGGGACGAGGTGGAGGACGAGGAGGCCGAGTGGCACGCTCGGCTGGAGGCCGCCGTCGAGGAGTACGCCGCCAAGGTCGGCGTCCGGCCGGCCATGAACAACAGCACTGACAAACTGCGGGGGGTGCAGCGGAACGTCCACGACAGCTGGGACTACGTCACCGAGGCGTTCCAGCGTCTGCGGGAGGAGGCGGTCCTCGCACTCCGGGACGACCCGGAGCGGTTCGACGAGGTGTACGACCGGGCGTGGCGGGAGCTGCCCGAACAACCGCTGTTGCACCTCGCGACCTTCAACATGGAGTCGCTGCAGTACGGCTGGATGGACGGTGACATCAGCTGGTTGATCAGCCGCGACGACCTCCACGCCAGACGGTTCGACAAGGTCGAGCACCACTGGCTGGGCTGACCCCGGCGGCTCGCGCACACGCCCCCGCGCGATCGCCTCGCATGAGACGGTCCGTCGCTGGTGTGTCACGTTCGGACAGACCTACGCCGACGCGCTCCGCCGTCGGCATCTCCGGTCCGGGGTGGCCGGTGCACGAACCACCGGTCCGTCGACGGCCGCCCCGCGCCCGTCTTCCGGTACCGGGAGCGGTCGAAGAGCGGTCGGCAGCGATGCTCGCCAGGCGGATGATGAGCACCGTGCCGACGCGGACGCCGGTGTCGAGTAGGGCCTCGACGGCGCCCGTCGGGCAGTCGGCGAGATGGAGCAATGATGCGGGTCGGTCGGCTGCGCGAACTGAGCTTCCGACCTGGGCGCACGGCTCCGACACCCGCCGGGCGTAGCAGGGAGAAGAGGGAATATTCAGCAGTAATAGGACTGCATGACGCGGTCGAAGCGCTGCGCCAGAAGGTCCTCACGGCGGATGATCCAACTCACCTCCCCGTCGCCGGTGTCGAACAGCTCGGACTCGCCGAACTCCAAGAGGTTCAGCCAGGGGCCGCCCTCCTTCCACCACGCTTTCTCCAGACCCTCGGCATACAGCTCGTCGAACCTCTCCGGCGTATCCCTCAGCGTGACCACAGCTTCTTCGCACCGGTCCAAGAACTCCCTGCCGTACTGGCACCAGTAGTCCCGAGGACTCAACAACTCCCCCCGCAGGGTGCAGGTCCGGTGCACGAAGGGGATACTCCCGACTCGCTCGGCGTACTCCGTGATCGCCTCCAGAAGCGGACGGAGCGTCTCCCTGTCGTCCTCGTGGACGTCATCGAGGTCAGGCATCAGAGCCCGGGGATGGTCGTACTGGTGCTCGGGAGCCCATGTCCAGCCCAGGGGGTCCCATGATGTACCGGGGCGGTAGACCAGTGTCCGGCGCTCAAGGACCTGTGTTGTCCACGTGTTGTACGGGGCAATGACCGAGACGCCCGCGGGTGCGGGTCGTACGGTCGTCTCGGTGCCTGGCGGTACGTACACCACCGGTGCGGACTCGTCGTCCTCGTAGCCGACGTTCGTGAAGAACAGGAGGTGTCCCTCACGGGGAAGATTGAGGGACAGGGGCTGCTCCGGTATCGCGGCCAGGTCCAGGCCGGCGACATAGACTTCCCCGCCCTCCCAGGGAACACCGGTGGGCAGCTCGGGCAGGCCGCCGGTGTGACCGACCACGATGTCGTGAGGGCCGACAGCCGCCGGATCGACCATGTCGAGGTGTACGGACGGCTGCATGCACCACATGATGCGGGTGATGGCCTCATCGGAGACGCCGTGTTCACAGGCGAAAGCCCGGAACTCGTCTGTGTATGACATACCGTCATCCTCACACCTGCCACTGACATGCCATGCGCTCGGGTTTCGTCAGCGGACCGCGTGCGAGGCACCTTTCCGGTGCCGTCGGCATGCTCTCGGCCGGCTGGCATCCGGGCAGCTGGGGCCGTCGGCCAGTAGGGCCGTGCCATCGGCGTACCAAGCGAGGAACTGCGGCACTCAAAGTGGACCTGGCCGCGGAGGAGGGCGCAGTAGCCGAACCGGCCGTCTCATCATGCCCACCACATCCGGGCCGCGGCAGCACGATCACCCGGAGCCTGTCCGGCGTCCAACTCGTCGCCTCCAACGCCCATGCCGGCCTGGTGGACGCGATCGACGCGGTCCTGCCTGGCGCCTCCTGACAGCGCTGCCGCACCCACTGAAGCCGTAAGGATTCAACCTGTCGGGGTGGCGCCTTCGCTTTGTGCTGCGGTGAGGAGATCAGCGGCGGATCGGTAGCGGGTACTGGCCGGGGACGGGAGGAGTCCGGCTTCGGCGAGCAGGGGGCGGATCTCGCGGACCGTGTTGCCGATCGAGGATCTGCTGACGTCGCCCAACGCCTCGGCGAGGACGTCCATAGTGCACAACTTGCGCAGATAAGTGGCGGTCCTCGACCTGGACCGGATCGCCCTTGGGTGCGTACTTGGGCGCCGCCCAGCACGACCTGCTGGCCTTCAGATCTAGCGACAGATCTGGTTGAACAACCCGCAGGAACGGCTACACGAGGAGATCCTCCCCCACGGCTGCGCCGCGGGAGGTGCCCCCAGCCGCACCGACGTGGTCGGCATCTTCTCCGACCGCACCACCGTCATCCGGCTCGTCGGTGCGGTCCTGGCCGTGCTGAACGACGAATGGACCGAAGCCTGCCGCTATATGGGCCGCGAACTCCTCGTCAAGGCCCGACTCCAACCGATCGAGTCAGAAACCGACGACCCGGCCGTGCCTACCGAACTCACCGCATAGCCTCGCACGAGATCACCGAGGCCACCGAGTGGCCGTCGATACACCACTCCAGCGGACGTGACCCTCAGTGTGGCGCCGCTGCCTTCTGATGGCGGTGCCCTATTCGAGACGAGGGCAGCGGCCTGGTCGCAACAGGTAGAGACGCCTTTTGTGGGTGGGTCCGCAGTCGATCCAGAACCAGGAGCCCCCTTGCGGTGAATGGGCCCCATCGGGGTGCTGATTACGGAGTGGGGCCGCTGCCGTAGCCGGTGAGGTCACTACCTCCTTGCGTGACGCCTCCCCGTCAATACCGGTCAGGAGTGGACGAAAGGCAACGCCTTGTCAATCCGCCTAATCAGATTGAGCATCGGTTCGGGCGAAGCCATCCGGCAATGATCGAGTCATGCCGCTGTGCCGGGTTCGATGGGACGGTTGTGCAGCGACATCCCGGACGGGGTCTGACTCGTGAGATCTATGACCGAAGTGTCCAGTCACGGACCTGTCGACTGTCGTCGCGGGATGCTGCCTGCCGCCGAGCCACAGGGCGTGTCCCAATAGGGGCCTTGCCACGATCAGGCGCCATCACGGTTCAGACCGCCCGAGCAGGCCGGTGCCATCCACCCAGCCAGCACGTGATCACGTGGGAGGACGACCACCATGAAGACCCGACAATGCAGCACCTCCTCGAGCACGGATCCTCTCGTTCGGCGCGAGGTCGTCCTGGGCGTGGACACGCACGGCGAGGTGCATGTCGCCGCCGTGATCTCCCCGCTCGGGAAGGTCCTGGGAACCGAGTCCTTTCCCGCGACGGCGGCCGGCTACCGACAACTGCTTGTCTGGGCCCGCAAGCGGGGGACGGTGCGCCGGGCCGGCGTGGAGGGCACCGGCACCTTCGGCGCGGGCCTGTCCCGTTATCTGCTCGCTCAGCAGATTCAGGTGTTCGAAGTGAACCGGCCCGACCGCTCGGCCCGCCGGCTGCTCGGCAAGTCGGACCCGCTCGATGCCCAGGCCGCAGCGCGAGCCGTGCTCAGCGGTCGCGCCCGAGCCCGGGCGAAATCCGGCGACGGTCCGGTGCACAGCGCCCGGATCTACAAACTCGCCAAGGACTCCGCGGTCAAGGCCCGCACCCAGGCGATCAACCAGCTCAAGGCCGTCCTGGTCATCGCCGACCCCGCCCTGCGGGAACGCATGTCGAGCCTCGGCAACGCCGAGCTGTTCCGCACCTGTGCGCGCCTCGGCCCGCACGACGGTGGTGGGGGAGACGAGGACGCGGTGGCCCAGGCCACCCACATGACATTACGCATGCTCGCTGAACGCATCGAGCAGCTCACCGGACAGATCAATGAGCTGAACCAGCGACTGACCCGGCTCGTCGAACGCCACGCGCCGCAACTGCTCGTACCGGTGGGCATCGGTCCGGACAGCGCCGTCACCCTGCTGATCACCATGGGAGACAACCCGGAGCGGCTCAACACCGAGGCGTCCTTTGCCGCCCTTTGCGGAGTCAGTCCCATCGAGTACTCCTCCGGCCGGCGGAGCACGCGCCGGCTCAACCACGGCGGCGACCGGCAGGCCAACGCGGCCCTGCACCGCATCGTCTTCACCCGCCTGCGTCACGACCCACGCACCCAGGAGTACTACGAACGCCGCACCCAGGAGGGCAAGACCCGACGTGAGATCGTCCGATGCCTCAAGCGATACGCAGCCCGCGAGGTCTTCAACCTGGTCAGACCGGCTTCCCGCACCCCTGCGTTATAGGGGCGTCCGGGACGATGCCACGAGCTCGGACCTGATCACGGTAGACGTCATGGTCGTAGCCGCGGTCCGCGAACAGCGAGTCAGGCTTGCGGTGCGGCCGTCCGACGCGGCCACGGACAGGCGGGACCGCGTCGAGCAAGGGCAGCAACTGGGTGACATCGTTGCGATTGCCGCCAGTCAGCAGGACCGCAAGCGGAGTGCCGTGTCCGTCGGTGATGAGGTGGTGTTTCGAGCCAGCCCGCCCACGATCGACCGGCGACGGGTCCGTCTGGCTCCCCCTTTTGACGCCCTAACGTGCGAGGAGTCGACCATGCAACGGGACCAGTCCAGCCGGGAGGCCGCGTTGAGCTCGGCCAGCAGCACATCATGCAAGCGTTGCCAGACGCCGGCCTCGTTCCAGTCCCGCAATCTGCGCCAGCACGTCATGCCGGAGCCGAAGCCGAGCTCTTGAGGCAGGTGCTCCCACTGGATTCCGGTGTGCAGCACGTACAGGATCCCGCAGGGCACCTCCCGGTCTGGCAGCGGCCTGCGGCCGGGATACCGGAAGCGCTGCTCGCGCTGCGGCAGCAACGGCGCCAAGCGGTCCCACAGCTCATCCGACACGATCCGCGGTGACGTCCCCACGCGGGGACGAACGCTCAACTCCCACCCCAGACACGGCTGTCACCGCCTGCCCACCTCATTGTGTTAACAGTTGTTACTGCCTGCTTACGATCAGTTCGGCGTCGGCCGGTGACAAGGCCGTGACATGGGAGTGATGCGCTTTGACGTGTTGCCTCACGCATCCCGCATGGGTGCGAAAGCTGTATCGGAGGACGGACAGGTGCGGGGCGATCCGTCCGACAGGGCAGGGCGTGATGCGGGCTTGATGGGCCCCAGTTGGACAGGGCGCGCTGGGCGAGAAAACCAACCGAAAGCGGATTGGTGACGGTGGCCTGCGTTCTCTCAACCCCGCATCTGGCGAACGGCACTGTGGCCACGGCACCTGATCACGGCGGTTGTCCGAAACGAACTGCATCACACCGCCAACCCTACTTGGGCCGATGGTGGCCGAATGTGCGCGAGTTCGGCGACCGGTGCCACTACGTGTCCGCCATCGTTTGCGCATCACCACACGGCCGCACCGTTCCGCCCCGGCCGTGGGTGCCGCGTCATGCCGGGGACACACCGGCCAAACCTGCCAGTCCATTCGAGTGGGCTCTCAGCCTCTGGGCCTCTCCGTACGCTTCGCACCCATCACCGACGGTCTGACCCCACACCTCGTGTCAGAGTCGCTCCGCGGGTGGCTCCGCTCGGACAGCGGCACCGTCTCCTTCCTCCCTCAACACGACGCATGCTGAAGTCCACCTCGATGGAGTTTGGTTTGCATGAAGGCCGCTTGTGGTCGATTCTGTCAAGTGGTTGACGTCGAATTATCGAATTCGACTGCTTGGGTCGGGAAGTCCCCACAGGAGCGGTGCCGTCGTTACGATTTCTTCTGGGACCCGAGGAATCCAGTCGCCTGCGAGTGCGTGGATCTTCTGGAACGGGGGGTAGGGCTGATGCGTCAGGCAATGATGCGGTGGGCGGGAGGTGGGATGCTCGCGGTCGGCCTCGTAGCTGGTTGCGGCGGTTTTGATTCCTCTTCGTCGCCTTCCTTGTCTCCCTCGTACTCGCCTTCTTCCGGATCGTCGTCCAGCTCTTCCGCTGCCTCTTTTTCCTCCTCTACTCCGGTCACCGTGGAAACCGATCCTGAATCTCAGGCGACAAGCCTTCCCAAGGGATTCGTGCCTCCGCAGCTCGTCGGCGAATGGGACGGTGACGGTGCGGGCATACGCTTCGACAAAATCAGGTTCAGTGCCGACGGCGGCGTGGCCCTGATCTTCAACAGCGGTTCGGTGCTCGAAGGAATCGCCGTCGCCGACGAAACGTCCTTGATTCTTTACGCGCAGGGCGGGCCGATTCACTACCGAAGGTGGTCGGTCGAGGCATTCGAAGTGGGCTCCGGTTACACGTTTGAAAATTTTGTGCCGGGCGGGGTCAGTTATGTTCGCCAGGCCAGTGGCTGATGAAGGTAATTAGTCTATTACATAGCTGAGGCAGGAGGCGGAATTGATCGGCAGGCGTAAGGGCGGGCAGGCCCCGGATGGCGGTGGCGCAGTAGACGAGGACCTCGTCAGGGATGTTGCCCGCGGCGTGATCAGCAAGGTGACACCGCGGGAGTTGACGCTGTTCAGGCGCCGTAGCGACGCCTTTTTCAAGGACCCCGAGGCGGAACTGAACGCGGCACGAAAAAGCCTGCGGGCCAGGCCGAAGGAGGAGTTACTCGCCTGGGGTACTGCTGAAACGGTCGTAGCACTGACCCCCTTCGCTCTCGCCGTCGTGCAGGGCGTGCTCACGTCACTGACCGAGTCGCTGGTCGCGTCAGCAACCGATCGGGGCCGGGAGGCCGCGGCGCGGCTCCTCCGGCTGATGCTGCGACGCGCGAGCGCCGGAGAGACGGCACCGGACGTGCACGGCGCGGCCTCCACGGAGGAAGAGCACCTCAGCGCCGAACAGTTGGGCCTGGTGCATGCCCACGCTCGCGAACTCGCCCTGTCCCAGGGTCTGGACGAGGCCAGTGCTCTGCGGCTCGCTGACGCCCTGGTCGCGGAACTCGGGCCGTAATGGCATGGAAGCTGCCGTCTGCTCGCGCAGGTGCGTGGCAGGCCGAGCACCGCTGTGACCATGCAGGCCAGGTGCACCCCGACCCATTCGGCCTGCCCGACGGCGTGAAGTTCCGCTTCGTCCTGCTCGTCACCGCTCTGTTCGGTACCTCCGGTTTCATTTACAACCTGTTCTACTACGCGATCCGTCCCGGCGCCGCGGACCACTATCGCGACTGTGTACTGGAGGCCGCCGTCCCACGGGGAGCCGCACCGGGAAGCTATACAAAGGAGTTCCTCGCGTGTACCGCGCCCGGTCGGCAGGAGAGCACAGCGTGGGTTCTCGCGGGCCTGGCGCTGCTGGCACTCACCACCGCCGTCGTCCACCTGGTCCTCCCGTGGTTGCGGACCAAGTGGCAACGGCTCGCACCCCTGCGGCCGGACATCGATCCCGGCGAAGCCGCGCTGTCACAGGTTCTTGAGTCCCTGGTGACACAGGCTGGGCTGCGCGTGAAGCCGCGTTTCTACGTGGCCCCCAACCGCAAGGAGGCCGGCGCCCTCGCTTTCGGCAGGCTCGGCGACTACCGCGTGAGGCTCAACGACGGACTCATCGACAAAAGCGCCGACGACATGGAACACCTGCGCACCGTGGTACTGCACGAATTGGCCCACATCCGGAACCGGGATATCGACATCACCTACCTCACCGTGGCGCTGATCGTGTCGTTCGTGCCGCTCGGGCTCATTCCGCTCACTATCGCGCTGGCCGCGACGGACACCGAGAACGCATTCGACGTGAGCTGGCGCGCGGTGGTTCTCGTCGGCGTCGTATGTCTGACGGCGGCATCCGTGCTACGTGTCCGCGAAATTGCCGCCGATGTCCGTGCCGCCTCCTGGAGCGGCACCCGGGCGGGGCTGCTGAGACTGCTGAGCGCCCCGTCTCCAACCGAACCGCGGCGGTCGTTGTGGCTGCGGGGTCCCTTACGGCTGCATCCCACTGGTCGGCAGCGTGCGTGCCAGATCCGATGTCCGGAAGGTCTGTTCCGTCTCGGTTTCACCGAGTGCCTGGTTGTTGGCCTGTCCGCCACGGTCGGGGTGTCCAGTCTGAACACGATGTTGTTGACAGCCTTTATCGGTCCGGACACACGAACGCTTTTCTGGATCGCCGCCCTCGTGCTCGCACCTTCCGTGGTGGCTGTGACCGGGGCCGGAATATGGCGGGCGGGCGCCTGGGCGAGGGGCCGAGGACCGGAAGCGGCGGACGGGGCCCGGCCCCCGACGGTGCTTCCCGCTGTTGGTTTGACCGTCGGTCTTGTGGCGGGCCGCTACATCGCGGCGGACAACGGCATCGGCGATGGCGGAACCTTCCTTCCGTCGCGGGCTGCGGGAATGTGGTCTCTCGTTCTCGGCGTGCTGATGGTGCTCTTCTTCCGCTGGATGGCGCAGGGGGCTATGGTCTGGCTCGATCCCCTGGGCCGTCCTCTCAGTCGAGCCTGGCCCGTCGTCTGGGTAGCTGCGGTCGTGCCGCTGGCGGTCCTGCTCGCCTGGTGGCTACTGCTCTACGACCTCGCGGACGGTCTCCACGTGGTCAACGAGGGGCTCGTGGCCGACCACCGCGCCGCCTCGGCAATCGTCCCCGCCGGACCACTGTGGGCATGGGCGGCGCTGAACTATCCCATGGTCCTGCTCTTCTATCGCTGGACACCCACGGTGCTGGCGGCAGTCACTCTCTGGGCCCTTCCGCTCGCGGTGCTGTGGCGTCGGGGCACGTACGCACCATCGTCCGGCTGGGCCCGGTGGGTCGTCATGTCCGCCCTCGGGGGAATGGCCGTTTTCACCGTCGTAGTCATTGGAGCCCGCCTGTCGATCCACTTCCGCGTACCCGAAGAGCTCCGCGGCAGCCCCGGCTACGCCGGAGTGTTCGAGCATTGGCTGGTCATCGCGGCCGTGCTGCTGCAGGGGGTAGTGGCAGCGTTCGTCACCGCACGGCTGCACCACGCGCACGGCCGTCCCGCGGTCCTCTTCGGACTGATGGCTGCATTCGTGACCGGGTGCCTCGTGACGGCGGTGTTCCTCGGGTCGGCCGTCGCGGGCGGATGCTGGGACGCGCTCGCACTCGCCCCCGGGCCTTGTCGATTCAACATCGCCCCTTCCGCCATACGCGACAGCCTGCTGCGGACGGTGGTGGCGGGCGCCGCGGTCGCGGTCGTCGGAGCCGCATCGGCCGCCGCGGTGCGCTCCTGGTGGACACGGCAGCAAGACACGCCGACCCGTATCTTCACCGGTTTCTCGCCTGTCTCCCGCGGACAGCGGGCCGTCCTCGCCGCAGCCGGCGCACTGGCCCTAACGGTGGTCCTCGCCGGGCTGACAGTCGACACGAGCGCGGGCCAGCCTGAAGTGGCCTCCCATGGGGCCACCGCGCGTGCCTGCCAGAAGCTCGACGACATCATGCGCAGCGCGGACCACATGACCGGAGCCGACAAGACCGCAGCACTCTTCGAGGCCGTGGGGCTGGCCGAGGACGGCCACAACACCGCACTTGCCATGGCGCTAAAGGACCTGGTCCGCGCCGCGGAGAGAAAGGACCTCCCTGCCTTCGCCGACGCCGGCGAACGGATCCGCGCGCAGTGCCTGGCAGAGAACTCCCCTCTACGAGTGTTCTGACACGACATTCGCAGTTCCGGCGTCTGTGCCGGCCTCCCGCCGGCAGCGTGCCTCAGCCGACATAAGCGACGCGGACGGGTTCCTTTGGAACGTTGGGCCACTCGAGCGGGCTCCGGCTGCGTCAGCAGCTCGCGACGTGGGCCGGAGAGGATCTTGAACAGATTTACCTCGACGTGAAAGGGCTGCGGTACGAAGAAGGGATCACGGCGGAGAACCCCCGTTCCCTGATTGGCTTTGCTCCGCACGTCCGCCTCCACGTCGTCGGCGCCGCTGCCGATCTCCGATAGCGTGCCAATGCTGCTCGTGTCCACGCGGCGCCACGTCTCTCGTGGGCGGGCTGAACAGGACGGATGCGTTCCGCTGCACGAACGGCTCCGGCTGGCGCACACTGGCCTTGGAGCCCGGTGGCGGCTGCTGCCGCGCGGTGTGAGGGGGGACCCGTGTACGAAGCCGAACATCGACAGAACCACGGAGACGGCTGGGGCGACACGGAGGGCTGGGACGACGGGAGCCAGCAGCCTCCTGAGGGAGAGCCGGGTGGTCTAACGGAGGCGCTTGAGACGCTGAGGGCCGAGTTGGACGCGGCGCAGGAGGCCGGTGCGCGGCGACGGCTGAGGTTCGAGATCGAGGAGGCCACCCTCGAACTCCTACTGGAGCTGCGTTCGGATGTCAGGCCAGGGGTGAAGCTGGCGTTCGGCGTGGTGAGCGCGGATCTCGGCGCGGAACGCGGCAGCACCCGCACTCACAAGCTCACGCTCAAGCTGAAGGTCCGCGACGAAGCATTCGGTGGTCGCAACACACAGGTGCGGGAGACACGGAAGGAGCAGTGGGAACCAGGCGCCGCCGCGCACGGGGAGCAGGACCCGCCGGGGCGGGCGGACTAGCCGTGGATCCGCGCCGCCTGGCCGCCGTGCGCGCAGGGGATGCCGAGTACGTCCAAGCCAGCGGCTCCGGCTACGTCCTCACTCCGCGGCTTGTGCTCACCGCTCTGCATGTCGTCACCGCCACCCATGACCGGAAGCCACACCAGCGTATCGATGTCGTCATCGGGCACCCCGGTCACGGCGACCGGCAACACCGGTCTGGTCGGTTGTGCTGGGCGGGCACCGCGCGTGATGTCGCGCTGATCCGGCTCGACCGGCCGGTGGACGTGCCGGGCGAGGTGCTCTGGGGGCGTCCGGTCGCGGGAGTCCTCGACTACGAGGCCCTGGGCTTTCCGAGCTTCGCCCGGTACGACGACGAGGTAGCGCGCGTCGAGCACCTCACCGGTCGGCTCCCCACCTTCGGCCAGGGGCTCGCCGGCGGTCTCGTCCTGGACCAGAGTGCCGCCCCGCGTCCGCATCCGGACCGACATAACTGGGCCGGCGTGTCGGGTGCCGCCGTCTTTTGCGGGGACTGCTTGGTCGGGGTGGTCATCACGGACGACGCGCACTTCGACGACCGGCGCCTGCATGCGGTACCGGCCTATGCCTTCACCCAGGACGCCGAGTTCGTAAGCCACTTGGAGACGGACGGCGGGCGAGCGCCGAGCCTCAGCACGCTGACCGACCGCGGGCGGCCACATGGCCAGAGCAGGACATCGCCCGCTCCACAGGCTCCGGCTCCGGCCGACGAGCTGCGGCAGCTGTCCGAGGAATACCTGCAGCCGACCGCCACCACCCGGCGGCAAGCGAGCCCACACGGGGCCTTCTTCGGGCGGGAAGAGGCCATCCGAGGCATCGAGGAATGGCTCCACCCGGCTCCGGACACAGCCGCAGCAACGGCCTTGGTGGTCACGGGCGGAATGGGCTCGGGGAAGTCCGCACTGCTGCGGCAGACGGCACTCGCCCACGACGAGTACGGGCGGCAGACCGTTCCAAACGCGTGCACGGCTCCCTCCCGGGGTGGCTGGCCCGTGCTGACGGCGCACCTGTACGTGACCGCGATGGACCGGGCCAGGGTCACACGCGTACTGGGCGCCGCCTGCGGAGTGGATGCCGAGACCGTCGCTGACATCCTGACGGCACCCGCACCGGCCGAGGAAGCCGCGCCGGTCGTACTGTTGGATGCGCTAGACGAGGCGGACCGGCCCGAGCAGTTGTGTCGAACGTTGCTCGTGCCCCTGATCGAGACCGATGTGCCCCGGGTGAGGCTGCTCATCGGCACAAGATCGCACCGTCTGCCGTTGCTGGAACGTCCCGACCTCGTGACGATCGACCTGGACAGCCCAAACTACGCGGACCGGAAGGCACTGGAGCACGCCGTTCGCCAGGACCTGACCGATTCCGTTCCGGACAGCGTGTGGCGCGGCGCTCCGCCGCACCTGCTCGCCGCAGCCGTCCGGCAGGTGGCCGATCGGGGCGAGCCCTCCTTCCTGTTGGCCGGTCTGCTCGCCAGGGCGCTGGCACGGCGGTCCTCCACCGCTCTTCCGGGCAGCGAGGAATGGCGCCAGTTGGCCGAGGACGGCATCCACGGTGCGCTGAGGGCGGAGACCGCCGAGCGGCTTGGCGGCCGGCTGCCCTGGGCCGAGGGGCTCCTGCGGCCCCTCGCCTTCGCCCGCGGTGCCGGTCTGTCGTCCGCCCACGTATGGCCACAGGCGGCGTCCGCCCTGAGCGGGCGCCGCTATACCACCCACGACGTAACGGAGTTACTCCGGCTCGTGGGCGACTACCTCGTGCCTACGACGGTGACCGACACCGCGGCCGGTGACACGTCCTTCCGTCTCTCCCACACCGCCCTGGCCCACTGGCTGGCGAAGGGGCACGACGAGGAGGCCGCGCACGAGGCGATCGCCCAAGCGCTGATCGGTGCGGTGCCCTGGGACGGCGCGACACCCGATTGGCACGCCGCGCCCCGCTACGCCCTCGACCACCTCACCACCCACGCGCGGTCGGCGCACACGCTGCACACGCTGTTGGATGACCCTGGGCTCCTCCTGCACAGCGACCAGACAGCCCTGCTGACCGCGGTCAACCGCGCGGACGTCCCGCGCACCGCGCAGGCTCTGCGGGCCACGACGGCACTGCACCGCGACACTCCGGCCACGGTCCGGGCACAGATCCTTCAAGCCGCAGCCCGCCGCAGCGGCGCCGACACGCTCGCGGACCGACTTAATGACTGCTGCTGCCCACCGCGCCGCGCCACCCGCTGGAGCCGTCGCAGACTCATCCTCGACGACGAACTGCCCACCGGTTTCGAAGGCGGCCCCCGTGACATGATCGCGCTCTCGTGGCTCGGGCAGCCCGTTTGCGTCGTGCTCGGCAGCCGGCACCACCAGGACTTCCTTCAGGTGTTCGACCTCGAAACACGGTCCCCCATCGGCGACCTCGTGCCGGTTGGCCGAGCAAAGGCCAGCGACCTCCTCGGCTCGGTGACCAACGCCCGCAGGAAAACACTCGTCGTCTACCACACCGATAACCGATTGAGGCGCTGGTCGATGGATGACGGCGACCACCTGTCTCCCGATCTCCTCTTCGACCAGGAGGAAGAGCACGGCGCACAGAATTCTGCACGGCACTGCGCCCTGGGCCGTATCGGCGAGCGCACCGTCGCAGTGGTCGCGACCTGGACCGACCGCCTGTATTGCTTCGACCTCGACGCCGACTCACCACAGCCCATGCACACACCCGAACACATCGACGCGCTGCCGCTGAACGGCCTCGCCCTCACCACGGTGCGGGGAGAGCCCGCAGTGGTGTGTCTGTCCTACGGACACGTCGAGTGCCGGGCACTGGGCGACGGAACCCGCCTCTCCGACTGGGAGGTGGCCGGCGGACTCACGTCCCTCGTCCTGCTCGACCGCGAGGACCGGCCGCAGGAGCGGGCCATGGCGGGCTTCCGGCTGCGCGCCACCATGACCGACGACGAATTCGCGATCGACCTGTGGGACCCGCTCACCGGCGAGGTCCTGGACACTAACCCGGACTACCGAAAGACGCGTCGCAACCGCTGGGAAAGATACCCGAGTTACAAGTCCGTGTGGACCGAAGAGTTCGACGGCCGCCGCCGACTGTTCCTGTCGTCCTGTCGGGAACGCTACGAGCGCGACCCGCACACCGGCACCCGGCTCGGCCCTCCCTGCCAACTGCGCCCCGACACTGTGGAACTCACCGTGCACGGCGAACGCCACACACTCGGAATTGAGAAGAAGCGGCTGCGCCTGCGCAAGGCCGGCCCCTACGCCCGTGACCCCTTCGATCCGTCCACGTGGCCTCCCGGCGGCCTGTGGGCCATGCGGGGGGAAAGGTACCCCGGAGAGCCCAAGGTCCCCGAGCCGCTGACGGGCGTCCCAGGCCGGACCGGAACACACCGAGGGCGGCCCGTCCTCCTCGTGACAACTCCGTACGAGGGCCACCTGAGCGAACAGCGAAGGGCGACTCTGATCGACACGCGCTCCGGCGCCCGGCTCGCTCCGCCTTGGAACATCCCCGTCTCGCCCGACGAGGTGACGGCCATCGACTGGGCCGTGATCCAAGGACGTCTCGTAGTCCTCGCCTTCCACAACAAGCTGGTCATGGACCTCTACGAGGGCAGCGCTTCCGTGGTGCTCTGGGACCCCGAACAGCCCATGACAGTGCGCCGCATGCCGATCGGGCATCCCGGACAAGTCGTCGGCATGCACGCTCTGAGGGCAGCTGACCTGCTGTACCTCACGGTCGACGAGGGACCGGACCTGTTGTGGGACACAACCTCCGACACGTTCACTCCGGTGAGTTGTCCCGATGGAGCAGAGCCGGAATCCCTGCACGCCTTCGCCGGCCGGGGCCCCTACCTCTGTATCCCGCCCGCGGACAGCCGCAGGCTGGGCAGTGGCCGGGCATGGCGGATGGTCTCGACGGACCGCGCGGAGGCCACCCCGATCCACCTGCTCCCACCAGAGGCGGACGGCAGTTGGTACGCGACCCCCAATGCGCTACGCGACTCGGACGCCGTTATCAACGCCGACGGCCACATGACGGCCCTTCGCGCGCGAGAACGGACCTATCCCACACCCGGAACCGCACTGGAAGTCCATCTCCTGCCGGCCGCCGCGACCGACCCCGAGCCTGTACGGCGTTGCTGGTGGCGCAGAACACGATGGCCCGGTATCGCGGGAGACATCTTCCAGCTGGACCGTCGAGTGGACCAGGTGGTGGCTGCGGAGGACTCCGAGCCCGGCCGCTTCTACGCCGCCAACGGCAGCCTGCTGACGGGATTCTCCCTAAAGTGGGAGGAAGAGACCACACAGGAACCGCCCGACGAACTGCACAGCCGGGGCACACGCTCGGCGCCACCGGAACTCGTTCCCGTCCTGTATGAAGACGACGAGAGCTACGACGCCGGCGCACGCATCCTGCATGTGCTGCCCTGCCCGGGTGAAGGAGTTGCCCTGTTCACCGAGGATGGTGTCACCTTCATCTCGGCCGGGCCGCGGTGAGAGCCGGGACGGGCAGGCCGGCGTTCAGTTTGTCCTCACTCGCGCCGCCGACGCTTCAAAATTCCGGATGGGAGAGCTGTCCGTCCGCTCACCGAGATCACTGGCCAGCTGGAGTCGGCCTTTTCCCGTCTCCCCTTTGGTCTGGTCGGAGAGAATTCCTGTCGGCATCTTGCGTCGGTGAGTGATTCAGGCGGGGCAGAGCAACGGTGCGGCGTAAGGGAGTTCTGCCCTGGCGATCACCTTCGTGGGGGCTTCTCTGGCTCGACGGCCTGTCGATCATCAGCGCCAGTTAACCATCACGTTCGATCCCCACCGGGAACTGCACGGACCCGAAATGATGCGCGCCCGACACGCTGCCGCGGAGCTCATCGAGCAGCATCCACCGCTGGTGCGCAGCCCGCCCGAGGGGGCCATGCGCAGCGCATGACCTCTCAAGGCTTTCAGCCCACGTGACGGCTTTGCTTGCCCGGGCGCAGCAGGGTCGTGGCCTGGCCGTCATCGACGTCGTAGGCCAGGCTGTTGACGACACCGACCACACCGTCGGTCCGATACGTCAGCTGAATCGCCAACGGGATGTCGCTGCGATGCTTCAGGCGCTCATCCAGCGTGACCATGCCGTCTCGGACAGAGGCGGTCACGGCGTCGGGCGGTAGGCACATGGCGCAGGTGAACACCTCGACGATGACGTCCCTGCGGATCACCTCGTCGGTCCGCAGGGAGACGCGCAGCAGGTCGCGGTTGGTGGCGATACCGATGAGCCGGTCCTCCTCGTCCACGACCGGGAGGCGTTCGACACCGCGGCGTTCCATCGCACGCGCGGCGTCTGCGACCCGTTGTTCGGGGTGCACCGTGATTGCGGGTGATGTCATCAGGGCCTCGGCGGTCTTGGCCCGGGCGACGGCGGCCGCGCGGCGGGGGGAGCGCCGCAGCGTGGGCCCTTCGAACCGCCGTGCAGAAGGGACGGCGGACTTTACCGCCTGGCGCCGGATCAGGTCGGTCTCGGGAAGCACGCCCAGGACCTTGTCATCATGATGGACCACGGGCAGACCACTGATCCGATGCTGGTCCAGCAGTCGTGCCACGATGTTGTCTCCCGGCGGGCTTCGGCAACCTCGCGGGTCATCACCTCACCGACGACGTGAGTCATCACGCCCACCTTCTTTCTTCTCCGTCGTCTCCCGGCGGAGGGCGACCGAGCGCCGCGCCCGACGCCCAACGGAGAGCGCGGGGCCGCGCCACCGCGCGATGGGCACCGGGAGCCGGAGTGCACGGGCTCGCTCGGCCGTGGTGGTCGATGTCGTCCTGCCGGACCGTCCCAGGGAGCCGGCCCTTGGCATCTGGCCAGCTTCCCTCCCGGACGGCGGGTGGGGCAGGGGCTGAGCGGCCCAGAGCCAGAGGGCCGGGGCCGTTGGCCGGTGAGGTCGTGGCAGGGGCCGCGGGCGGGGCCCACCTTGCGTGCCGGGGGCTACCGAGCCTGGCCTCAGCACCCCCACCGCTTCCGCTCCTGCGGAAACGTCTCGATGCGTGGCGGCGTATGTTCATGTCCATGCCGTTGGGTATTTAGCACGCCTGCGGTCGGCCTATAGAGTCCGGACGGCCCGCGCTCACCCGGGTCTCACGCTGGGTGCCGATCGCCGCCGCGCCCACCTACCTCGCTTTCCCCGACCAGCCGCACAGCATCGGCATTCACGGCGGCGGCTGTGCGGTCACCCAACTGTCCGCCCTACCCTGGCTGCACGATGTACGCCTGGTTTGCTGGGGCGACCTCGACACCCACGGCTTCACCATCCTCGACCGGCTCCGCCGAGTCTTCCCGCACACCCAGTCCATCCTGATGAACAGGCGCATTCTTCTGGAGCACCGAGGGCAGTGGGCGAAGGAAGACGTCCCCGCCCGCGAGCACCTCGGGACGCTCATACCGAATGAAGCCGACGTCTACGACAGCCTCGTGGACGGTGACGGCGAAACCGGCGGTCGGACCTCGCGTCGGCTCAACCATGGCGGTGACCGGCAGCCCGATGCGGCCCTGTACCGCATCGTGTTCACCAGGCTGCGCTTCGATCCCCGCACCTAGGCGTACGACGAAGGCCACACCCTGGAAGGCGAGACTCGACGGGAGGACAGCGCCTCAAGCGGTATGTCGCCGTTGAGGTCTGCAACCTGGTCAGGACGGCATGAACCGCGGCGCGGCCACCAGTGCCACGGCCTCGGTCAGAGTCAGGCCAGCGACGTCACCGAGACTGTGCAGCCAGCGCAGCCCGCCACCCTTACCCGCCTGGGCGTAGTCGCCAAGGCGTTGGCCGCCGGGGGCCTATCCACCGCCGACAACGGCGGCTAACGTCAGGTTTCTTGAGCGCCGCAGTGCCGACACGAGGCAGGTCGCCCTCCGACGTCGTCGGGCTCTTCTCCATACGTATCCGGACGGGCGGTTCGAATGAACAAGATCAAAATGATCCTCATCCAGGCCGACGACAGCGAGAATCACGGAACCTACTTCAATTCGGCACCCCTCGGTATTCACCGCATCAGGAAATGGCTGGAAAGCGAATTCAAGGAAGGGATCGAAGTGACCTGCTTCGATCCTAACCTCTACGCGGACGCCCGCGAGACACTCAATGGCCTCCTGGAGGAAGCGAGATTCGAGATCGTTGGGTACAGCCCTCTGCATGACACCCTGTCGCGGGACATCGGCCACATGCTGGACGCCGGCGACATACTCCCGCATGCATTACATATAGCAGGAGGCCAGCAAGCGGGACTCTCGAGAGAGCTGCTTTTTCGGCACGTTCCGAATCTCAGTCTGATCGCTCGCGGGGAAGGTGAAAAACCTCTCACTGAACTGCTGAAAAAGGTTCACGAGTACGGGACCGATGCGATCGGGAGGAACCCCGGGCGGTATTTGTCTCACGTTCGAGGATTTTATATCAGAGGCGGTGAAAGGTCATTCTTCACCGGGTACCCCGAACCGTTCACGGTGGAAGAATTCACGCGCGCCACGCTCGCAGTGGACTTCACGGATGTGGGACTGGAACTGTACTGGGACCAGTTGAAGGCCCACTATTCCGCGGAGCAGCTCGATGATCCGATCCTGCTGGGGAAGATCCTCACCATCAAGCCGTACACGAGTAACTACTGCCCCATGGGCTGCGCATTCTGCAGTACGACCACCTTTCACCGTGACGGAAACGGCAGGACCGCCAAGGTCATCGCCATCCGCAAACACGACCTAGCCGCATACGTGCGGAATCTGCTCCTGAAGAATCCGCAGGCCCGGAAGGTGATGTTCAAGGATGACCTGTTTTTCCTCAGAGGCGGTTCGAGGAGCGATCTCCTGGAAGATCTCCAAGCGCTCGAGGACGTTCGGAACGAGGTTCACGCCCTCGACGGTAGGAACGTCACCTATCACGGCAAGGCCCGGGTCGACACCTGGGTCGACCCGAGGACCCTCACGGTCGACACCCGCCTTCTCGAAGCGACACGGCGCGCAGGATTCACCGGGGTGAGCATGGGCTTGGAGACCTTCGATCCTGATGAACTGGAGGCGTACAACAAGAAACTCGGGTCCGACGGGGCCGAGGTCAACCGGTTGGCGTTGGATGCCTGCCGACGATACGGGATGAACGTGGTCTCCTACATCATCCTGTCGGGCCTGTACTCGACAGTGAAATCGCTGACTCAAAACGTTCGATGGATCACACGGTCCTTGTCGGACGGGCATGTCATGCGCATTAATGACCGGCTCTTCAGTCTGCCCGGCACGAAAATTGATCTGGACCTGCAGGAAAGCGGCGAGGGAATTACCCTTGAAACAGATTCGCCCGTGGTGGGACACGAGCACATCCGGGTCAGGCGTGTCGTGTCTGTCTTCCCCCGGGATCCCGAGGCCCGAGAGGTGATGGACGAATTCGAGAGGTCACTTGCATCCTCGAGAAAGGAGTGGCAGAAGAGGCTCGGGGTGAGCCACTGGATTCCTGAGGTCGAAGGTCCACACAAGATGTGGCTGCTCAATCGGATCCTGGCAGGGCGCGCGCACCTGCCCGCCGGGGAGAGCGAGCGGATCGAGGAGGCGCTGGAGGCCATGCTGCTCGGTTACAGCGGCTCACACCGATCCGTCTCGAACGAGCAGACCAGCGCCTGACCGAAGGATGCCCGCGGACCGAGGGAAGGACGTTGGTGGAGCGCGTACTCGTCACCGGAAGCAACGGATTCATCGGCTCACACCTGGTCGAGCATTTGGCCGGGCTCGGTCTGTCGGTTCTGGCTGTCGACCACCAGCCACCGCGCTTCGGAGAGCCCTGGCAGTGGCCCGGCGTGCGCACCCTCGACGTCGACCTGCGGGCCGATCCGCTCGAGGAGTTGGTTGAAGGACGCGACGCAGTCTTCCACCTCGCCGCACGGCCGGGAGTGCGAGGATCGTGGGGAGCCGACTTCGGCGACTATCTCTCCGCCAACGTCACCGCGACCCACAGGCTCGTGAACGCTTGTTTCCACGGCGGCGTACCGCGCCTGGTGTTCGCGTCCTCGTCCAGCGTCTACGGTGAGACCACGGGGCCGAGTTCCGAGGCCGACGATTGTCGGCCGCTGTCGCCGTATGGCGTGACCAAGCTGGCCGCCGAGCAGTTGTGCCTTGCATACGCGCGCCGTCCCGGCAGCCCGCTCAGCGTGGTCGCATTGCGCTACTTCACGGTGTACGGGCCGCGTCAGCGCCCCGACATGGCTTTCTCCCGGATGCTGTTCGCCTGCTACTCGGGCGTGCCGTTCAGGATGTTCGGCGACGGTACACAGAAACGGGAGTTCACGTACGTCGGCGATGTCGTCGACGCGACGGTAGCAGCGGCGCGTGTAGCGGCCCGGGACGAGATCGTCAACGTGAGCGGTGGCGCGAGCGTGTCGCTGCTCGATGTGCTCACGGTGGCGGCCGCGGTCACGGAACGACGCGTCTTGCTGGACGTGTCCGGAGCGCGGCCAGGTGACGCGTGGGCCACCGTTGCTGATCCGTCACACGCCCGGCGGCTGCTCGGACACCGGCCCCGGGTGTCCCTCGCCGAGGGCCTGGAGCGGCAGGCGCGGTGGCTGCGCGGCCTCGGCCAGGACCAGCTCAAGGTCTTCGTCGCCGAGGAGGGCCGGTAACCGCCGTGGGGTCCGCACGGAAGCCGGGCCTGATAACCGGTCGCCACCCTGTCGACTGTCCGGCCGGTTGTTCGGAGAGCAACCAGGTGTGCACGAGCCCACCGACCACGCATCGGGCGTAAGAGCCCTACCTCACACCCGGGCCGTCGGCGCTGCGGGCCGCCGGCCTGATCAGTCCCGGCGGTCCGGGGCCTCGCCCACCAGGTCCCGCCAGTGCCCGGTGATCACCTCGCGCAACGTGTCATGGAACAGCCGGTAGAGCGTCACCCCGTCCTCCTGGTCTGCGGTGAGGTACGCCCCTGCGCGGGAAGCGAGCAGCCAGGCAATCTCCTCGTCACCGTAGGGCTGCGAAGGGGAGTCGCGGGACAGGGCGTTGGCGACCACGGGCCAGATACCTTGCCGCGGCATTCCCCGGCCGTACGCGTACGCCACGGCGCGGAGCAGCTCCACCGCGACGAGCCGGTCCCCCGGGTTGGGGAAGATCCGGCGCAGGTCATCTCGGAAGATCCCCACGAGACCTTCTGTGAGGACGGCCCGCCATTCCTGGGCGAGGGGGTCTACGGCACGGTCCCGGGCGGCGAGATTCCCGGCGGCCGCGCGGGCCATTAGGTACGACGGTCCGGCGGCGTCGGCGACGGCACGGGCGACTTGGTCGGCCAGGGACTCCTGCTCGGCGTACGGGGAGTTCTCGTCGCCGAGCAGAACGGCCCGCACGCAGGCGGCGATGTCGTCCCGCCGCCAGTAGGGGGGGTCGTCGAGCCGTATGCGCTCGGCGCGCAGCAGCGCTTCGGCACGGTCCGCGAGGGTGTGGGTGGCGGGCTCCGAGTCGGCGGTCTCCGCTCCGCCCGGCGACCGCATGCCGACGATCAGCCGCAGCCGGCGGTGTCTGGTGTGCGGCGGCTCGAGCCGGCCCAGCAGATCCTGGAGGAGACGGTCAGGGTCGGCGGCCTCGTCGGGCGCGTCCACCACCACGGTGACAGGTTCCGACGTGCTGTCACGCCAGTCCGCCCAGGCTTCGAGCCACTCCTGCGGCGAGGGCGGTCCTCCCGGCCGGCCAGGGGCGGGAATCGCCAGCGCCGCGAAGATCCGGGCCATGACCTCGGTGCCGCTCAGCCCCGCGGCGTCCACGAACGCGTCCACCCGGTACGAACCGCCGAGTGCCGCCAGCTGTGACAGGGCCGCCGACTTCCCGCTGCCCGCGCACCCCGTCACCAGCAGCGCCTGCGGCGGTCCGGCGGCGGCCCGGATCAGCCGGTGCATGAGTGCGCGGCGGCCGAAGGCGTCCTCTTCGTCGTCCTCGCCCCCCGGGGCACCGGTGTACGCGGGATGCGGCAGACAGGGATGCGGTCCGTAACGATGGGATCCGAGAGGGTGGAGCGTTCGTCCGAGTCTGCTCTGCACGCCCAGGACGAACTCCTCGACATGGAGCAGCGGGCCGGGCTTGTACGCGTATGGGCGGGCCACGACGTCCTCGAGGAACTCTGAGATGGCCGTGGTCAGCGCGCGGCTGTCCGCCTCTTCGTCACGCGCGGCGCTCGGCAGGATGAGCCACCCGGGGGGAAGTGTGCTCTCCCGTTGGACGAGATCGGCGCTGAGTTTCTCGGCATAGCACTCGTCGACGATGACCAGCAGGTGCTCGATGCCGCTCTCCGCGAGCCAGGCGATGAGCTGACCGGTGCGCTGCGCGGTGCCCGCGTGGCCACCCTTCATCGTGCGCCGCAGGACACTCCAGTGGGTCTCGTCGGCGACCGTGCCGTGACCGGTGATGTAGACCACCGCGGCGTCTGCCTCACGCCACCGCGCGTGCGGCTCGGGGTCCTGCAGGGCGTGGCTGATGTCCGTCAGGGTCGGGTTGTCGGCGAGATGCGGGTGGAGGGGGGTGAAGCGCCGTCGGCCCAGCGTCCTCGCGCAGAGCCAGTCCCGCATCACGCGGACCTCGTCGTCCACCGGCAGTTTCTGCGGCTGCCAGTGCGGGTCGTCATAGTCGGCGGTCGCGATCGCCACGAAGTGGCGTCTGAGGACAGCCTCGTCGGCGACCTGCGTCACGGGGTTGTCGCCGCGAGGACCTCCCGCACCGCCGCCCCTGTCTCCCGTTTGCCGAGATATCGGGTCACGGAGTGCGCGTCGGCCTGGTTGTCGACCTGCCGGTCGTCCACCTTGGGCCACCGGTCGGCCAGATGCCTGCCGCCGGTCACGGGGTCGCGGGGATCGAGGACGTTCACCCAGGAACGCACCCCCACCGGGAGGCCGTGCACCGCGCCGTAGCGGGGATTGGGCATCCGGGACCGCACCATGCGCAGGCCCAGCGGCGATCCCATCGTCAGCAGTAGGTCGAGGCGGCGGCGCCTGTGCCGACGCACGTACTCGAACGCGACAACGGAGCCCAGGGAATGGCCCATCAGCACCCGGCAGTCCTCGGGGACGGCGGCGTCGACGCGGTCGTCCACCTCCTGCTTGAGCGCCGGGTCCCCCAGATATCTGCGCACCTGCCGGAAGGCGCCCACGTACAGCAGGGCCGCTCCCGGGCCGTAGCGGCGGTCGACGGCACGCAGGACTCTCTGGACGGATGTCGGAACACGTGTGTAGCCCTTGGCCGGTGCCGCCTCGGCGTCCGCGATGTCCTGTGCGTCGACGATGTCCGAGAGGGCGTCGAGGAGTTCCTCCTGTGTGGTGCCGTCGCTCAGGTCCGTGAGCCAGGAGGTGATGACCTCCGTGTCCGGTCCTGAGCCCTTGCGGGCGGAGCCGTCCGAAGGCTTTCTGAGGAACAGGTCGGCGTAGTAGACGAGGTCGAACGCGGGGACGGCGACCGGCCCGCCGGCCGCCCGCTCGAGTCCGTCCCCGAGGGCGGGGCCCCACTCTGTGAGCATCTGCCGGCGGCCGAGTTGTTCCTTGCCTATGCCGTGGATGCCTACGACGGCTGCCATACGGGTCCTACCTTTCTCTGGCGGACGGTGCAGGGGGACCGGACCGGGTTCCTCGTCCGCCCGGCCAGTGTCCGGTGAGTTCGGCGGAGAGGGTGGCGAAGTGGTCGCGGAGGTCGAGGTGACGGAACTGGTAGGCGATGCCGGCGCGGCGGAGCAGTCCGGCATCGTGCGCCTGGGCCAGCACGTGTGTCAGGCGGAAGGCCAGCGTGCCCCGGCAGCAGATGAGCAGCGCGATGTGCCGCCGCCAGGCGTCGGCGACGAATCCGAAGCCGAGCGAGAAGCCGGCTCCGACGGACACCAGGGTGACCTGAAGCGCTGACGCCGAGAGCGGCAGGTAGTGCAGGAGGACAGCGGCGATCGCCGCCAGCATGGAGCCCGACACGCAGGCGGTCCGGACGTCGTTGGCGATGAAATCCTCGAACACGGGGTTGCGGACGTGGCCGGGTTCGGCACCGCCCCGCAGGGCCGCGCGTACCGCGAGCACGAGGGCGAATCCGCCGCCGCCGGTGCCGGCCAGCATGCCTCCGGCCGGGCCGAGCGACCCCAGCGCGAGGCGGGTGGCCAGTCCGAAGACCAGTCCCACGGCTGCAGCGACCGCGGCCAGGACCCGCACGTCCGCCCCCTCTCGTACCGCGAGGGCCGATCCGCTTCCGAAGATCAGCGCGAACATGGCCGCATAGGCGGCGGTGAACCCCGGGGCACCGGTGGCCGCGAGGAGGATCAACATGAGTAGGCCCACCGCCGCGGCGGCCGAGAGCCGTCTGACGCCCGTCGGGGTGCGGAATCTGCCCAGTACGACGTTACGGGGATGCGGCCACTGGGCGAGGCTCGTGTGGGCGGAGTAAGCGGGGAAGAGACCGAGTACGCCGTATACCACGGCTTTCAGCCAGAAGGGCCATGCCATGTGTCCGACGGCCCAGAGCACGGCTGCGGCGGCTGGAATCCACAGCAGCAGGCTGAGCGCGGCGGTGACGTAGCGCGGGGCGCGCGGCCCGCCCACCGGCCACAGTTCGTGCACGACCAGGTCCACGCCCGAGAGCGTCTTGCCTTCCTCCACGCCTGGAAGTGCCCTTCCCTCGTCACCCCGGCCGCGCTTGTCGTGAAGGTACGCGGCGAGGGTGGCGAGGGTGCGGCGGGTGGGTTCGCGGCGGCGGGCGACGGCGGGGCGGCTGAGCAGTTCCTCGACGAACCGCCCCACGGTCACGGGTGGTGTGTCGTCGGACCATCCCGGGGCTGTGAGGTCGGAGAGGTCCCGCGCGTACCCGTCACCGGACTTCTTGTCGTAGATGATGACCGCCATGGCCAGTCGCCAGGGCAGGTTGAGGTATTGGGCGAGGCGGCCGTTGGCGTCCTTCTCCAGATGGGAGAGGACGTCCGCCCAGCGCTCTTCGTCCGCGACGCTCCTGATGTGGCGCTGCACCTGCTTCGGGCTGAGCCGGAGCATCTGGACGGCGACGGTGTCCGTCAGTCGTGCCCCACGGCTGACGAGTCTGTCGTGGGTGTCGGTCCTGCAGGTGAGCACGAACGGGATCGGCTTGTCGAAGCGCTCGGCCTTGTTGAGCTGTTCGACCACTTCGGCGGCGCGGGTCGGGAACGGCGTGTGCGGGGGGTCCATCTCGTCGAGGCCGTCCAGCAGTGGCAGAACGAGCCCACGGGTCACCAGATCCTGGGCCTGGGCCAACGGTATCCGGGTGTCTCGGGAAATCTCCTCCGCCATCCAGGCGGACAGGTTCCGTGAGGTGTCCCACCGGGAGAGTGAGAATCTCCAGGCGACCAGTCCCCCAGGCGCGCGCTCGTCCAGCATCTGCAGGAGCAGATGGACGAGGATGACGGTCTTGCCCGACCCGCCCTCGCCGAGGAACATCAGACGTTCATTCTCGCAGCCTCGGTAGTAGGAGGCGACGTCACTCAGCCGACTGGCGCCGCTTCCCTGCGGATGGCCCGCCGAGTCACGTAACCGCCGGAACAGCAGGTCCATCGGTGCTCCGGTCTCCACCAGCTGGTCGAACTGACGCCGCTCACGCGCTGCACAGATGCCGGCGAGTTTGTCGGCGAGCGCGGGCGCGGAGAGGTCCTGTGCCTCTCCGGTGGCCGAGAGCACGCGCACGGCGTGCAGGGCGGCCAGTGCGGCCGCCGCGAGGACTGCGGTGGCGGCGCAGACCGGACGCCCGATGTGTGGCGGGCTCCAGCCGTATAAGGTCTGCGCGAGCAGCGCAGCTAGGGACAGCATCAAAAGACCTGCGACGGCGAACGTCGCGGCGGCTCGGGCGGTGAACGCCTGCCGGTAGTCGTGCACGGCCGGCGCTCCATCCGACGAACGTGAGATTACACGGACACAACTGGTGCCAGGATATA
Source organism: Streptomyces sp. 13-12-16 (assembly GCF_002114215.1). Lineage (GTDB taxonomy): Bacteria > Actinomycetota > Actinomycetes > Streptomycetales > Streptomycetaceae > Streptomyces. The sequence goes on along the minus strand of NZ_NCTE01000977.1, from coordinate 11,558 downwards.
GCCGTTTGTGTACCAGAGAGAGGGGTCTGTGAGGGTCGGACGGCTTGTACGGATCGAGCCGGTCCGCCTCGCAGGCCGGGGAGGGCGGGCAGTCATGACGGACGACACTGACGCGCGGGCGCACCGGCGTATCGCCCGGGCCCTCGCGGACACGATCGCCGGCTCCTCGTCCGAGGCCAGCCCCCACCCCTACATCCGGCGCCATCTTGCCCGTCACGCGGCGGCGGGAGGCGTGCTGGACGACGCCCACCTCGCTCCGGCGTTCCTGCCCTGGGAGTCCGGCGCAGCGGTGCGGGGGCTGATGGGGCTTCCGGTGACCGGCTCACCGCACACGCGGGCACTCGCGGCGTGGGCGGGTATCGAGCCCTTCGCCGGTGACGCCGACTACCGCTCCCGCGCCTCCAGCCTGCACCTGGCCCTCTTCTCGGGTGGGCGGGGCCCGCGTCACCCCACACAGGCAGTGCCCGGCTCGCTGGTGCGGCCCCTGTGGTCGGACTGGGAGCTGCCGGCCAACGTGGTGGCCCGAACCGCCGCAACCGTACGCGGCCTCGCGCGGGTTCCGGTTCCCGGCGGACGGTGGCTCCTGGCCGCCGGGGACGCCGAGGGGACCGTCCGTCTGTGGGACCCCGTGACCGGAGCCGCCGTGGGCGTGCCCATGACGGGGCACGAGGACGGCGTCGATGCCCTGGTGGCGCTCACCCCGCCCGGCGGCCCCGCGCTCCTCGCGTCGGCGGGGCGGGACCACACGGTGCGGGTGTGGGACCCGATGACGGGGGCCGAGGTGCGGGAACTCACCGGCCACGAGGACTGGGTCAACGCGCTCACAGTGTTCCCTGGGCCGGACGGTTTTCCGCTCCTCGCGTCAGGGGACGGTGAGGGCACCATCCGGGTCCGGAATCCGGCGACGGGCGCCGAGGAGGCCGTCATCTGGTCGGCGCACGCCGCGCCGGTCCGCGCTCTGACGGCCGTCACGACGGAGCGGGGGCGCACTCTCCTTGTCTCGGCCGGCCACGACGGTGCGGTGCGCATGTGGGATCTGTCGACGGGCGTGCCCGTGCGGGAACTGCGCGGCGGCGACGCCCGGATCAACGTGCTCGCCGTCTTCACAGGAGCGGATGGGCGGGCGTTGATGGCCACCGGGGACGGCAAGGGCGTCCTGCGCCTTTGGGATCTCGACCGGTCCGACGTACCGAGGGTCCTCGGAGTCCACGAGGGCGACGACGGCCAAGAAGGCCACGAGGCGCACACGGGGCAGATCACCACCCTGAGCGGGTTCGAGGGTGTGGACGGCCGGTTCCTGCTGGCCGCCGGAGACGCCACGGGCGCCATACGGGTCTGGGACCCGGCCACCGCAACCGCCCGATACGCCCGCGGCGGGCATCAGGGCGCCGTCACCGCCATGGCCGTGCTCACCGGAAGCCGGCACCGCCAACTGCTGGCCACCGCCGGCGACGACCGGACGCTGCGGCTGTGGGATCCGGCCGCCTTCGTGGACGCGCCCGGACCCCATACCCGGCGCCGCGACCGGACACAGACTCTCGTGACGGTCATCAGTACCGAGGGCCGACCGACGGCTGTCCTGGCCGACCGGGACGGCATTGTGGAGGTCCGCGACGTCCGGTCAGGTGCCGTCACCGGCCGGTGGGGCGACCGCGTCCGCGTCCCGGTCACCGCCGCCACGGCCGTGGCGTCCGGAAGGCGCCTCCTGCTCGTCGCCGCGTCGGCGGACCGCCGCGTACGATTCACGGTGGCGACAACAGGTCAGGAAACCACCGCGCCGCTGGCATTGGTGGTAGAGCCCGGGACGACGGTGACCGCGTCAGCGGCGTTTGCCGCTGCGGACGGCAGCCCGCGGTGCGCCCTGGCGGTCACCGACGGCACGGTCCACGTTTGCGATCCGTCGGGCGGGACGGCGTATTGGTACCGCTCCGGCCATTTGGCCGCTGTCACGGCCATGACCGTCTTTCCTGGGCGCGGCATGCGTCCCCGTCTCGTGACCGCCGGCCGTGACGGGCTGGTCCTGGTCCGGGACGCTCTCACGGGCAGCGACGCCGGAAACCGGATGGCCGGTCACAAAGGCGCGGTCAACGACGTGGCGGTTTTCCGGGACGACCGGGCGAGGACCCTCCTCGCCACGGCCGGTTCGGACGGAACCGTACGGCTGTGGAACGCGTCGACCGGCGCCGAGGAAGGCGTCATCACCGGCCACGGCGGCGAGGTGAGCGGTGTGGTGGCCTTCACAAGCGCCCGTCAACGGCCCCTGCTCGCCGCCGCGAGTGACGACTGTGTCCTGCGGGTGTGGGATCCCGGCACCGGCGAGTGCGTGCTCAGCGTGGTGTGCGGCGCTCCCGTCCAAATCACCGGCGTGCCGAACGGCGTACACCCCGCCTTGCTGTTGAGCGGCCCGGCCGGTTACCTGTGCTTCGAGATCGACACCGAGGCACTCTAAGGAGCCAGGTCGTGGAAGCTCAGCGCGGTGTCCACGTTCCGCTCCAGCAAAGAGCGCGCTCCGTCGGGAAAGGCCCCCCAACCGGCGGCGACCCGGGCGTCCTTGGCGAGCATCAGGACCGCACGTTCGGCCCTGTCACGGGCACCGGTCGCCTCCAGCACAGACTTGATCTCACTCACCTGCGTGTCGGACAGGTCCTCGCGGCCGGCCAGGTCCAGGACCCGCGCCTGCACTGGAGTCGCCATGGTGCGCGCATACTCGATCAGCATGCTGAGCCGCCGCTCGCGCAGGTCGTTCGGCGGCTTGCTGCGCGAGGTCCCGAAGACGCCCTCGAGGTCATTTCTGAGGATGTAGGCCCTGCCCAAAGGTTCGGCGTACGCGCTCAGCGCGGCCATCAGAGGGGGCTCTCCCCCGGCGAGCGCGCAGCCGATCTGCAGGGGCAGCAGCGCCACATAGCGGCCCTTAAGGGTGACGACCCGCTCGGCGGAGCCCGGCGAACTGGTGTTCCCCTCTTTCGCCGAGACGACCAGGTCGATGTGCTGGGACGCCCACAGGTCGGCGGCCGACCTTCGCCACACGTGCTGTGCGCCGCTCACGCACGACGGCTCGACGGCGAGCAGAGCACGGGCGAATGCGTCCTCCGCCCAGCGCAGCAGGAGGGCGCCCTGCCAGAGCGCCACACCGCGGCCGAACGACCCGGCCCACGGCTCCTCGGCGTGCAGTGAGGCGTACGCAGCCCACACCGTCGGCTGCTGGCGCCTGTGATGCGACGAGTCGACGATGTCGTCGTAGATCAGTCCGGCCTCGTGGAAGAATTCGGAGGCGATCGCCGCGTACGCGGGCGCTTGCGACTCCGCGTCTCCTCCCGCCAGCAGCCAGCCCAGATAGGTGAGGACCGGGCGGGCGGGAAGCCGGTGCACCGGCAGTTCCTCGATGACGGCCATGAGGGAGGAACGGGCCGGCTCGGGTAAGTCCGCTGCCAGTTCCCGGTGTTCGTCGAGGATCCGCGACCTCAGCGGTACCACTGACGACGCGTAGTAGTCCATGATCTGCCTGGCGTCCATGTCGTTGTCTCCCCCGTCGCGACGCACCAGCGCCGAAGGGACGCGTCGGCGCCGTCCGCCGTCCCGGGCGTCAGCGTAGTGCGCCGTGCGCGAAATGGTCCCGCAGTTCGAGATGGCGGAACTGGTAGGCGATTCCGGCCCGTCGCAGGAGACCGGAGCGGTAGGAGTGCTCCAAGGCGACGCCCAGCCGGACCGGAAGGCGCCCGCGCGCCAGGAGGAGCATGGAGACATGCCGTCGCCAGGTGTCGGCGACCGCGCCCAGACCCACGGACAGGCCGACCCCGCCAGCCGCCACGGCGATCTGCAGCAGTGAGGCCCCCAGCCCGGGCAGGAGCGCGAGCATGGCCGCGGTGATCGCTGCGGTCAGCGTGCCCGAGACCAGTCCGGTGCGGAGGTCGTTGCTCACGAATTCACCGAAGACGGGATTGCGCACATGTCCGGGCGTCGCCTCCGGCAAGCGCAACGCGGCCGCCACGGCGGCGAAGAGGGCCAGCCCCGCCCCGGCGGTGCCGAACAGCAGTCCGCCGGCCGCACCGAGGAAGCCGACCAGTACCCGCCCCAGCAGTCCCAGGAGCAGGCCCGTCGCAGTGCCGGTCAGGACGAGCAGCCGGCTGTCCGCGGTGTCCCGTACGGCCAGTGCGATCCCGGCGCCGAACACCACCGCGAACGAGATCGCGAACGCCACGGTGTAGTCGGGTCGCCCGGTGGCCGCCAGCACCGTGCCCAATGCCAGGGCGCCGGGGAGGGTCATCGCCAGCCGCGCCCGACCGGCCCTGGTGCGCAGTCGGCCGAGCACGATCCGTTTGGGATGCGGCCACCAGGCGAGGCTGGACCACAGGGAGCGCAGCGGCAGCAGGGACGCCGCGATGGCTATGCCCGCGTCGAGCGCCGAGGGCCAGTCCATCCGTCCCAGGACCCACCAGACGACGAATGCTGCGGGCGTCCACAGCACCATGCTCAGGGCAGCGCTCAGCCAGCGGGCAGAACGTGCTCCCGTGATCGGCCACAGCCGGTGAACGACGATGTCCACATGGGGCAGCGGTTCGCCGCCGGCCCGGCGCTGCAACGCCTGGTTGTCCACTAGGTAGGCGGCGATCTCGCTCAGCATGCTGCGGATCCGGCGAGCTTCGCTGCCGTCCGAGCCGCCGGCGCGCAGCAAGGTGGCTGCGTACAGGGACACCGGCCCGGCGTCCGGCGGGGCCGACTGCGTCCGGATCAGATCCGAAGGATCCCGCAGATGACCCCCGTCGTCGTCCCGTTCCTCGTACAAGGCTGTTACTACGGCCAGGTGCCACGGGACGGACAACTGTTGGGCCAGCCTGCCGTAAGGGCGGCGCTCCAGTTCGCCAAGTACCTCGTGCCATCGTTCGTGTCCCGGAAGGCCGTCGACGCACTGGCGGATCCGCTCGGCGTTGAGCGCCGACATGACGACGGCGGGCGTGGCCGGATGACCATCCGACGCGGCCAGTATCTGGTGGACACCGTCTCGGCAGGCCGTCACGAAGGGGGCCGGCTTGCCCTCTCGTGTCCGTTCGTGGAGAGCGCGCCATGCCGCCGCGGCCCGGCACGGGTGTACCGCGCCCGAAGGGTCCATTTCGTCCAGGCCATCGAGCACCGGCAGGATCATTCCCTCCGAGACGAGCAGAGCGGCCTGGCCGAAGGACAGGCCGCTGTCCCTGGCCAACTCCCTCGTCATCCACCGGTCCAGACCCTCTCCAACGTCCCAGCCGGCGGCGGAGAGTCGGTAGGGCACCGCCTCGCCCGGCCCGCGAAGGTCCAGCAGCCCGAGCGCCATGCGGATGAGAAGACAGGTCTTGCCCGTGCCGCCCCCGCCCACCACGACCAGACGGGCGTCGGCGGTCCGCCGGTAGAAGTCGGCGATGCCGGCGCTGGGCGTCGTCTCGGGATCGGACGCCCCCTGTCCCGGCACCGTGAGTGGCCGGAAGCCCACGTCCATGACGGGACTGTGGTGGATTAGTTGACGCAGTTGCTCGGTCTCCCGCTGCAGTACGCTCGGGGCGAAAGCGTCCGCCAGCGCGCGTGCGTCGTCCCGCCGCCCGGTCCTCATGACGCTCACCTCATCACCCCGGCGATGCTGTTCCCTTCACCGTAATGGCGTTCGGGACCGATGGATCCGAAAGCGCCTGCAAACAGAGGGGGAACAGCGGGCGGCCCTCACCGTGCTTCAGGTCAACGGTGCTCAAACCTCTGCGGGGCGATGGTGGGCGCGGGATGATTGTCCGCGCGGTCGTCGTCTCTTGACAGAGGTCGGGAACTGGTGCCTGAGGGATTATCCGCTTGACCTTGCGTGCAGCGACAAGTGTCGGCGGGCGTCGGCCGAAGCACACAGCGGGCCAGCCGCGCGCTGAACGGCTTTACGACGAGCGGGAGGAAGACCACGGGGATAGGGCGATGCATGCCTGCACCGGGCCGGCGGGCTGTGTCCCGATAGGTATCTCGGGTTCTGAAGAAGTCAAGCAGTTGCTGCCGCTGTGGAAGTCGTGAGCGGATGGAAGGCGCGTTCTTCGTCGACGTGAGTCCCGCGGGAACTGTCTCCCAGTCACTGCCCTTGCAAGGCGACCGCGTTGGGATGGTTGGTGAGCCACCAGTGGCACACGTTCCAATGGTTGTCCTTCCCGCCGGCGTCGTCGAACGTCACCACGGCAACGGCCGGGCCACTGCAGTGAGGACTCGGCGGGGTGTGCATGCTGCACCCGAGCCGGTTGTCCGGCGACACTTCGTCGATGGCCGTGATGACGGATTTCATGACATCAGCCTACGGCGGTGTCGTACAGGTGCTTGCGTCCTAGTAGGGCTTGGTCAGGTCCGGAGTGGGGTGGGTATGTCGCGGTGGCAGGTGGGGCAGGCGCCGGTCCAGAGGGCGAGGAGTGTCTGCAGCTCGCGGACGACCTGGTAGAGACTCAGACCTGCGCCGCGTCTTTTGGGGCTCGCGCCAGTCGTTGCAGCGTGCAGAAAGCATGCGCGGCGGAGACGAGGGTGACGTGGTGGTGCCAGCCCTTCCACGTGCGGCCCTCGAAGTGGGCAAGTCCCAGGGCCTGTTTCATCTCCCGGTAGTCGTGCTCGATGCGCCAGCGGAGCTTGGCGAGGCGGACCAGTGTAGTCAATGGTATGCCGGAGGGCAGGTCGGACAGCCAGTACTGCACCGGCTCGCTCTCGCCGGCGGGCCATTCGGCCAGCAGCCAGCACGCGGGCAGTTCCGGTCCGTCGACGCGCTGGCGGACCTCGCGTCCGGCAGGCCGGATGCGCAAGGCCACGAAACGGGAGTACATCCGCTTGCGGCCCGAGCGGCCG
>NZ_NCTE01000977.1:0-4635 GCF_002114215.1 Streptomyces sp. 13-12-16 | reverse complement strand
GCCCCGGGGCGGGGCCCCCCCCCGCCACTGCACCGGCCTGGCCGCCTTCCGGCCCGCCGCGATGACCAGCTCCTTCACCGACCACGGCTGGTCGGGATACTTCGCCACCGGCGGGCGTCCCCTCCCGGAGTACGGCTCGGCCACCAGCGCCGCGTCGGCGCTCTGGGCGGAGAGCGTGGCGGAGATCCCCACCACGTAATTCAGGCCGCGCTCCTGCAGTCCGTGCCGGAACGCGGCGGCGTCGCCGTATCCGGCGTCCGCGACGGCCAGCGGCACCTCGAGTCCCCAGGAGCGCGTCTCATCGAGCATGTCCAGGGCCAGTTGCCACTTCTCCACGTGCCCGACATCGTCCGGGATGCCGCAGGCAGTGCGACGGGCGACCTTGTCCGCATCGGCCTTCGGCGAGGCGGGATCCCAGGACGGGGGCAAAAACAGCCTCCAGTTGACCGCCGCGGAGGCGTGATCGGACGCGAGGTGGAGCGAGACGCCGACCTGGCAGTTGGTGACCTTGTCCGCGGCGCCGGTGTACTGCCGCGACACGCACGCCGAGGCGCTTCCGTCCTTGAGGAACCTCGTGTCGTCGAAGACCAGGGCCTCGGGCCCGATCGCCTCCTCCATCCGCCAGGCGAGCTGGGCCCGGATGTGTGCCGGGTCCCAGGGGCTGGTGGTGATGAAGTTGGCCAGCGCCTGACGATTGCCGTCCTCCCCGAGCCGGGCGGCCATCGGCTCGACCGACTTGCGCTGTCCGTCGGTCAGCAGCCCGCGCAGATACACCTGCCCCCACCGGCGCTGATCCTTGCGCGCGAACGGCTCGAACACCTCCGCCGCGAACGCCTCCAACTCACCACGCACCGCAGCAATCTTGTCCGGAGTCACACACCCTCAACGCCACACCAGGCCCCAAGGACACGCACCACACCAACCGACCTGACCAAGCCCTACTAGGGTCCGTCTTCAAACGGATCTTGCCCAGAGCAGGAGCGACGCGAGACTGACCGCTGCCTCGTATGAGGTGGCGGTCTTGTCGTATCTGGTCGCGATGCCGCGGGAGCCCTTGAGCCGGTTGAAGCAGCGCTCGACGAGGTTGCGCCGGCGGTAGGTCTCCCGGTCGAATCCTGGCGGTCGACCGCCGCGGCTTCCGCGCTGCAGTCGGTGCCGCCGCTGGTCGGCCTTCTCGGGAATGGTGTGCGCGATGCCGCGTCGCCGCAGGTAGGCGCGGAAACCGCGGGAGCTGTAGGCCTTGTCCGCGATGACCTGGTCGGGTCGGCAGCGTGGCCGGCCGAGGCTGCTGCGGGGAACGCGGATGCGTTCGAGCAGGATGTGTGCGCAGACACTGTCATGGCGCTGGCCCGGCGTGACGAGGAGGGCCAGAGGACGGCCCTTGCCGTCGCAGGCGAGGTGGACCTTGGTGGTCAGTCCGCCCCGGGATCGGCCGAGGGCGTGATCGTCCGGTTCGTCCGGCCGCTGATTCCCCCTTTTCGGCCGGTGGCGGCGGCGTGCTGGTGGGCGCGGACGATGGTGGAGTCGATCTGGACCAGCCAGTCGATGTCACCGGCGGCGTCGGCCCGGGCCTGGATCTGCTGCAGGGCCCGGGTGAACACCCCGTCGATCGCGTAGCGGCGGAAGCGGGTGTAGACCGTCTGCCAAGGCCCGTAGCGTTCGGGCAGGTCACGCCACGAGATGCCGGTGCGGATCTTGTAGACCATCCCGTTGATGACCTGGCGGTCCGACACCCGCGGCCGGCCCGTCGCGGCCCGCGGTATCAGTGGAGCGAGCAACTCCCACTCCTGGTCAGTGAGTTCATGACGACGTACCACCCCACCATGATCCACGATCTGATGATCTTTGAAGACGGACCCTAGAGGCCAGTGGCATGAAGCATCGTGTCCTGCCATGGCGAAGCGGGACGGCGTATGCCGTGAAGATGTGCAACAACGTGCTGGGCGAGACGGCCCTGACCCAGCACCGGTTTGACTGGCTGCTGGGGAGACCCGGGTACGAACGGGCATCGAGCCAGGGTGCTCGTCGACGCCTGCTGGGAGGACCACCAACTCGTTGTCGAGTAAGGAGAGCAGGAGCACGACCAGCCGATTTCACACTTCGCCAAACCGGACCGGCTCACCGTCGGCTGTGTCCGCCGTCCAGTAAGAGAGCATCTGATCACTGTTCAGGCTGTTGTGGCGGTCATGTCCGTTTCGATTCGCCAGGGTGGCGTGGATTCTCCCGTCAGTTCGCGGGCCATTTTGTTAGCCATCGCCCAGTGGATCATTGCCCGGGATCTCTGGGGCAGGGCTTCGTAGTCCCGGACCAGGCGCCGGTGCTGCATCAGCCAGCCGAAGGTCCGCTCGATCACCCAGCGTTTCGGCAACGGCTCGAACCCCTTGGCTCGAGGCCGCTGCACCACCTCCACGTCGATGCCGAGCAGGGCACCGTGATTGAAGATGCTGTTCTGGTATCCACCGTCGGCCCAGACCTTGTACACACTGGGGTGGTCCGCGGCCACGTCGTCGAGCAGGAGCTTGCCGCCGGTGGTGTCGTGCACGTTCGCGGCAGTGATGAGGACGGCCAGCACGAGACCGAGCGTGTCCGTGATCAGGTGCCGTTTGCGTCCTTTGATCTTCTTGCCGGCGTCGATGCCCTGGCTGGTCTCGGCGACGTTTGCCGAGGTCTTCACGCTCTGGGCGTCGATTACGGCCGCGGTCGGCTCGGCCCTGCGGCCGTGGGCTTGACGGGTCTTGTCGCGTAACAGGTCGTGGACCTGCTGGGTCGTGCCGTCTGCTTCCCACTTCGCGTAGTAGTCGTAGACGGTCTTGTACGGCGGGAAGTCATGGGGCAGGTACTCCCACGGGATGCCGGTGCGGTTGACGTAGAGGATCGCGTTGACGATCTCCCGCAGGTCGTGCACCCGGGCCGCCGTACCAGGGCCGGTCCGTCTCGCCCGCCAGGCCGTGAAGACCGGCTCGATCAGAGCCCAGCGGGCATCGGACACATCACTGCGGTACGGACGGCGATCACTCACACACAGTGCAACGACCGTCAACGCCACCGGTCACACAAACAGCCCAGAACATCAACTATCTAGATCAGATGCTCTCTTAGTAGCGGACCTGTCCCGCTACCTGCTCGCCCAGCACGTTCACGTGTACGAAGTGAACCGACCTGATCGCTCGGCCCGCCGGCTGCTCGGGAAGCCGGACCCGCTCGACGCTCAGGCCGCCGCGCGAGCCGTGCTCAGTGGCCGCGCCCGGGCCCGGGCCAAGTCCGGCGACGGTCCGGTGCACAGCGCCCGGATCTTCAAGCTCGCCAAGGACTCCGCGATCAAGGCCCGTACCCAAGCGATCAACCAGCTCAAAGCCGTCCTGGCCATCGCCGATCCCGCCCCGCGGGAACGACTGTCCAGCTTGGGCAACCGGGAGCTCTTCCGCACCTGTGCACGCCTCGGGCCAGGTGACGGCGAGAACGCGGTGGCCCAGGCCACCCGCATGACCCTGAGAATGCTCGCGGAGCGCGTCGAACAGCTCACCGGGCAGATCAATGAGCTGAACCAACGCCTGACCCAGCTCGTCGAATATCACGCCCCACAGCTACTCGTACCGGTGGGCATCGGCCCGGACAGCGCAGTCACCTTGCTGATCACCATGGGAGACAACCCGAGCGGCTGAAGACCGAGGCATCCTTTGCTGCCCTTTGCGGGGTCAGCCCCGTCGAGTATTCGTCGGGCCGTCGGAGCACGCGCCGGCTCAACTACGGCGGTGACCGGCAGGCAAACGCCGCCCTGCACCGCATTGTGTTCACTCGCCTGCGCCACGATTCGCGCCCTCAGGCGTACTTCGAACACCGCACCCGGGAGGGCAAGACCCACCGTGAGTTCATCCGATGCCTCAAGCGGTATGCCGCTCGCGAGGTCTTCAACCTGGTCAGACCGGTTTCCCGCGCCCCCGCGTTATAGGGGCGTCCGTGAGACGTGAGAGGGTCTGGGGCGTGAGTGAGACACCACCCAACACCCTGCAATACCGCTTTGACGGGCCAGAAGACGCTCCGGTTCTGATCCTGGGTCCCTCACTGGGTACCACATGGCACATGTGGGACCGGCAGGTTCCCGAGCTGACGAAGCAGTGGCGTGTGTTCCGGTTCGATCTGCCGGGACACGGAGGCGCCCCCGCCCACCCCGCGGGCTCGGTCGCCGAACTCACCGCGCGGCTGCTCGCCACCCTGGAGAGCCTCGGCGTGCAGCGCTTCGGCTACGCCGGCTGCGCGCTCGGCGGTGCCGTCGGGATCGAGCTGGCCCTGCGCCACCCCGAGCGGCTCGCGTCCCTCGCGCTGATCGCCGCCTCGCCCCGCTTCGGCACGGCGGACGAGTTCCGCCGGCGCGGGGTCGTCGTACGGACGAACGGGCTCGACCCCATCGCCCGTTCCTCGCCGGAGCGCTGGTTCACCGGCGGGTTCGCCGCCGCCCAGCCCGCGATCACCGAGTGGGCCGTGCAGATGGTGCGCACCACCGACCCCGGCTGCTACATCGCCGCCTGCGAGGCGCTCGCCTCGTTCGACGTGCGGGCCGGGCTCGGCAGCGTCGGCGTGCCCACCCTGGTGCTGGTCGGTTCCGAGGACCAGGTCACCGGTCCCGCCGAGGCCCGT
>NZ_NCTE01000976.1 GCF_002114215.1 Streptomyces sp. 13-12-16 | reverse complement strand
CGCCGGGCGCGGAACCCAGGAGTGCCGTGCGGTGCAGGGCGGTCGTGGCCGGGTCGTCGAGCGCCGGGCCGACCACCGCGACCTCCCGCGGCCCGTCCAGTACGGCCTCGGCGACCGCGAGCCCCCACCCGATGAACCGCGGGACGCGCGGGCCGAGCGCCTTCACCACGCCCAGCGCCCGTTCGGCGGCGGTGCGATGGGGCTCGGAACCGGTGTGCGCGGCATAGCCGAGCAGGGCGCCCGCGGCGGCGGTCCAGCCGGACGGGGCGGCGTTGTCGGTCGGGTCCTGCGGACGCCGGATGAGGCGCTCCGCGTCGGACGCCGTGTCGTACAGGGCGCCCGATCCGGGGTCGGTGAAGCGGGCCAGGACATGGTCGAGGAGCAGTCCGGCGAACTCCAGCCAGACACCCTCGCCGGTCACCGACGCCAGCGCCAGGAAGCCCTCCGCGACGTCGGCGTAGTCCTCCAGCACCCCCGCGTTGGCCCCGGCTCGGCCGTCCTTGCTGGTACGGGCGATCCGGGCCCCGTCGTCCAGGTGCAGCCGGACCAGCAGGTCACCGGCGGCGACGGCGGCCTCCGTGAGGTCCGGCCGGTCGAAGTAGGCACCGGTCTCGGCGAGCGCGGCGATCGCGAGGCCGTTCCAGGCGGCGACCACCTTGTCGTCCCGGCCGGGCGCGGGCCGGGCGGAGCGCGCCGCGAGCAGCCGCTCCCTGATGCCGTCGATCCGCTCGGCGTCGAACACCCCTTCCTGCTGCGGGAGTTGCAGCACCGAGGCGCCCTCCTCGAAGGTGCCCTCCACGGTCACGCCGAAGTACCGTGCGGCGAGTTCCGCGTCGTCGTCCCCGAGGACCTCGCGCAGTTGCGCGGGCGTCCAGACGTAGTACGCGCCCTCGACGTGCCGCCCCGTTCCGTCGTCGCTGTCGGCGTCCAGCGCGGACGCGAACCCGCCCTCGGCGGTGCGCAGTTCGCGGACCATGAAGTCGGCGGTCTCCAGCGCGACCCGGCGGGCGAGTCCGGAGCCGGTGGCCCGCCACAGGTGGGCGTAGACCCGGCACAGCAGGGCGTTGTCGTAGAGCATCTTCTCGAAGTGCGGCACGATCCAGTCGCGGTCGACGGAGTACCGGGCGAAGCCCCCGCCGAGCTGGTCGTAGATCCCGCCGCGCGCCATGCGCTCGCAGGTGTCCGCCGCCATCTGCAGCGCGCCCTCGGCGCCGGTGCGGGCGTGGTGGCGCAGCAGGAACTCCAGCACCATGGACGGCGGGAACTTCGGCGCCCCGCCGAACCCGCCGCGCTGCGGGTCGTACTCCCTGGTCAGCCCGAGCAGCGCCTGGGCGAGCTCCTGCTCGCCGGGCACCTGGTCGTCTCCGTAGGACAGCTCCCGCCCCGCCAGATCCCGGGTGATCTTCCCGGCCACCTCGTCGACCTCGCCGCGCCGCTCGGCCCACGCCTGGTGGACGCCCTGGAGCACCTGCCGGAAGGAGGGCATGCCGTGCCGGGGGGCGGGCGGGAAGTACGTGCCGAAGTAGAACGGCTCCGCGTCCGGGGTGAGGAACACGGTCATGGGCCAGCCGCCCTGCCCGGTCGCCGCCTGCACCGCCTCCATGTAGACGGCGTCGACGTCCGGGCGCTCCTCACGGTCCACCTTGACGCTGACGAAGTGCGCGTTCATGTCGTCGGCGGTGGCCGGGTCCTCGAAGGACTCGTGCGCCATCACATGGCACCAGTGGCAGCTCGAGTAGCCGACGCTCAGCAGCACCGGCACCTGCCGCCGCCGCGCCTCCTCGAACGCCTCCTGGGACCACGGCCACCAGTCGACCGGGTTGTCGGCGTGCTGCAGCAGGTACGGGGACGTCTCATGGGCCAGTCGGTTCGGCATGGTGTCCATCCTGCCGCAGTACCCGCCCCGGAGCCCGGCGGCACACAGCCGGGAGGATCCGGCCCTCTCCACACGGCGGCCCCCGCACGACACACTTGTGGCCGGGGAACGCGGCCGGGACCGGCCGACGCCACCGGAGGGGGACAGCGGATGCGGGACGGTCAGCGGGCGGACGCCGAGCGGCTGTTGGCGCGGGCCGTGGAGGAGGAGGTGCGCAGGTCGGGCGGGCGCACCGACGGCAAGGCGCTGCTCGCGCGGGCGCGCGGGGCACTGGACACGATGGCGCGGGCGGCGGCCGAGGAGTACGAGGCGTACACGCGCGCCCTGGACGAGGCGGAGGCCGGACAGCTCACCTTCCGGCAGCGTTACGCCCGCGAGGGCGCCGGGACCCCGCTGCTGGTGGCCGGGGTGGCGGGGATCGCGGCCGTGGTCGCCGACATGGCGCTCGGGACGGGCACCGGGACGGCGCTGGGCGCGGGTGTGACCGTCGGGGTCGCCGGCGCGGCGGCGACGGTGGTGAAGGTGGCCGGCACGCATGTGCCCGCCGCGCACCACCGGGCCGGCGCGGTGAGCCAGCCGGGCGGGCCGGAACAGTTGCGGCTGCAGTGGCTGACGGCGCTGGAGGTACGGGGGATCCGCCCGTACCTGGACCAGCAGCGGGTGCTGGCCGCCTCCACCGGACCGAGGAAGGCGGGGCCCCGGCTGCGCGGCACGGACAAGAGCGCGGCGGCCCGCGGACGGAGCGTGCTGGAGCAGTCGTTCGGGCAACTCCCGGAGCCGCTGGGTCCGTTCGCGGGACGGCGGCAGGAGATGGCGCGCATCCGGCAGTGGGTGCAGGCGGCCCGTGCGACCACGGAGACCCGGCCGACGGTGGTCGTGCTGCACGGGGCGTCCGGCAGCGGCCGTACGACGCTCGCGGTGCGCGCCGCGCACGACCTGAAGGACCACTTCCGCGGCGCCTGCGTCGTCGATCTGCGCGGTGACAGCCCCGGCGACCCCCCGTTGTCCACCCGGGACGCGCTGCTGCACCTGCTGAACCGGCTCGGGGCGCCCCGCGAGCAGCTGCTGTTCCGTGAGCGGTCCTCCCCCGACCAGCAGGTCAAGCGGCTGAGCGAGCTGTACCACCAGCATCTGACCGGGATGCCGGTGACGGTGGTGCTGGACGACGCCTCCGATCCGCAGCAGGTGCGCACGCTGATACCGGAACGGTCCGACAGCCTGGTCCTGGTCACCTCCCGCGCGCCGCTCGGGCTGCCGGACGACCTGCCGGCCCGGGTCCACCAGCTCCCGGTGGAGCCGCTGGACGCGGCCGGTGCGGAGGAACTGCTCGCGGTCGCCGCGCAGGACTCCTCGGGACCCTACGACGCCGATTCCGCCGAGCGGGTGCGGGAGCTGTGCGGGGGCCTGCCGCTGGCGCTGCGCATCGCCGGTGCGGCCCTCGGCCCCCGCTCCCCCCTCGCGCTCGCCACCGACCTGGGCGCCTACGGGCCCGTCGAGCCGGTCGAGCGGGCGCTGTGGCTGCGCTACACCGACCAGCCCGAGCCCCTGCGGCGGCTGCTGCGGCG
>NZ_NCTE01000099.1 GCF_002114215.1 Streptomyces sp. 13-12-16 | reverse complement strand
GCCCTCCGGCCCCGTACGCGACGACCGGCCGGAGCCTCCTGCCGGCCTGCCCCAGCGCACCCGCCGTCCCGCCGCCACGGCGAGCGGCCCCGACGGCTCCTCGCCGGCCGCGGGCGGCACGGACACCGACGCCGTACGACCCGACGGCGGATCGCTGCCCCGGCGCGTACGGCAGGCCAGCCTCGCCCCGCAGCTCAAGCGCAGCGCCGAACCTCGGAACGAGGACAGGGCCCGGCCCGTTGAACGGGATGCCGACGAAGTCCGCAGCCGCATGGCCTCGCTCCAGCGCGGCTGGCAGCGCGGCCGCGAGGAGAACGCCGCCGGCGACGAAGCCGACAGCGGCACAGCACCACGACGAACGAACAAGGGGGACGGTCGATGACCGCACCGAGGGCCACCGGCCACATCACGCCCGACAAGGGGGAGCTGAACTGGCTCCTCGACGACCTGGTGGACCGCGTCGCCAGCATCCGCAAGGCGATCGTGCTCTCCGGCGACGGCCTGCCCACGGGCGTGTCGAAGGATCTCACCCGGGAGGACAGCGAGCATCTGGCCGCCGTCGCCTCCGGTTTCCACAGCCTCGCCAAGGGCGTGGGCCGCCACTTCGAGGCCGGCGACGTCCGGCAGACCGTCGTCGAACTCGACGAGGCGTTCCTCTTCGTCACCGCCGCCGGCGACGGCAGTTGCCTCGCCGTCCTCGCGGACGCCGACTCGGACGTCGGACAGGTCGCCTACGAGATGACGCTCCTCGTGAAGCGGGTCGGTGTGCATCTGGGCGCCGCTCCGCGCACCGATCTGCCCTCGGGCGGGTAGTGGGACGACATGGACGCTGACGGGCAGGGCAGGAGTCACTGGTTCGACGACGAGGCCGGACCGGTCGTCCGTCCGTACGCCATGACGCGGGGCCGCACCACCAGTGCGGCCCAGCACCGCCTCGACCTGATCGCGGTGGTCGTCACGGAGCCGCACGCGGGCGATCCGGAGGACGATCCCACGCTCTCCCCGGAGCACGTGGACATCGTCGAACTGTGCCGCGACACCTCGCAGACGGTCGCCGAACTCTCCGCCGAACTCGATCTGCCGATCGGCGTGGTCCGGGTCCTCGTCGGAGACCTCGTGGAATCGGAATTGGTCCATGTGAACCGGCCAGTACCCCCGGCCGAACTGCCGGACGAGAGTATTCTGCGCGACGTGATCAACGGCCTCCGGGCGCTGTGACCGGCGCGGAAGCGGGATACTGACGTGACAGGCTGGCAGTTCTGGGTCGACCGAGGCGGCACCTTCACCGACATCGTCGCGAGGCGCCCCGACGGCCGGCTGCTGACGCACAAGGTGCTGTCCGACAACCCGGCTCCGGAACGACCCCGGCACCGCGGGGGCCGGGAGACACGCGGTACCGACGCGGCGGTCGTGGGCGTCCGCGAACTGCTGGCCGGATCCGACGACCCCGTCGACGCCGTGCGCATGGGGACCACCGTCGCCACCAACGCCCTACTCGAACGCAAGGGCGAACGGACCCTGCTGGTCGTCACCCGCGGCTTCCGCGACGCGCTGCGCATCGCCTACCAGAACCGCCCGCACATCTTCGCCCGCCGTATCGACCTGCCCGAACTGCTGCACGAACGGGTCGTCGAGGTGGACGAACGCATCGCCGCCGACGGCACCGTCCTGCGCGCCCCCGACCTGGACGCCCTCACCGGGCCGCTGCGACAGGCGTACGACGACGGCATCCGGGCCGTCGCCGTGGTCTGTGTGCACAGCCATCTCCACCCCGCCCACGAACAAGCGGTCGGGGAACTCGCCGCACGCATCGGCTTCCCGCAGATCTCGCTGTCCAGCGAGGTCAGCCCCCTGATGAAGCTGGTCCCGCGCGGCGACACCGCCGTCGTCGACGCCTACCTCTCGCCCGTGCTGCGCCGCTACGTCCGCCATGTCGCCGACGAACTCGACGACGTACGGCTGATGTTCATGCAGTCCAACGGCGGCCTCACCGAAGCCGGCCAGTTCCGCGGCAAGGACGCCGTCCTGTCCGGGCCGGCCGGCGGCATCGTCGGCATGGCCCGCATGTCGCAGCTCGCCGGCTTCGACCGCGTCATCGGATTCGACATGGGCGGCACCTCCACCGACGTCTCCCACTACGCGGGCGAGTACGAACGCGTCTTCACCACACAGATCGCCGGGGTCCGGCTGCGCGCGCCCATGCTGGACATCCACACCGTCGCCGCCGGCGGCGGCTCGGTCCTCCACTTCGACGGCTCCCGCTACCGCGTGGGGCCGGACTCGGCGGGCGCGGACCCGGGACCCGCCTGCTACCGGCGCGGCGGCCCGCTCACGGTCACCGACGCCAACGTCATGCTCGGCCGTATCCAGCCCGCCCACTTCCCCACGGTGTTCGGCCCGGACGGGGACCAGCCCCTCGACGCCGCGCTCGTCCGCGACCGCTTCACGGACCTCACCCGCGAGATCCACGAGCAGACCGGCGACGACCGGACCCCCGAGCAGGCCGCCGAGGGCTACCTGCGGATCGCCGTCGCCAACATCGCCGGCGCGGTGAAGCGGATCTCCGTGCAAAAAGGCCACGACATCACCCGGTACGCCCTCACCACCTTCGGCGGAGCGGGCGGACAGCACGCGTGCATGGTCGCCGACTCCCTCGGCATCCGCACCGTCCTCGTCCCGCCCATGGCCGGCGTCCTGTCCGCGCTCGGCATCGGCCTCGCCGACACCACGGCCATGCGGGAACGCTCGGTCGAGCTCCCCCTGGAACCGTCCTCCATGCCCGGCGTCCACGAGACCGCCGACGACCTCGAAGCGGCGGCCCGCGCGGAACTCCTCGCCGAGGACGTACCCGAAGAGCGCGTAGAGGTCACCCGCCGCGCCCAGCTCCGCTATGACGGCACCGACACCACCCTCACCGTCGAGCTGACCGAGCCCGGCACGATGCGGCACACCTTCGAAGAACGTCATCGCGCCACGTACTCCTTCACGCTCGACCGCCCGATCGTCGTCGAAGCCCTCTCCGTCGAAGCCACCGGCATCACCGAACCCCCCGATCTCTCCGCCCTCGCTCCCTACGAGGGCACCCCCGGGCACCACGCCGAAACCCCACGGACCGTCCGCCTCCACACCGGCGGCACCTGGCGCGACGTACCCCTCCACCGCCGCGAGGACCTTCCCCCCGGCGAAACCGTCACCGGACCGGCGATCATCACCGAGTCCGGTGCGACGACCGTCGTCGACGACGGCTGGCGGGCCGCGGCGACCGACGACGGGCATCTGGTCATGGAACGCGTCGCGGTCACGCAGAGTTCCGAAGTGGACACGGAAGCCGACCCGGTGCTGCTCGAGGTCTTCAACAACCTCTTCATGTCCATCGCCGAACAGATGGGCGCACGCCTCGAGTCCACCGCCCAGTCCGTCAACATCAAGGAACGCCTGGACTTCTCCTGCGCCCTCTTCGACCCCGACGGAAACCTGGTGGCCAACGCCCCGCACATCCCCGTCCACCTGGGCTCCATGGGCACGAGCGTCAAAGAGGTCATCCGGCGGCGAGGCCCGGCCATGCGCCCCGGCGACACCTACGCCGTCAACGACCCGTACCACGGCGGCACCCATCTGCCCGACGTCACCGTCGTCACCCCGGTCTTCGGCGCCGAGCCCACCGACGGCACGGAGAGTGACCGGAAGGTCCTCTTCTACGTCGCCTCACGCGGCCACCACGCCGAGATCGGCGGCATCGCCCCGGGCTCCATGCCGGCCGACAGCCGCACCATCGACGAGGAGGGCGTCCTCTTCGACAACTGGCTGCTCACCGAGAACGGCCGCTTCCGCGAGGAGGAGACCCTCCGCCTCCTCACCGAGGCCCCCCACCCCTCCCGCAACCCGAGGACCAACCTCGCCGACCTGCGCGCCCAGATCGCCGCCAACCACAAGGGCGTCGACGAGGTCGGCCGCATGATCGACAACTTCGGCCTCGACGTCGTCCAGGCCTACATGAAGCACGTCCAGGACAACGCGGAAGAGGCGGTGCGCCGCGTCGTCGACGCCCTCGACGACGGCGCGTACGCCTACGAGACGGACTCGGGCGCCGTCATCCGCGTACGCGTCCGCGTGGACCGCGAGAACCGCCGCGCGACCATCGACTTCACCGGCACCTCCGCCCAGCTGTCCACCAACTTCAACGCCCCCTTCTCGGTCGTCAACGCGGCCGTCCTGTACGTCTTCCGCACCCTGGTCGCCGACGACATCCCGCTGAACGACGGCTGTCTGCGCCCATTGGACATCATCGTGCCGCCGGGCTCCATGCTGGCTCCCGAGCCGCCGGCCGCCGTCGTCGCGGGCAACGTGGAGACCTCCCAGGCCATCACCGGTGCCCTGTACGCGGCCCTCGGCGTCCAGGCGGAGGGCTCCGGCACCATGAACAACGTCACCTTCGGCAACGCCCGCCACCAGTACTACGAGACCGTCGCCTCCGGTTCCGGTGCCGGAGACGGCTTCCCCGGCGCCTGTGTCGTACAGACCCACATGACCAACTCCCGGCTCACCGACCCCGAGATCCTGGAGTGGCGACTTCCCGTCCGCCTCGAGGAGTTCGCGGTGCGCCGAGGCAGCGGCGGCGCCGGACGGTGGCGCGGCGGGGACGGGGCCGTGCGCCGGATCCGCTTCCTGGAGCCGATGACCGTCTCCACACTGTCCCAACACCGCAGGGTGCCCCCGTACGGCATGGCGGGCGGTGCCCCCGGTGCGCCGGGCGCCAACCGGATCGAGCGAGCGGACGGCACGGTCGTCCCGCTGGCCGGCAGCGACTCGGCGGACGTCGGCGCCGGCGACGTACTCGTCATCGAAACCCCCGGCGGCGGGGGATACGGCCCGCCGCCCGAACCCCATCAAGCAGGAGAAGAGATCGATGATCTTCGGGCGTTCTGAGCGCGGCAAGCCCCCGGTCGAGCCCGTCACGCTCAAGATCCTGGTGGCCGGCGGCTTCGGCGTGGGCAAGACCACGCTCGTCGGCGCGGTCAGCGAGATCAGGCCGCTGCGCACCGAGGAACTCCTCACCGAGGCCGGGCGCCCGGTCGACGACACCTCCGGTGTGGAAGCGAAGAACACCACCACGGTGGCCATGGACTTCGGCCGCATCACGCTCCGCGAGGACCTGGTGCTGTACCTCTTCGGCACGCCCGGCCAGGAGCGGTTCTGGTTCATGTGGGACGAGCTGTCCGAGGGCGCCCTCGGAGCCGTCGTCCTCGCCGACACCCGACGCCTGGAGGACTGTTTCGCGGCCATCGACTACTTCGAGCGACGCGCCATCCCGTTCCTCGTCGGCGTCAACTGCTTCGAGGGAGCGGCGCGCTACCCGGCCGACGACGTCCGCCGCGCCCTCGACCTCGACGACCACGTACCGCTGCTGATGTGCGACGCGCGGGACCGCGAGTCGGTCAAGGAGACCCTCATCGGCGTCGTCCAGCACGCCATGGCCCAGGCCGCGCAGCGACGCCAGACGGTCACCACCTGATACGCCGGCAGGCCGAGGCCCGTACTCCCGCCGACCGGAGTACGGACCGCGGCGTGGAGAACGACGCACCACGCGCGCGTGGTCAGCCGTCACCCTCCTCCATCCAGCCGAAGCTCTTCTCCACCGCCTTGCGCCAGTTGCGGTACTCCCGGTCCCGCACCGGCGCCTCCATGGCCGGCGTCCACTCGGCGTCCTTCCGCCAGTGCGACTTCAGCTCGTCCAGGCCGTTCCACACGCCCGTGGCGAGCCCCGCCGCGTAGGCCGCGCCCAGGCAGGTCGTCTCGGAGACCCTGGGCCGGATCACCGGCACGTCGAGCACGTCCGCCTGGTGCTGCATCAGCAGGTTGTTCTTGGTCATGCCTCCGTCGACCTTCAGGGTGGTGATCCGCACCCCGGAGTCCTGGTACATGGCGTCCACGACCTCACGCGTCTGCCAGCTCGTCGCCTCGAGCACCGCACGCGCGAGGTGCGCCTTCGTCACGTAGCGGGTGAGCCCCGTGACCACACCACGCGCGTCGGAGCGCCAGTACGGCGCGAAGAGGCCGGAGAACGCGGGCACGACGTAGGCGCCGCCGTTGTCCTCCACGCTCGCCGCCAGCGGCTCGATCTCGTCGGCGGTACGGATGATGCCGAGCTGGTCGCGGAACCACTGCACCAGTGCGCCCGTGGTGGCGATCGACCCCTCCAGACAGTAGACGGGCGCCTCGTCGCCGATCTTGTAGCCCATCGTCGTGAGCAGCCCGCTCTTCGACGGCACCGGCCGGCTGCCGGTGTTGAGCAGCAGGAAGCTGCCCGTGCCGTAGGTGTTCTTCGCCGAGCCCACGTCGTAGCAGGCCTGCCCGAAGACCGCCGCCTGCTGGTCGCCCAGCGCGGAGGCGACGGGTACGCCGGAGAACCGGCCCACGGCGGTGCCGTAGACCTCGGCGGAGGACCTGATCTCCGGCAGCATCGCCTCGGGCAGGTCCATCGCGGCGAGGATGGACGCGTCCCACCGCAGCGTCTCCAGGTTCATCAGCATGGTCCGCCCGGCGTTGGTCACATCGGTGACGTGCCGTCCGCCGTCGGTGCCACCGGTGAGGTTCCAGATCAGCCAGGAGTCGATGGTGCCGAACGCGATCTCGCCGTTCTCCGCGCGGGCCCTGAGCCCGGGTACGTTGTCGAGCAGCCAGGCCGCCTTCGGCCCGGAGAAGTAGCTGGCCAGCGGCAGCCCGGTCTGCTCGCGGAAACGGTCCTGCCCGTCCGTGCCACCGAGCCGGTCGCAGAGCGCGGCGGTCCGCGTGTCCTGCCACACGATCGCGTTGTGCACGGGCTTGCCCGTGGCCCGGTCCCACAGGACCGTCGTCTCCCGCTGGTTGGTGATGCCGAGCGCGCTCAACTGCTCGGCGCGCAGACCGGCCTTGGCGAGCGCCCCGGCGACCACGGCCTGCACCTTGGACCAGATCTCGGTGGCGTCGTGCTCCACCCAGCCCGGCTTCGGGAAGATCTGCCGGTGCTCACGCTGGTCGACGGCGACGATCGCGCCGTTCCGGTCGAAGACGATGCACCGGCTGGAGGTGGTGCCCTGGTCGATCGCGGCGACGAACTTGTCCGTCATGACGTCCCCTTCGTCGTACGTGCGGAGGTTCGTTCAGAACGCTGCCTTGAAGACCAGCCCGGACAGCGCCCCGCCGATGAGCGGTCCCACGATCGGAACCCATGCGTAGCCCCAGTCCGAGGTGCCCTTGTTGGGAATCGGGAGCAGCGCGTGCACGACGCGCGGCCCGAGGTCACGGGCCGGGTTGATGGCGTACCCGGTGGGGCCGCCGAGCGACAGACCGATGCCGACCACCAGGAACGAGACGATCAGGATCGCCGTGCCCGACTCGCCGAGCCCCTTGGTGAGTCCGAACGCCAGGATGGGCAGCACCAGGCCCATGGTCGCGATGATCTCGGTGACGAGATTGGCGACGGGGTTGCGGATCGCGGGGGCCGTGGAGAAGATCCCGAGCGTCGGCTGGGCGATGTCCTCCTCGGCGTTGGCCTGGAACTGCGCGTAGTAGACCAGCCAGCACAGCACGGCGCCCAGCATCGCGCCGGCCGTCTGCCCGGCGACGTAGACGTGGACGTGGTCCCATTCCCCGGTGTCGACGGCGATCCCGAGGGTGACCGCCGGGTTGAGATGCCCGCCCGACAGCGGGGCGGCGGTGTACGCCCCGGCCATCACGCCGAAACCCCAGCCCAGCGCGATGACGACCCAGCCGGCGTCCTTCGCTTTCGAGTAGTTGAGGACGACGGCGGCGACCACGCCGGTGCCGAACAGGATCAGGATCGCGGTACCGATGATCTCCCCGACGAATATGTCTCCGTTGCTCATGGCGGCTCCTAGGCCCCGGCCCGGGACGATCCGCCCCGGACCTCGCGTGCAGGGTGCGTTTCCCATGGCGACTTCAGCCGGAGGCAGGGAGGATCCGCGCCCCGCCCGGCGTCCGTGACGAGCGTGCCGTCGCAGCCGAATCGCCCGTGGGGGAGTGGGCCGTGCCGCAGGAGGCCCCAGCGGTGACGTGCCGGAATGCGCCGATATGTACGGCGATGTCGACTGACACCGGGAAGTGTTCACCGGCACTCAGGGGGCGTCAAGGCCGCCGATCGCAACGGTTATCGGCCACCCGGCCGGAAGCGCCACCTCCGCGGCGGCGCGGACACTCGGCTCCTCCGGGGACGGGTCCTTCCCCGGAAGAGCCGACTCCTGATAGATGCAGGAGACATGACACGACTCTCCCGCGCGGTACGCGGTCTGGTCACCGCCGTCGCCGCCCTGCTCACCGCGACCGCCGCCTCCGCCACCGCCCAGGCGAAGCCCGAACCCGAGGCGCCCCGCGACTTCGTGGCACTGAACAGCGTGGACCCGACGATCATCCAGGAGATCCGTTACTTCACCCCGCACAACTTCGTCGGCGAGCCCATCGACGGCTACCGGCAGCCGCTGTGCATCCTCACCCGCCCCGCCGCCGAGGCCCTCCGCACGGCGCAGCGGAAGCTGCTGCGCCAGGGCTACTCCCTGAAGGTGTACGACTGCTACCGGCCGCAACGCGCGGTGGACCACTTCGTGCGCTGGGCCGAGGACCTCGACGACCAGAGGATGAAGGCCGAGTTCTACCCGGACGTCGACAAGACCCGGTTGTTCGCCGACGGCTACATCGCGGAGAAATCCGGCCACAGCCGTGGCTCGACCGTGGACCTCACCATCGTGGAACTCCCCACGAAACCGACGAGGCCCTACCACCCCGGACAACCCCTCGCCCCCTGCTTCGCCCCCGAGGACGAGCGGTTCCCCGACACCTCCGTCGACATGGGCACCGGCTACGACTGCTTCGACACCCTCAGCCACACCCTCGACCCACGCGTCCAGGGCGAACAGCGCGCCAACCGGCTGCTCCTCAAGAGCACCCTGGAGGACCTCGGCTTCGTGAACCTCGCCGAGGAGTGGTGGCACTACACCTTCAAGCCGGAGACCCACCCGGACACCTACTTCGACTTCCCGGTGTCCCGAAGGTCACTCACCGGCCACAACTGACCGGTCCCCGGAGACGCCCCCACCGTGATCGGATACAGTCCGCGCGTGTCCGAAACTCATGCAATGGCTCCCAACTCCGCGCCGGGCTCCCACTGTTCGAGCTGCGGCACGGCCTTCGGAGAGGGCGTCTCCGGCTGGCCCCGCACCTGCCCGTCCTGCGGCACCGTCGCCTACCGCAACCCGCTGCCGGTCGCGGTCGCCCTCCAGCCCGTGTACGACACGCAGGGCACCGGCCTCGTCGTCATCACCCGCACCATCGCACCCGCGCGCGGGCGTACGGCCCTGCCCGGCGGCTACATCGACGACCGGGAGGACTGGCGCCGGGCCGTCGTCCGCGAACTCGAGGAAGAGACCGGCATCAGCGCGGCGAGCCGCGACGTACGGCTCGCCGACGCCATGAGCTCGCCCGACGGACACCTGCTGCTGTTCGGACTCCTCCCGGAACGCCCCGCGGAAGACCTGCCGCCCTTCACCGCCACCGACGAGACCGAGGACCGCCACCTGCTGCGCCGCCCGGAGGAACTCGCCTTCCCCCTGCACACCCTGGCCGCACGGGCCTGGTTCGAGGGCCGCTACATCTGACCCCCGCCGGCGCCCACCCCGCGGACGCGCACCGGGCAGGACGGCTCGACCCCGCCGTCCCCGCCCTCCCGCTCGACGACGACCCGCGGACCCGACCACCGCACCGTGTAACGCTCGATCTCCGGCTCCTCCCACCCCTCGCCGGCATCCGGCACCACCAGCCCGCCCCCGGTCCGCCCCCGGGCCGGCGCCCACACCTCCAGCTCCGGACCACCGTCCTCCCCCAGCACCGGAAGAACGGCGCCCCCGCGCGCGAACACCGGTATCCGCCCCAGCGGCGCGTCCACCCACACCCGGGCCGGCCCGTCGTACGCCCGTTCCGTCGCCGTGTCGTACCACCGCCCGCGCGGCAGCGGAACCGCCCGCCGCTCCACACCCGGCGCGAGCACCGGCGCCACCAGAAGACAGTCACCGAGCAGAAAGGCGTCCTCGCAGTCGCGCAACGCGCGCTCCTCGGCCGCCGACCACCACAACGGCCGCACATACGGTGCTCCGGTACGCCGGGCCAGATGCGCCAGCGTCATGAAGTACGGCAGCAGCCGCCGGCGTTCGACGAGCGCCACGCGCGCGTGCTCGAGAACGTCCGCGCCGAGCTCCCACGGCTCACCCCGGCCCGCCCGCGCACCGGCACGGGTGCGGAAGAACGGAAGATAGGCGCCCAACTGGAGCCCGCGCAGGTACAGCTCGGGCGACACCCGCCCGTCGAAGCCGCCGACGTCCGGGCCCGCGTGGGGAACACCGCACAGGCCCAGCCCCACCACCAGCGACAACGCCGCCCGTAGCCC
Source organism: Streptomyces sp. 13-12-16 (assembly GCF_002114215.1). Classification (GTDB taxonomy): domain Bacteria; phylum Actinomycetota; class Actinomycetes; order Streptomycetales; family Streptomycetaceae; genus Streptomyces. Next base: position 1,385 of record NZ_NCTE01000099.1, on the reverse strand, counting down.
GGGCCACCCCGTCATCACCCCGCCCGACCACACCCCGCCGTGACGCTGCATACCGGCCCATCCGGAACGCGAGAGCACGAACGGTCTCTCGGAGGGCGCCTGTTCCCGCAGTCCCTCGTACGCCGCCCGGGCCATGCACAGCCCGTACACGTTGTGCGCCTCACGATGGTCGCCGCCGCGTCCGTCCAGCGCGTGACGCGCCGACCGCGGCAGCGTCGGCTCGCCGAAGGCCGCGAAGGACGTCGGTTCGTCCATGCTGTGCCAGACGCCCGCGAACCCCTGTGCCAGCCGCTCCGTGTACAAGCCGCCCCACCACGCACGCACGCGCGCGTGCGTGAAGTCCGGAAAGACCGCCTCCCCCGCCCACCCGACCCCTTCCACGACCTCACCGGAGGCGTCCCGCACGAACGCGTCCCGCTCCACCCCCTCGTCGTACACGGGGACGCCGGGTGCCGCGCCGACCGCCGGACCGACGACCGACACCAGCCTGACCCCCTCGCGCCGCAGCTCGTCCGCGAGAACCGGCAGCTTGGGAAACCGCTCCTGGTCCACGGTGAACACCCGGCGGGCATCGAAGTGGTCGACGCCGAGGTGCACGGCGTCGAGCGGCAGCCCGTGCTCCCGGTACCCCGCGACGATCCGCCGCACCTCCTCCTCGCCGCCGGAAGACCCCCGCAGGTGATGGTGACCGAGCGCCCACGCGGGCGGCAGCGCCGGCGCGCCGGTGAGCGAGGCCCAGGCGAGCAGCACCCGCGCGGGAGCACCCACCATCACCCAGCAGCGCAGCGGGCCACCGTCCACGCGCAGCTCACTCGTCCCGGCCCGGTCGTGTCCCGAACCGGCGCCCTCCTCGCCCTCCCGCAGCGTCACGGTGCCGTCCCACGCGTTGTCGTAGAACACCAGATGCGTGCCCGCGTCGGCCACCACCATCTGCACCGGCATCGTGACGGACAGCGGATCGTCACCAGGGCCGCCGGCACGACCGGGCGCGGCGTTCCACAACCTGTACGTGCCGTCCCGCAGCCGGGGACCCGACGCACGCCCCCCGAGCCCGAAGAAACGTGCGTCGGCCGGCACCTCGGACCGCTGCATCCAGCGCGCGGCACCACCACCCACCGGCTCCCACCACCGCGGCGGCAGATCGCGCCGCAGCATCACACCCCCCGGGGTGAGCACCTCCACCGCGCCGTACCGCGAGACCACCACCGTCACCCGCTCGGCCACCACCCGCCAGCCACCGTCCTTGTCCGGCTCCAGCGCGGCCCGCGGATCCGGATCGGGGCAGCGGCCGGCCAGCGCGTACGACGGCTCCGGAGCAGCCCCGTCCCAGCCCCAGAAGACCGCACCGTTCACCGCCACGACGATCCGCAGCTCCGAGCGGCCGC
>NZ_NCTE01000975.1 GCF_002114215.1 Streptomyces sp. 13-12-16 | reverse complement strand
GGGGGTGCGGGCGCCGGTGGAGGCGGGGGGACGGTCGCGGCGGTCTTCACCTGGTCGGTCCGGACGACGACGCCCAGCCGGGCGCTGAACAGGGCCGCCACGTTGGTCAGCCAGTCGGCGGCCTCCGCGGCGTCCAGACCCGGGCGGACCGTCTCGCTCATGTAGCGGCCCGACTTGTCGTTCACCACCCAGGAACGCAGCTCCGCGTTCCAGCGGAACTCGCCGGACACCCGGCTGCGCCCCGGCAGCGTCCGGCCGGCGTTCTCCTCGCCGGGGGCGACGTGACCGGCGGCGATGCCGGTGTGGCCCAGCCCGTCCAGCGCCTTGCGCAGTGAGTCCGCCGTCAGGCCGGGGTCCTTCTCCCGCATCCCCGCCAGCAGCGCGTCGAACTGCTCCGGCGTGATGATCCCGCTCAGGTCCTCCGTGCCCAGGATCACCCGCCCGTCATCGGTGACCGTGTACAGCCACACCGCGTCGCGGTTGCCGGTGATCAGCAGGTCCGGGTCGACCTCGTCCAACGGCACCCACAGGGGGTTGAGCCGTACGTCGCCGTCCTGGTCGCGTTCCTCGTCCTTGACGCGCTTCGGGAGGACCGAGTCGCCGAACCGGTCGCGGGCTGCGGCGTCGCTGCCGTCGTAGTGGTTGACGCCGTTGTAGTAGACCTCCGTCTGCCGCGTGGCGTTGTCGGGCCCGGCGCCGCCGACCCGCCGCGCACCCGACGGGAGCGACCGCACCACGTCGACCCGCAGGTCGAACGCGTGCGCGAGAAGGGGCAGGAAGATCTCTCCCTCAGGTGTCCCCCAGCGGCGTTCCCAGTTGACGACGGCGTCCATGAGCCTGGGCAGTTCCGTGTCGTCCAGCGGGGCGATGCTCTGCGTGTAGGCGGTGGCGAGCAGGCGGGCCAGTGCGCGATCGTCGAGGTCGTCGGGCGTCGGCAGCAGGCCGTGCCGCTCGAGGTGCTCGAACATCCGGCGCGGGCTCAGGTCCTCGGCCTCCGCCTCCAGTACGGCCCTGGCGTCCTCCGGGGAGACCTCCGGGTCGGCGGGACGCGACGCCATGAGGGCATCGACGTACCGGGTCAGCAGGTCGGCGGGGTCGAGGGCCTCGGGCACGGGGACGTGCCGGACGCCGTGGTGGGTGAGGAGGTCCAGCATCCCGGCCCGGTCCATTCCCCGGACGCGTGTCCCGAACTCGTCGGCGACCGTCTGCCGGAACTGACCGACGATCTGCGGGTGCAGCCGCCCCCCGCTGCGGCCCACGTAGTCCTCCACACGGGACCGCATGGCGCGGAGCACGGCCCGGGAAGGGCCGGCCCCGGCGCCGGACCCGGCCTGCCGACGCAGTTCGCCGCGTACCGCGTCGGGGTTCCCCAGCCAGTCGTACGCGGCGCGGTCGGTGGCGGCGAGGTCGCCCAGACGGCCGCGGATGTGCACGGGGTCGCCGGCCATGAAGGCGTACAGGAGGCACTCGCCCGTGCCGGGCACCGGCACCCGGCGGCCCCTCGCCCGGTCGCCGTCGCGCTCCGGATCGGAGCCCTTCTTGCCGTATCCCTGAGGCGGAACGTTCGGCGGCTGGGGCTCCGGTGCGACGGCCTTCGCCTTCGGCGCCGAGGGTTGCGGGTCCTCCGACATGGGCTGCTTGCCCTTCGGCGGCTGCGGGTCCGCGCTCTTCGGCAGGGTCTCCGCGCCCTTCGGCGCCGGGAGTTGTGTGCCCTTCGGCGGTGCGGGGGTGGTCGGCAGGGCCAGTTGGTAGTGGCGGTCGTCGAGGCTCAGGACCACGTGTGCGCCGGAGTGGGCGGAGGTGCCGACGAGTGCCTGGAGGTTGCCGGCGCCCGCCGGGTCCCCGGGGGTGAAGTCCTGGAAGGCGCCGTCGCTCCCGACCACCGTGACGCGCACGCCGAAGGTCCGTGCGGCGAGCAGCGGGAGCAGGTCGGACGCGGCGTGGTTCCAGCCGGCCTCGGACGGGGCGTCGCCCCGGCGGAGGAGCTGGGTGATCGCCAGTTCGGCCCGTACCTCGGGCGTCAGGTCGACGGAGTGCGGCATCAGACCGCCGAGGCCGTCGAACTCCCGGCGTGCGGGGGTGTCCGTTCCGAGGTCCAGGCCCGCCGCGGCGATCTCCTCCGCGCTGAAGGCGTCGGTGTGGTCGGGGACGACGGCGGCCAGCAGCTCCTCGTCGGCGTGGTCGGTGAGCCAGGAGGCCATCCTCCTGCGCAGGTCGGACATCGCCCGTGGATCGGCGGGGTCGATGCCCTGCGCGGCCAGCAGTCCCGGGGCGGCGCGTTCGAGGCCGAGGGCGAGCGCGCGGAAGAAGGCGTCGCCGTCCCTCGGCACGTCCTGGAGCGCGTACGTCTCGTTCGTGGGTGACGTGAGGACGGTGTCCGGTGCCGTACCGGTCCTGGTGTAGCGGGGCGGGGCCGGGGGCTTGGCCACGGGTTCCTTGGGCGGGGCCTGATAGGTGACCGCGGGCGGCTCGGCGAGACCGTCCAGCTCCTCCCGGCCCTCCGCGGTGGCCGCGAGCCGGTGCCAGCGGGTGAGCTGGTCCGCCCCGGCCCGTACCCGGTGGTACTCCGCCGCGGCCTTCTCCGCCGTGTCCCTGAGTGCGTCCAGCTCGGCGCGCCGGGTGTCGAAGGCGTCGCGTGCCGTGTCCCGGCGTGCGGTGGCCTCGTCGAGGGCCCGGCCGGGCGCTCGCGCGGACAGCAGGGCCGCGTCGAGCCGCCCGTCGGCCAGCGCCTTCTCGGTGCGCGCGGTCTCCAGCCGCAGGTCGGCCGCCTTCCTCAGTTTCCCGGCGGCCTCTTCCGCGTCGGCGAGGCGTGCCAGGGCGGCGTCCTGCTCGTCCCGCAGGAGCTCCGCCCAGCCGTCGTGCTCGGGTGCGGAGCCGTACTCGTTCTCGGCGAACGCGTCGACCTCGGCCCGCGCGGCGGCCACGGACCTGTCCGCGAGGTCGTGGTCGCGGCGCGCGTCGTTCTCGGCCTGCCGCAGGGCGGTGGCAGCGGCGTCGGCGTCGGTCCTGGCCAGGTCGACCGGACGGGTGGCCGCGCGGGCGATCCGAGCGGCCTCGTCGAGGGCGGTCTGCGCGGCGTCGAGGTCCGCGCGCAGCCCGCCGGAGGCCCGCCGCTTCTTCCAGTAGGCCTTGTCGGCGTCGACCCACGCCTTGCTCGCGCTCTCGACCGCGTCCCACGCCTTCGAGACGCGCTCGGGGAAGTTCGCGTCGGTGATGATCCGCAGGTCGCGGGCGACGTCCTCCCGGATCCAGGTGACGACGTACGCCTCGGACTCCATCGCCTGCGGACCCGACCGGGCCTTGGCGAAGGTCCCGCCCCGGATCCGGTTGGCGAGTCTGGAGTCCAGGATGCCGCGGTGCACGTCGCCGACGCCGATCCAGGTGGCCGGGACGGCGAACAGGAAGGTCCGGCCCGTCTTGGGCTTGAGGTTGCGGGAGGTCAGGTGGTCGTCCCCGACCGGCATGACGTCACCGTCGAGGTCGTTGGGGCCGGGACCGAAGGCGCCGATCTGGTTGAGGCCCGCGTTGTTGGGCGAGTCGTACAGGAAGGCGCCGCCGAAGCCCGAGGACTGGCTGTGCTCGACGGACGACGACGTGCCGGCGTTGTCCCCGTACCGCCTGAGCACCTCCAGCTTCTTGCCGTCGGCGACCGTCAGCAGCAGCGCGCGGCTGAAGTCGGGCGCCGAGCGCAGCGTCAGTTGTCCGGTGTCGGTGCCCATGAGGGACTTCTCGGTCAGCCCCGCCACCTGGTAGCCGTCCGGTTCGGTGGTGCGCGGGAAGAACGCCGTGGCCGCCACGCCGCTGATGCCGTCCTCCAGCGCCTGCGCCGAGCCGGTGCCCAGGCGGGTCAGTCCGGTCTCCCTGGTCCTGCGCAGGAGTTCGGTGAGGGCGGCGTCGTCGGGACCGTCCTCGGCCTCCAGGGCCCGGAGGGAGAAGCCGACGTCGTACGCCTTCGTGAGGAGGAGGTCGCCGGCCATGCGGATGTTCTCGATGCCGATGATCCCGCGGGGGTGCATGCCGTTCTCGGGGAAGGTGAACCGGCGCGTGACGCCGTCCCCGTCCCGGACCGCCAGTCTCTCCTCCACCCCGGAGAGCGGCACCGGGCGGGGCGGACCGG
>NZ_NCTE01000974.1:843-1708 GCF_002114215.1 Streptomyces sp. 13-12-16 | reverse complement strand
CGGGCGCTGGCGACGGGCCAGGAGCTGGCCGGCACCGGCGTGGCGACCGCGCAGCCGGTCGCCCGGCAGGTGGGCCCCGAGGCCGCGACCTCCGGTCTCCTCGGCGGCATGCCGCTGCAGGACCTGCCCACCCAGGGCGTCACCGTCAACGGGATGCCGCTCGGCGCCTGACCCGACAGGCGGAAAAGCGCCGATGGGGCGCGACCCGGAACCGGGTCGCGCCCCATCGGCGTACTCGCGGGAGACGGCGTCGCGGAGCTACCAGGCCGCCCGGGCCTTGTCCTCCGACGGCAACAGCACCCACAGCGCTATGTACAGCAGGAACTGCGGGCCCGGAAGCAGGCACGACAGCAGGAAGATCACCCGCATCGTGGTCGCGGAGGTGCCGAAGCGCCGGGCCAGCGCGGCGCACACTCCGCCGATCATGCGGTTGTTGGTGGGGCGGACGGGGCGGCTCATCGCGGCTCCTTCGTGTGGTGCGAGGCCTCCCGACCGGCTGCCTCCGTGCACTCCACGTTACGGAGACGAAGGGGGCAAAGCGTCGCTCCACGGGGCGATCCCGACCCTGGGAATCGTCGGGGTCCTACCCTGAGCCGGCTCCTCCGGGAGGAGGGGCGTGCCGGAGCCCGGTACCGCCCGGCGGCGCAGCCAGGCGCGGCCCGCCGGCACCACCGCCGCATGCGCGAGTGCCGCGCCCGCCGTGTTCAGCAGCAGCGAGTCGACGTCCACGACCTGGCCCGGCACCGCCGTCTGCAGCATCTCGATGGCCAGCGACACCAGCGCGGTCGCCGCCATGGTGCGGATCAGTGAACCCAGCCGCGAGACGGCCGGCCGGCCCCCGGCCATCGGCAGCAGCACACCCAGC
>NZ_NCTE01000974.1:0-487 GCF_002114215.1 Streptomyces sp. 13-12-16 | reverse complement strand
CGCGGTTCCCCCCGCCGGTGGCCTCCGAGGACGGCGGTTCCTCCTCGCCCGGACGGGACCGGACCTCGTCCGTGCACTCGTAGCGGCGCGGCCGGGCGTCGTCGGGGCCGCCCAGGATCACCGAGCCGCCGCCCTCGGCCGCCGCCGAGTCGGAGAAGGTGCACACGATCTGCGCGAGCCCGGCGGGGGTGAGGTCCGCGGGCGCGGTGCTCAGCCGCAGCGTGTCCTCGGGGTCGCCGGGCCGCGGACCGCCCACGGTCGTCCCACGCCGTACCCGCGTGCTGTACCCGGTCTGCTGCTCGGCGGCCGACGGCTCCCGCGACAACTCGTCCAGCAGCCCCTGCGCCACCAGCGCGCGCCGCGAGTCCGCCGCCCCGTCGGGCACCCGCACCGTCCGGTCGACGGCCACCAGCGACGACCCGCACAGCAGGAACACCTGCACCGGCAGCCCCCGCTCCGCCTGCGTCGACGCCTCCGGCGCGGCCGG
>NZ_NCTE01000973.1 GCF_002114215.1 Streptomyces sp. 13-12-16 | reverse complement strand
GCGGCCGGCCGCGGGGGGCGGGAGCGCCGCCGTCCCCGCGGTTCAGGGCGGGTCCCCGTAGCGGGCGGCCAGCGCGGCGGCACGCTCGCGCAGGGAGGCGCGCAACGACTGCGGGGACAGGGCCTCCGCGTCCGTACCGAGCTGCCACAGCGCCCATTCGGCGTGCCGGGCGTCCTGGAAGGTCACCTCCAGCCGCAGCCGGCCGTCCGCGTCGGGTTCCTCCGCGCGGACGGCCACCACGGTGCCCAGCAGTTCCTCCCGCCGTGCCGGGTCCACCCGTACCAGCACGGTGATGTGGTGGTCGGACAGGAACCGCGCGGAGCGTTCCCGCCAGATCCGGTCCAGGTCGACCCGGCCGGGCCGCTGTGCCGGTTCGGGGAGTTCCTCGGCGGCCAGCATCCGCGACAGCCGGTAGGTGCGGTCCGCGCCCGCTCTCGTGGCCAGCAGGTAGCCCCGGTCGCGTACGGTGACCAGCCCGATCGGGTCCACCGTGCGCCACTGCGGGGGCCGGTTCGTGGCCGCGTAGTGGATGCGCAGCTTGTGTCCGGCGAGCACCGCGCGCCTGACCTCGATCATCGTGGTGCGGGGTATCTCCTCGGCGGCCTGCCGGCGTGAGAGCAGGTCGGTCTCCGGGTCGACGAGGAACCGCCGGGCCGCGTCGCTCGCGGAGGCCCGGTGGCTCTCGGGCAGCGCGTCGACCACCTTCCGCATGGCCGAGGCGAGCGCCGAGCCGAGGCCGAACACCTGCTCGCCGCGCCCCGATCCGGCGGTCAGCAGGGCGAGGGCCTCGTCGTGGTTCAGCCCGGTGAGCTCGGTCCGGAAACCGGGTGCCAGCGCGAAACCGCCGTGCCTGCCGCGTTCGGCGTAGACCGGGACGCCGGCCGCGGACAGCGCCTCGATGTCGCGCAGCACGGTACGGGTGGACACCTCCAGCTCGCGGGCGAGGGTGTCCGCCGTCAGCCGGCCGCGCTGACGCAGCAGCAGCACCAGCGAGACCAACCGGTCGGCGCGCATGCGGGAACTTTATCGGAATACATGACAGAGGGTGTCGTGATGGGTTGGGAAGCTCGTCACCGCGACGTCGGGGCCGGTGACCACCGGGCCGACGGACGTCCGTACTTCTTGTGATCCTGATGCGAACGGAGCTGACGTGGCGATGGAACGAACGGCGGTCAACCCGGTGACGTGGTCGGTGGAGATGGGGTTCAACCAGGGCGAGGTCGTCTCCGGGCACACCCGGACCCTGTACGTCTCGGGGCAGACCGCGACGGGCGCCGACGGCAGGCCCCGGCACGAGGGCGACATGGCGGCGCAGTTGGCGCTGAGCATCGACAACGTGGAGGCCGTGCTCGGCGAGGCCGGCATGTCCCTCGCGAACCTCGTCCGGCTCAACGTCTACACCACCGACGTCGACCTGCTGTTCCCTCACTACGGCGTGCTGGCCGCGCGGTTGGGCGCCGCCGGGGTGGCACCGGTCACCACGATGCTCGGGGTGACCCGGCTGGCGATCCCCGGCCAGCTGGTCGAGCTGGAGGGGACCGCCGTCGCGTGACGTCCACGGCGGACGGGCCGCCCGCGGGGGGCGGCCCGTCCGCCGGAGTACCGGGCCGGGCCGGGCCTTCGCGTCCGGCCTCTGTGCGGACGCGCACGACCCCAGCGCGGTGAGCGGCCGGCCGGGACTG
>NZ_NCTE01000972.1:10986-15026 GCF_002114215.1 Streptomyces sp. 13-12-16 | reverse complement strand
CGCGGCCGGCTGCACCGGGATGCCCTCGGGCGCGGGGCGCGGTCGGTGCGCGTCCGGCTCGGTGCCCTGCCCGGCACCCGGCTGGGAGTGCTCGGAGCCGGACCCGGCGGCCGGGTCCTGGCCGGTGCCGTCCGGCGTCACCGTGCCCGACGACCCCGCGGAAGCCGCCTCCGGCGACCCCGGGGAGGCGGTCCCGGACGAGGGGGGCTCACCACCGGAGCGGCTCTGTACGGGTAAGGCGGCCCCCGTGCCCGGCGCACGCGCCGGTGACGGGGTACGCAGGAGCGCCCCGCGGGGATCCGCGGGGTCGACGCCCGGCTGCGGGCGTTCGAAGGAGGTCGGCTGCTCCGTCACGCGTGTCGAGTCCATCCGTCCGGCGCACGCCGTGCGCGCGGTTCGTCCCGCCGAAACTCCGATACCCGGAATACGTGCCCCCGGAACGGATTTCCCGCGTGGTCAGAGGTTGTTCCTGTGCCGCAGGCCGGCCGTTCCCGGCCGGTACCGGTGTTTCCGTACCCCTCGCTCACGTCCTGCCGCCCCTCGGTGACGATCGGTCAAGCCCGGCGCGTACTCCGGTGGTTGCTGCCCGCGCCCTTGCGGAGGACGATCCTACGTTTCCCGCCCGGGGGCGCAGCAAGGGTCTCACGAGGACAGATGCGCGGGAACGCGGTCCCAGTCCTGTGGCAGTGACGGTACCGTCCACGACGGATCGGGGCGCCAGTTCTCCCACCCGTCCGCGAACGGCGGCCCCCAGGACTCGATCACCGCCACGGCGGCCCGCCCGGCCTCCCGCACCCTTCTGGCCAGCGCGGAGTCCACCAGACCGTCCCGCCGGGCCTGTGCGAACTCGTCCTCGTCGAGCCAGCGCCAGGTGCGGTCCGGGTGCACGGAGATGTCCAGGAAGTGATCCTCGGAGTCCACCCCGCCGGCCCAACGGGACAGCGGTTCCTCCAGGTTCACGTACCAGTTCCTGAACCGCCAGTCCGGGTCCCAGAACAGCCACACCGACCAGGGCTCGCCGGGCCGGGCCAGCTTCAGCACCCCGGTTCCGGACCAGCGGCCCCGTCGCACCGCGCGCGGCTTGGTGTACCGGGTGCCGAGCGGCTCCCGGTGCACCGGCGTGCCGTCGGCGAGCACCGGCTTCACGCACTCGGTACCGGGCGCCATCCACACCGCGAGCAGCTCCGGGTCGTCGCGTACGACCGTGACGGGGCGCGCGATGTGGATGCGCGCGCCGCCGTTCTCCCGGTACCGCCACAGGATCCGTGCCCCGGGCGCCCAGTGTCCGGCCGTCCCGCCCGCTTCCTCGCGCATCGTCGCTCCGCCCTCCGCCATGGCTGGATATTAGGTGCCATGGGCATACGACGCCGCGACCCCCGTCACGGTTCACGCCTCCCGGCACGATGCCCTACGGCCGTGTCATCCGCAGGACGTCCAGCGCCGCGTCGAGCTGCTCGACGGTGAGGTCGCCGCGCTCGACGTAACCGCTCTCCAGGACGACCTCCCGGATGGTCTTCCGCTCGGCCAGGGACTTCTTGGCGACCTTGGCGGCCTCCTCGTAGCCGATGTACTTGTTGAGCGGGGTGACCACGGACGGCGAGGACTCGGCGTACTCGCGGGCCCGCTCGCGGTGGGCGACGATGCCGTCGACCGTGCGGTCGGCGAGCAGCCGGGAGACGCCTGCGAGCAGCCGCACCGACTCCAGGACGTTCTTCGCGATGACCGGCAGCATGACGTTGAGCTCGAAGTTGCCCGAGGCTCCGGCGGCGGCGACGGTCGCGTCGTTGCCGGTGACCTGCGCGCACACCATGAGCACGGCCTCCGGGATCACCGGGTTGACCTTGCCGGGCATGATCGAGGAGCCGGGCTGGAGGTCGGGCAGGGCGATCTCCGCGAGCCCGGTGCGGGGGCCCGACGCCATCCACCGCAGATCGTTCGCGATCTTCGTCAGCCCGACGGCGATGGTCCGCAGCTGCCCGCTGGTCTCCACGATGCCGTCGCGGGCGCCCTGCGCCTCGAAGTGGTCGCGCGCCTCGGTCAGCGGCAGTCCGGTCGCGCGGGCGACCTCCTCGATGACGGCGGCGGAGAAGCCGGGCGGGGTGTTGATGCCGGTCCCGACGGCGGTCCCGCCCAGCGGCAGTTCGGCGAGGCGCGGCAGGGAGGCGTTCAGCCGCTCGATCCCGTACCGCACCTGGGCCGCGTACCCGCCGAACTCCTGGCCCAGCGTCACCGGTGTGGCGTCCATGAGGTGCGTCCGTCCGGACTTCACCACGTCGGCGAACTCCCCGGCCTTGCGCTCCAGGGCGGTGGCGAGGTGGTCGAGCGCCGGGACCAGGTCACGGGTGACGGCGGCCGTGGCGGCGATGTGGATCGACGACGGGAAGACGTCGTTGGACGACTGCGAGGCGTTGACGTGGTCGTTCGGGTGCACGTCCCGCCCCAGCCGCTCGGTGGCGAGCGTGGCGACGACCTCGTTGGTGTTCATGTTGGACGAGGTCCCGGACCCGGTCTGGAACACGTCCACCGGGAAGTGCTCGTCCCACCGTCCCTCGGCGACCTCGCCGGCCGCCTCCTGGATCGCCTCGGCGATGTCCTCGTCCAGCACCCCGAGCCGGGCGTTCACCTTGGCCGCGGCGCCCTTGATCCGGGCCAGGGCCTCGATGTGGGCGCGTTCCAGCCGCTGCCCGGAGACCGGGAAGTTCTCCACGGCGCGCTGGGTCTGCGCGCGCCACTTGGCGTCGGCCGGTACCTTCACCTCCCCCATGGAGTCGTGCTCGATGCGGTAGTGCCGGTCGTCGTCCGTGGTCGTCATCGTCGTACCTCCGAGCATGCACAGCAGCGGTGTCCGACGAGCGTATTCCCGGACGGCCGCCGCCCCACCGCAGGAGGAGCACGGCGGGGCGGCCTTCCCGTGGGGGGAGGTCAGCCGCTCTGGAGGGCGACGTCGTCCAGGAGGAAGCCGGTCTGCAGGCTGCGGTCCTCACTGGCGGTGAAGGTCAGGGTCACCGTCTGCCCGGCGTACGCCGACAGGTCGACCGACCGCTGCACGTAGCCGCTGCCGGCGTTGACGTTGGACAGGGTGGCGAGCGTGGTGCCACCGGCCCTGACGGTGAACCTGTCGTACGCGGTCGAGCCGGACTCGTCGGTGTCGATGTGCAGCCAGTAGGTCAGCGACGCCCGGGAGCACCCGGCCGGCACGGTCACCGTCTGGCTGAGCGACTCGGTGCTCGTGAAACCGTTCCCCGCGAGCCAGGCGAACCGGCTCCCGCCGTGCGGCGACTGGCCCGAGTGGGCGCCGATGGCCCCGGTGGTCCCGGTCCACGGCGAGGTGCCGCTCTCGAACCCGCCGTTCGCGACCGCTCCGGCGGTGTCGCAGCCGCCGCCGGTGCCGGTGTCCACGGCCCGCTGCCAGATCGTGTACGCGATGCCGTCGGACGCGCGGTCCAGTCCGGTGGTGTTGATGTTGGTGAGGGTGTCGCAGGAGGAGTGGTAGCAGGGGTCGTACGCCCTGCTCGCCGTGCCGCCCCACTTGGCGGCCTGCGCGGAGGTCTTCCGCGCGCTGGCGCCCATCGCGTAGCCGGAGGTGGGGATGGAGTACTGCTCGAAGGAGTAGTCGTCGCTGCGTCCCGCGCCCTCGGTGTTCTCCTCGGGCTGGAGGCCCAGCGAGTCCCAGTACGCCTTCATCGGTGCGGCGGCCGAGGAGGTGATGTGGTTGATGAAGTAGCCGCCGTTGGTGGAGGCGACCATGTCGAAGTTGTAGTACGCCTTGATCTTCGCGCGCTCGGTCGACGGCAGCGAACGCACGTAGAAGTCGGACCCGTTGAGGCCCTGCTCCTCGTCGGTCCACCAGGCGAAGCGGACCCGGTTGCGCATGGTGGGGTTCTGCTGGGCGAGCGTCAGGGCGTTCTCGAGGAGGGCGGCGGAGCCGGAGCCGTTGTCGTTCATGCCGGGGCCGGCCGAGACGCCGTCGAGGTGGGCGCCGAACATGTACACGTTGCCGGCGTCGCCCCCCGGCCACTCGGCGATCAGGTTGGGACCGG
>NZ_NCTE01000972.1:10357-10780 GCF_002114215.1 Streptomyces sp. 13-12-16 | reverse complement strand
TTCCCGCCGTTCCGTCCGGCGATGGCGCTGAGTTCGCTCAGGTGCGCCCTCACCTTGGTCACGTCGACGTCGGGCGCGGCGGCGGCGGTGTTCGCGGCGGGCGCGGAGCCGGTGGCCGCGGCGGGGAGTGTGCCGCAGCCGAGCACGACAGCGAGCGAGATGCCCGCCACGGCGAATCTTCGTTTCACCTTGTCTCCTCCGGGAGGTGGCTGTGGGGTGAGCCACGCAGGATTGACATGGCATGAGCATGTCGGAGTGGCGAGAAGACTCACAGTGATGGTTGAGCCAGTCAACGGAAAGAGCGGGGCTGGGGCTTGATTGTCCGAAAGAAGCACGCGGGATCCGCTATCCGGACACCATGACCCGGTCCCGAAGCTCAAACGCCGGACGGGCTGAGTCAGCCCGTCCGGCGTTTGAGTTCCG
>NZ_NCTE01000972.1:4961-10173 GCF_002114215.1 Streptomyces sp. 13-12-16 | reverse complement strand
GGGGGCGAAACCCCGCCCCCGCCGCCCCGGAGGTGCTGAGCCGGCCCGGGCCCCGCCCCGGAGGTGCTGCGCCGGCCCGGGCCCCGCCCCGGAGGTGCTACGCCAGCCCGGGCCCCCGCACCGGGATCGACGTGAACGTCGGCTGCTGCGGCGAAGGATCCTGGAAGAAGTCATTCCCCTTGTCGTCGACGACGATGAACGCCGGGAAGTCCTCCACCTCGATCTTCCACACCGCCTCCATCCCGAGCTCCTCGTACTCGACGACCTCGACCTTCTTGATGCAGTCCTGCGCGAGCCGCGCCGCCGGCCCGCCGATGGACCCGAGGTAGAACCCGCCGTGCGCGTCGCACGCGTCGGTGACCTGCTTCGAACGGTTCCCCTTCGCCAGCATCACCTTGGACCCGCCCGCCGCCTGGAACTGCTCCACGTACGAGTCCATGCGCCCGGCCGTCGTGGGCCCGAACGACCCCGACGCGTACCCCTCCGGCGTCTTCGCGGGCCCCGCGTAGTACACCGGGTGGTCCTTCAGGTACTGCGGCATCTCCTCGCCCGCGTCCAGCCGCTCCTTGATCTTGGCGTGCGCGATGTCGCGCGCCACGACCAGCGGGCCGGTCAGGGAGAGCCGGGTCTTGACCGGGTACTTGGTCAGCTCGGCGAGGATCTCGTCCATCGGCTGGTTGAGGTCGATCCTGACCACGTCGCCCGACTCGTCGAGCTGCTCGTCCGTCGTCTCCGGCAGGAACCGCGCCGGATCCGTCTCCAGCTGCTCCAGGAACACGCCCTCGGCGGTGATCTTCGCGACGGCCTGCCGGTCCGCCGAGCAGGACACGGCGATCGCGACCGGGCACGACGCCCCGTGCCTCGGCAGCCGCACCACCCGCACGTCGTGGCAGAAGTACTTGCCCCCGAACTGCGCCCCGATCCCGATCTTCTGCGTCAGCTCGAAGACCTTCTCCTCCAGCTCCTTGTCCCGGAAGCCGTGCCCGAGCGCCGACCCCTCGGAGGGGATCTCGTCCAGGTAGTGCGCGGAGGCGTACTTCGCGGTCTTCAGCGCGTACTCGGCCGACGTGCCGCCGACGACGATCGCCAGGTGGTACGGCGGACAGGCGGCCGTGCCCAGCGAACGGATCTTCTCCTCCAGGAACTTCATCATGGAGGCCTCGTTCAGGACGGCCTTGGTCTCCTGGTAGAGGAACGACTTGTTGGCCGACCCGCCGCCCTTGGCCATGAACAGGAACTTGTACGCGCCGCCGTCCGTCGCGTACAGCTCGATCTGCGCCGGGAGGTTGGAACCGGTGTTCTTCTCCTCCCACATGGTGAGCGGAGCCATCTGCGAGTAGCGCAGGTTCAGGTTCTTGTAGGCGTCGTAGATGCCCTTGCTCAGGGCCTCCTCGTCACGCCCCGACGTCAGCACGTTCTGCCCGCGCTTGCCCATGACGATCGCCGTACCGGTGTCCTGGCACATCGGCAGCACGCCCGCCGCCGCGATGTTCGCGTTCTTCAGCAGGTCCAGCGCGACGAACTTGTCGTTGCCCGACGCCTCGGGGTCGTCGATGATGCGGCGCAGCTGCGCCAGGTGGGCGGGGCGCAGGTAGTGCTGGATGTCGTGGACGGCCTCCTCGGCGAGCTTGCGCAGCGCCTCCGGCTCCACCTTGAGGAACGTCCGCCCGTCGGCCTCGAAGGTGGAGACACCTTCGGAGGTCACCAGCCGGTAGGGGGTGGTGTCCTCTCCCATGGGGAGCAGATCGGCGTACTCGAAATCAGGCATCTCGCCCATTCCTCACTCGACAGGAAGTCTTCCGGGGCGGCTCGCCTCCGGGGCGCCGAAGCCTGTGCGGAGGGCCCGATCGTGCTCGACCCTCAGGGCCTCCGCGCGCTCGGGCCCTCCGCACAGGCGCGCCCCTTCGGCTCGCTCACCGCCGCCCGCCGACGTTGGCGGGCGCCCACCAGCGTAGGACCTGCTCCTCGCGGCGAGCCTGTGAGGTTGTCCTCAGTCGTCCCCGTGGCCGTCCCCGCAGTTGTCCCCGTCAGGGGGTAGTCGCGATCTATCGCGTTTGGGTACGCTGGCGCCGTGGACCTTCAGAAGCACGCCCAGCAGCCGGACACGGCACCGCGGACGGCCGAGCTGCGCGCCTCCGACGCCGACCGGGACCGTACCGCCGACCTCCTGCGCGAGGCCCTCGCCGAGGGCCGCCTCACCGCCGACGAGCACGCGGAGCGCGTCGAGGGCGTGCTGGCCGCCAAGACGGTCGGGGAGCTGGAGGTGTTCATCCAGGACCTGCCGATAGCCCACCAGCGGCGCGCGGCACACGCCTCCGTCCCCAGCCGCCCCACCGCCGGCGCGATCCCGGTGGACCCCGATGACAACGTGGTCGCGGTGTTCAGCGCCGCCACCCGCAAGGGCCGCTGGCGCACCGGCCGCCGCATTCACGCCTACGCGGTCTTCGGGAGCGTGGAGATCGACCTCAGCGAGGCGCTGTTCGACCACCAGCAGGTCATGATCAAGGCGTTCTCCGTCTTCGGCAGCGTCGAGATCCGCGTCCCGGAGAACGTGTCGCTGCGCGGCATGGGCGGCGGCGTGCTCGGCGCCTTCGAGGTGGACACGCTCGACGCGACCGACGACGAGGCCCCGGTGGTCTACGTCGACGGCTGGGCGGTGCTGGGCAGCGTCGAGGCGCGGCCCAGGCGCGGCAAGCTCGTGGCGGACATCCTCGACCGGGTGCAGCGCAAGGTCGACAGGAGCATGCGCAGACACCTGGGCCACTGACGCACGGATCGGAACTCAGTGCATAGGCGCGCGTACATCGGGTAAGCCTTGCTGCATCGTGTCTCGCTTGCGAAGCCGTCGTCAGGAGTAGACCGTGCTGCAACCGCCGCATTCGTCCCTGCAGATAGCCGCTGTCCCGGCCCAGCGAGCAGCAGCACGGGACAGGGACCAGGACGCCCCCTGGCACACCGAGGCGGTGTGCCGGCGCGACGAGGCGGGGCTGTTCTTCGCACCCTCGAAGGAACCCACCGCCGCCCGGCTCTCCCGCGAGGAGGCGGCCAAGCGCGTCTGCGCCCGCTGTCCGGTGATGGTCGAGTGCCGCGAGCACGCCCTGCTCCAGCCCGAGCCCTACGGCGTCTGGGGCGGCCTCACCGCCGCCGAACGCCGCGTGGTCCTGGCCCGCCGCAGGCGCCGCGAAATGGAACTGAAGAAGAACACCCGCCCGGGCCGCATCGCGGCAGCGGGCTGAAGCACGCCCGAACGACAGGAAAGGGGCGCCCCCTCCGCACAGGGGGCGCCCCTTCGCCACGGGGAAACCCGCTTCCCTCCGGGTGCCGGGGGACTGATCCCGCCTCAGGGGCGCGGGGCTGTGGCGTGTGCGGCTCCGCCGCGTGGGCGCTCCCTCCGCACAGGGGGCGCCTTTTTACGCCGGGCAGGGCAGCTCACCCAGGGGTGCGGGGCTGTGGCGTGTGCGGCTCCGCCGCGTGGGCGCTCCCTCCGCACAGGGGGCGCCTTTTTACGCCGGGCGGGGCAGCTCACCCAGGGGCGCGGGGAACTGCGCGATCAACCACAACGCACCCGCACTCACCCCGCGCCGCAGGCACCCTGAAGTGACGTTTCACTTGGCCCGGTCGAAATCGACCGCGCTGTACGCCCGCAGCTTCGAGAGCCGGTGCTCGGAGTCGATCCGGCGCACCGTCCCCGACTTCGACCGCATCACGATCGAATCGGTCGTGGCCGTCTCCGACCGGTACCGCACCCCGCGCAGCAACTCGCCGTCCGTGATCCCCGTCGCCACGAAGAACACGTTGTCCCCGGTGACCAGGTCCTCCGTGGTCAGTACCCGGTCCAGGTCGTGCCCCGCGTCGACCGCCCGCTGCCGCTCCTCGTCGTCCTTGGGCCACAGCTTGCCCTGGATGGTCCCGCCCAGGCACTTCACCGCGCACGCCGAGATGATGCCCTCGGGGGTACCGCCGACACCGAGCAGCAGATCGATGCCCGTGCCCTCGCGCAGTGCGAGGATCGAGCCGGCCACGTCGCCGTCGGAGATCAGCTTGATGCGCGCCCCGGTCTCCCGGATCTCCTTGATGATGCCCTCGTGCCGCGGCCGGTCGAGGATCACCACGGTGACGTCCTCGGGGGTGACCCGCTTGGCCTTGGCGACCCGCCGGATGTTCACGCTCACCGGCGCGTTGATGTCGACGAAGTCGGCGGCCTCCGGCCCGGTGACCAGCTTGTCCATGTAGAACACGGCCGACGGGTCGAACATCGAACCGCGCTCGGCGGCGGCCAGCACCGCGATGGCGTTCGTCATGCCCTTGGCGGTCAGCGTCGTACCGTCGATCGGGTCGACGGCGATGTCGCACTCCGGGCCGGTCCCGTCGCCCACGCGCTCCCCGTTGAAGAGCATCGGGGCCTCGTCCTTCTCGCCCTCGCCGATGACGACGACGCCGTTCATCGAGACGGTGGAGACGAGGGTGCGCATGGCGCGCACCGCGGCGCCGTCGGCGCCGTTCTTGTCACCGCGTCCTACCCAGCGGCCGGCTGCCATGGCCGCCGCCTCGGTCACCCGTACGAGCTCCAGGGCGAGGTTGCGGTCGGGGGCCTCGGACGGGACATCGAGCTCGGACGGCAAGTGATGGTGTTCGGTCATCGGAGCGCACCTTTCTGTACGACGACGGCCGGATGAGGGTGTGGGCACGACTCTATCGCCAGTCCGACAGAATGAGCAGGGCCCCCCACGGATGAGCGCACCGGGCACCTGCGACGATAGAGGGCGTGGCAGGAACGAACAGCATGCAGAAAACGGCCCGGGACATGATCCTTTCCCTGGCCCTCATCACGCTCGTGGCGGGAGTGGTCTGGCTGTTCATCCCGCACGAGGACGGCGAACCCGACATCAAGCGGGTCGACTACCGGGTCGACCTGCTCACGGCCCGCCGGGCCGCCTCCTACCCCGTCGCCGCGCCGGAGGGCCTGCCCGAGGCGTGGAAGCCCACCTCCGTCCGCTACCGGGGCACCGAGTCCGAGGCCTGGCACCTCGGCTTCCGCGCCCCCGACGGGGAGTACGTGGCGGTCGAGCAGTCCGCGGGCAAGCGGTCGGCGTTCATCGAGGACAAGACGCAGGGTGCCGCGAAGACGGAGACCACGCGGCAGATCGACGGCAGGACCTGGACGCGCTACGAGGGCGACCACTACGACGCGCTGGTGCTGGAGGACACCGAG
>NZ_NCTE01000972.1:638-4722 GCF_002114215.1 Streptomyces sp. 13-12-16 | reverse complement strand
GGCCCCGCCCCACATGTGCCGTACCGGTGCTCAGACGGTGGTGACGACCTGCTCGTACTCCAGGCGCGGGGAGCGCGGGAACCACGCGTCCGGCCCGGGGCGGCCGATGTTGACGATCATCAGCGGGGTGTGGTCGTCGTCGAGGAACTCCTTGCGGACGCCCTCGAAGTCGAAGCCGGTCATCGGGCCGGCGGCCAGGCCCGCGGCGCGCACGCCGACGATGAAGTAGGCGGCCTGGAGGGCGGCGTTCACCGCGGCGGCGCCCTCGCGCACCGGGCGCTCGCTGAAGAAGGCGTCCTTGGCCTGCGGGAAGTGCGGGAGGAGCTGCGGCAGCTCCTCGTGGAACTCGTTGTCCGCGGAGAGGATCGCGACCAGCGGGGCGGAGGCCGTCTTGGGCCGGTTGCCCTCGGCCATGTGCGCGACCAGGCGCTCGCGGGCCTCGGGGGAGCGGACCAGGGTGACGCGCAGGGGGCTCTGGTTGAAGGCGGTGGGGCCGTACTTGACCAGGTCGTAGATCGCCCGCACCTGCTCGTCGGTCACCGGTTCGTCGGTGAACGTGTTGGCGGTGCGCGCCTCGCGGAACAGCAGGTCCTGGGCGGCGGGGTCAAGGGCGAGAGACATGCGTGAACCTTCTCGGGGGGACGTCGGCCCGTCTGTCCGTGTAGGGAACACGGATGTCCGTGCAGGGACCACGGACCGGTTGACGGGTCCGACGGTACGCCTATGAAGTTCAACGCTCAACTAAATCCGGAGCCCGGTGATCCACTTCACAGTTCAGACCTCCCCGGAGCCCTCCGCCCCGCCCTCCTCCTGCTCCCCCTCCGCGAGCGCCGCGTCCAGCCGGGCCCGCGCCCCCTCCAGCCGGCGCCGGCACACCCCGGCCAGCTCCTCGCCCCGCTCCCAGAGCGCGAGGGACTCCTCCAGCGTCGTACCGCCCGCCTCCAGCCGTCGTACGACCTCGATCAGCTCGTCGCGCGCCTGCTCGTACCCGAGCGCCTCGGCCGTCGCCGCCGCCGTCTGCTCCTTCTTGCCGGTCATCCGTCCACCCTCTGTGTATCGACTCGAACCGTGAACTCACCCTCGGACACCCGCGCCCGCAAGGTCTCACCGGCCTCCACCTCGGCCGGATCCCGCACCGCGTGCCCGTCCGCCCGCTGGAGCACGGCGTACCCGCGCTTCAGCGTCGCGGCGGGGGACAGGGCCACCACGCGCGCGTGCGTGTGCGTCAGCTCGGAGTCGGCCCGGTCCAGCCGGTACCGCAGACTGCGCCGGCTCCGCTCCAGCAGCGCCGTGACCTCCTCCGCGCGCGCCTCGACCATCCGGTGCGGATCCTGCAGCGAGGGGCGGGCCAGCGCGTGCGCCAGCCCGCGCTCCTCCCGGTCCAGCAGCGCCCGGACCGAGCGCTGCGCGCGGTCGCGCAGCATCCGTACCCGCTCGTACTCCTCGCCCACGTCCGGCACCACCTTCTTTGCGGCGTCGGTCGGCGTGGAGGCGCGCAGGTCGGCCACGTGGTCGAGCAGCGGGTTGTCCGGCTCGTGCCCGATCGCGGAGACGACCGGCGTACGGCACGCCGCCACCGCCCGCACCAGCTGCTCGTCGGAGAACGGCAGCAGGTCCTCCACGCTGCCGCCGCCCCGCGCCACGATGATCACGTCCACGTCGTCGACCGCGTCCAGCTCCTTCACGGCCTGGACGACCTGCGGCACCGCGTGCACCCCCTGCACGGGCACATTGCGCACCTCGAAACGGACGGCCGGCCACCGCAGCCGCGCGTTCTCCAGCACGTCCCGCTCGGCCGCCGAGGCGCGCCCGCAGACCAGCCCGATCAGTCGCGGCAGGAACGGCAGCGGCTTCTTCCGCTCCGGCGCGAACAGCCCCTCCCGCGCGAGCGACTTCTTCAACTGCTCGAGACGCGCCAGCAGCTCCCCGACCCCCACCGGTTTGATCTCGGCGGCCCTGAGCGACAGCTGCCCGCGCGGCGCGTACCACTCCGGCTTGCAGTGCACCACCACCCGCGCGCCCTCGCTCACCACGTCCGCGACGGCGTCGAACACCTGCCGGTAGCAGGTCACACCCACCGAGACGTCGTACGACGGGTCGCGCAGCGTCAGGAACACCACCCCGGCGCCCGGCCGCCGCGACAGCTGGGTGATCTGCCCCTCGACCCACACAGCGCCGAGCCGGTCGATCCACCCTCCGATCAGCCGCGACACCTCACCGACGGGCAGCGGCGCTTCCGCAGACGTGTTGAGAGCCATGTCCGCGAGAGTAGTGCGCCCCACCGACAACGCACCGTGACCGCGCCCCCGAGCGCGGCCTTACGATGGGACGCATGACCGCTTCGCCTGGCCGCCGTGTCCTGCTCGCCGCCCCCCGTGGCTACTGCGCGGGGGTGGACCGCGCCGTGATCGCCGTCGAGAAGGCCCTGGAGCAGTACGGGGCCCCCGTCTACGTCCGGCACGAGATCGTGCACAACAAGTACGTCGTGCAGACCCTGGAGAAGAAGGGCGCGATCTTCGTCGAACGGACGGAGGAGGTGCCCCCGGGCAGCATCGTGATGTTCTCCGCGCACGGCGTCGCCCCCGTCGTCCACGAGGAGGCCGAGCGCGGCCGGCTCGCCACCATCGACGCCACCTGCCCGCTGGTCACCAAGGTCCACAAGGAAGCCGTCCGCTTCGCGAACGACGACTACGACATCCTCCTGATCGGCCACGAGGGCCACGAGGAGGTCATCGGCACCTCCGGCGAGGCCCCCGACCACATCCAGCTCGTCGACGGGCCGGGCGACGTCGCGAAGGTCGAGGTCCGCGACCCCTCCAAGGTCGTCTGGCTCTCCCAGACCACCCTCTCCGTCGACGAGACCATGGAGACCGTCGACGCCCTCAAGGAGAAGTTCCCCCAGCTGATCTCCCCGCCCAGCGACGACATCTGCTACGCCACGCAGAACCGCCAGCTCGCGGTCAAGCAGATGGGTGCCGAGGCGGACCTGGTGATCGTGGTCGGCTCGCGCAACTCCTCCAACTCCAAGCGCCTGGTGGAGGTCGCCAAGCTGGCAGGCGCCCGCGCGGCGTACCTGGTGGACTTCGCCGACGAGATCGACGAGGCCTGGCTGGAGGGCGTGACCACGGTCGGCGTCACCTCGGGCGCCTCGGTGCCGGAGATCCTCGTCGAGCAGGTGCTGGAATGGCTGTCGGGACGCGGCTTCGAGGACGTCGAGATCGTCAAGGCGGCCGAGGAGTCCATCGTCTTCTCCCTGCCGAAGGAGCTCCGCCGCGACCTGCGCGAGGAGGCGGCGGCCCTGGTGGCCGGGCGCGGCGGCTCCGGGGCGGATTCCGCGCGGTGACGGCGGAGCGGTCGTGAAGATCGCGGAGGCGGCTGATGTGACGGTCCGTCGTACGTCGTAACGTAGGGCCATGCAGATCTTCGGCGTGGACATCGGCGGTTCCGGGATCAAGGGTGCCCCGGTCGACCTGGACAAGGGGGACCTGGCGCAGGAGCGCTGCAAGGTCCTCACCCCGCACCCGGCCACACCGGACGCGGTGGCCGACGGCGTGAAGCAGGTCGTCGACCACTTCGGCTGGACCGGACCGGTCGGGGTCACCTTCCCGGGTGTCGTCACCGGCGGCACCACGATCCGTACGGCGGCCAACGTCGACAAGAGCTGGATCGACACCGACGCGCGCGTGCTGCTCGGTGACCGCCTGGGCGGCCTGCCGGTGACGGTGGTCAACGACGCGGACGCGGCCGGCGTCGCCGAGATGCACTTCGGCGCCGGACGCCACCACCGGGGCACGGTGATCCTGCTGACCTTCGGCACCGGCATCGGCAGCGCCCTGTTCGTGGACGGCGTCCTCGTCCCCAACACCGAGCTGGGCCATCTGGAGCTGCACGGCCACGACGCGGAGAAGCGGGCCTCCAGCAAGGCCAGGGAGGACCACGACCTGTCGTGGGAGGACTGGGCGCACCGGGTGCAGAAGTACCTGGCCCACGTGGAGATGCTGTTCTCGCCCGAGCTGTTCGTCATCGGCGGCGGCGTCAGCCGCAAGTCCCACAAGTTCCTGGACCACATCCAGGGCATCAAGGC
>NZ_NCTE01000972.1:0-376 GCF_002114215.1 Streptomyces sp. 13-12-16 | reverse complement strand
CCGCCCCGCCGTAGAGCCACCCGGCCTGGGTGGCGAGGCCCGTCACCATCCCCATCAGCCGGTCGGCGGTGCCGCCGCCGCCCTCGTCGGCGAGCGGGACCAGCCCCACGGCGAAGGCGATCGGCACCACGACGGGTGCGACGAGCAGGTCCCCCTCGCGCACCCACAGCGCGGTCAGCACGCACACCGGCAGGAAGAGCACGCCGTACACGGTCTGTGACGCCCCGAACAGCGCCTCGCTCAGCAGACCGAGTACGAGCATCACCAGCCCGCAGAACAGGCTCGATCCCAGCCCGGTGAGCCGCGGGTTGGGCAGCCGCCGGACCGCGGGCGGGGGAGCGGGCCGGCCCTCCGGCACGCGGGCGGGCCGCGCGGG
>NZ_NCTE01000971.1 GCF_002114215.1 Streptomyces sp. 13-12-16 | reverse complement strand
CCCGCGCCGCCGGTGCAGCGCGCGTCGCGCGACGCGGCCAAGCCCGTTCCCCCGGGCCCGCCCGCGCCCACGGCGGCCACCCCGCAGCTCCAGTTGATCCCGGCCTCGGCCCAGGGGGCGCTCGACGCCGCCGAAGAGGCCGTGGACCTGCTGCTGGACTCGGGTCGCGCCCCCGGCGACGTGCTGGTGATCACCACCGGTGACCCGCACCCGTGGGCCACCCACGAACTGTCCTTCGGCGAAGCCTCCTACTGGGCCCAGCACGACGCCGGTGACGACGTCTTCTACACGGACGCCAAGGCCGCCGAGCGTGCCGGTGCGCGCCCGGTCGTCGTGGTCGCCGTCAACGGAGGCCCGGAATCCGAAGCCGCCTCCGCCCTGTCGGTGGCGCACGCCCGGGCCGGCACCCTGCTGATCGTCTGCGGCGACCCGCAGCGCATCAACTCGGTGCTGGGCGCGGGCGTCTGAGCCGTCACCAAGGCGTCCGGCCGGACGCCGCGGCGTCCGCGCGACCGGGGACTCGGCGTGCCCGGGACCGGAGGGGCCGACGCTCTCGCGTTTTCGCCGCCTCGGTACCGGGCCGGGTCCGGTGTCGCGCGGACGCGCCGCGCCGTGGTGCGGCCCG
>NZ_NCTE01000970.1 GCF_002114215.1 Streptomyces sp. 13-12-16 | reverse complement strand
CGGCGCTGGAGGAGGTGGCCGCCCGGCCGCCCGCCGGCACCTGGGGCGACACCCACCGCCTGGCCCCCTGGCGGGCGCTGCCGCCGGCCACGCCGTACGACGAACCCGGCCTCTCCGGCGACCACGACTGCGTGCTGTGCACCTCCCCCGTGCCCGGTCTCACCGACCTCGCCGCGCGCGGCCCGGCCGCCCGCTACGTCTGGGACCTGGCCGACCGGGAGAACAGCCGCTGGGTGGTGCCGCTGGGCGCGTCCGGCGTACCCGGCTCACCCCACCACCGCGACCAGCAGCCCCTGTGGCTCGCCGGAGACCTGGCCCCGGTCCTCACCGACTGGGCACAGCTGAAGAAGGAGACCGATGTCTGACCCGTACGCCTCCCGCGCCGCCGTCCACGAGCAGGCGGTCGACGGCTTCGGCACCGTACGCGTCCTGCCGCTGGACCCGGCCGCCGACGCGCCCCTCCTGCACCGCTGGGTGAGCGAGGAACGCGCCGTCTTCTGGGGCATGAACGGCCTCACCGCACAGCGGGTCGCCGAGATCTACGCCCACCTGGACACCCTCGACACCCACCACGCGTACCTCGTCCTCAAGGACGGCGAACCCGCCGCGCTGCTCCAGACGTACGAACCGGAGGCCGACCGCGTGGGCGACTGCTACCCCGTCGAACCCGGCGACATCGGCATCCACCTGCTGCTCGCCCCCGCCGGAACCGGGAGTCCCCGCCCCGGCTGGACCGCCGCCCTGACGGGCGTCCTGGCCGCGTACGTCCTGCTCGGCCTCGACCGGAGGCGCATCGTGGTCGACCCGGACGTGGCCAACGAGAAGGCCGTCGCCCGCTTCCTCAAGCAGGGCTTCACCGCCGGCCCCGTGGTCGTCCTCCCGGAGATCGACCTCCCGGACGTGTACCTGCCCGAGAAGAAGGCACAACTCGCCTTCCTCACCCGCGAGGTAGCCTTCGGAAGGTGACCCCCGACGATCTCGTCGCCCACTACGGACTGGAGCCGATCCCCCGCGAGGGCGGCCGGTTCCGGCAGACCTGGGCCGGTCCCGCACGCCCCGACGGCCGGCCCGAGGGCACCGCCGTCGTCGCCCTGCTCACCGACGCCCCCGGCGACTTCTCCGCCCTGCACCGCCTGCCCGCCGACGAGATCTGGCACCACTACCTCGGCGACCCGCTCCACCTGCTCCTCCTCGCCCCCGACGGCACCGCCCGCACCCCCGTGCTCGGCCCGGACGTCCTCGGCGGCCAGTACGTCCAGCTCACCGTCCCGGCCGGCACCTGGATGGGCGCGCGGGTGGCGGCCGGCGGCGCCTGGACGCTGTTCGGCTGCACGATGGCACCCGGCTTCACCTACGAGGGCTACGAGCACGGCGACGCGGCGGAACTGACGGCGCGCTACCCGGACCGGGCGGCGCTCATCGCGGAACTCTGCCGTCCATGAGCCGGAAGGGCCTGCTCGACGGCCAGGTCGCCCTGATCACCGGCGCGGGCGGCGGCATCGGCCGGGGCATCGCGCGGCGGTTCGCCGAGGAGGGCGCGGCCGTCGCGCTGCACTGCCGTACGGCGGTGGACTCCGCGCGGGAGACCGCCGGCCGCATCCGCGAGTCGGGCGGCGAGGCCGTCGTCCTGCGGGCGGACCTCACCGACGAGGACGCCTGCCACCGCGTGGTGGCCGAGGCGGCCGACCGGTTCGGCGGCCGGCTGACCGCGCTCGTCAACAACGCCGGCGTCCAGCCGGTCCAGGAGCTCGCCGGAATGACGGCGGCCGAATGGCGGGCGGTCGTGGACACCAACCTCACCACCGTCTTCGCCTGCACCCAGGCGGCGGCGGAGCTGATGCGGGACGCCGGAGGGACCATCACCCACATCGCCTCCGTCGAGGCCCGCGTCCCGGCGCCCGGCCACGCCCACTACACCGCCTCCAAGGCGGCGGTCGTCATGCACGCCCGCGCGGCGGCCCAGGAGTACGGGCCGTGGGGCGTGCGCGTCAACACGGTCTCGCCCGGCCTGATCGAACGGGAGGGCCTGGCCGACGCCTGGCCCGAGGGCGTACGACGCTGGCGGCGGGCGTCCGCCGTGGGCCGGCTCGGCCGTCCGGAGGACGTCGGCGACGCCTGCGTGTTCCTCGCCTCCCCGCTCGCGTCCTGGGTGACCGGCCACGACCTGGTGGTGGACGGGGGAGCCACGGCCCGGCCGACCTGGTGAGCACACCGGGCCCGCCATCCGTACGTAACCCTGAGCGGGACGGCCGGGAGGCGGGTACGACGTGGAGCGACGGCGGAGCGGGGCGGCGGACGACGGCGGACGGGACGGAACCCCGAACGGCCGCGGCACCCGGCGACTTCGAGGGCTGGTGCTGCTGGGCACCCTGCTGGTCCTGCTCGTCCTCGGCGGCGCGGCCCCGGCGAGCGCCCACGCCGCCCTCCGCGGCAGCGACCCCGGGGACGGAAGCGTCGTCGAGTCCGCGCCCCGCCACCTCACCCTGACCTTCACGGAGTCCGTCGGCCTGCTCGACGACTCCTTCCGCGTCTACGGCCCCGACAACCGCCGGGTCCACCTGGGCGAGCCGCAGCACGCGGACGGCGCCTCCGACACCGCCCGCGCGGACCTGCCCGGCGGCCTCGCCGACGGCACGTACACGGTGGCCTGGCGGGTGGTCTCCGCCGACAGCCACCCGGTCTCCGGCGCCTTCACCTTCTCCGTCGGCGCACCCTCGCCCACCGCGCCGGCGGCACCGGCGGACCACGCCGAGCACCCGGTCACCAAGAGCCTCTACGACACCGGCCGCTACCTCGCGTACATCGCCGCCGCGCTGCTCATCGGCACGGCGGCGTTCGCGGCGCTGTGCCGGCCACCGGACCCCGCCCCGCTGCGGCTGCCGCTGCTCACCGGCTGGTGGACCCTGCTGACGGCCACGACCGCCCTGCTGGTCCTGCGCGCCCCGTACGAGAACGGCACCTCGCCGGCGACCGTCCTCGACCTCCCGGCGTTCACCGGCACCCTCACCGGCCGTCCGGGCATCGCCCTGCTGACCCGCCT
>NZ_NCTE01000969.1:2012-4269 GCF_002114215.1 Streptomyces sp. 13-12-16 | reverse complement strand
CCACGGAACTGGGCTGGAAGGCCCGCCACGGCATCGACGCCATGATCACCTCGGCGTGGGCCGGCCGGCAGCACACGCACCCGCCGACGGCGGCCCGCCCCTGATGCCGACCCGCACCGAACGCGCCCTGGGCGCCGTCGTCGGCTCCGCCGTGGGCGACGCCCTGGGCGCCCCCTTCGAGTTCGGCCCCGAGGGCGCCTTCTCGGCCCGCTTCCCCACGCCGGGGGCCGGTGGCGAGATGTGCGGGGGCGGCGGCTGGGACCCGGGCGAGGCGACGGACGACACGCAGATGGCGGTGCTGGTCGCCGAATCGCTGCTGGAGCGCGGCGGCCTCGACCTCCCCGACGTCTTCCACCGCTTCCGGCGGTGGGCCGCCGCCGACCCGAAGGACATCGGCCTCCAGACGGAGGCCGTGCTGACCGGCGGCGACCCGTGGGACCTGGCCGCCGCGCTGCACTTCCAGACCAGCCAGCGGGCGGCGGGGAACGGCGCGTTGATGCGGGCGGCCCCCTCCGCCGTGTACTTCGCGCCCCTGGGCCGCACCGCCACCATGGACGCCGCCCGCCGCCTGTCCGCCCTCACCCACGGCGACCGGGCGGCCTGGGAGGGCACGGCCGTCCTCCACGAACTGATCCGCGTGGCCCTGACCGGCGCCGACCCGGTGGCCGCCGTACCCGACACCCTGCACGCGCTCCACCCGGACCACCACGACCGCTACGCGACCGTCCTCGCCCCCGACTGGCACCCGGACCGGGCCACGGAGTTCAACGGCGCGGTCTGGCCCTGCCTGGCCTCCGCCGTCTGGGCCCTGCGGACGACAACCGGCTACGAGGACGCCGTACGCGCGGCGATCGACCTGGGAGGCGACACGGACACGGTGGCGGCGGTGACCGGCGGCCTGGCGGGGGCGGTGTACGGCGTCGACGCCGTGCCGGCGCGCTGGACCGAACCGCTGCACGTGCCCCTGCCGGGCTTCGCCGGGCGGGTCCTGTCCGCGACGGACCTGGCCGGTCTCACCCGGCGGTTGTGCGGCTGAGCCTCCGCCGGGGAAGCCGGCCGTGACCTCACCGGACGGGCCGGGCGCGGGGCGCGGGGCCCCGCACGTGATCGTGTGCCGCTGAGCAGCGGCCTGGGCCCCGCGGGAAGGGCCGGGCACCGCCCAGGCCGTCACCTGGGCGGTCCCCCTCACAGCGCCTTCAGCGCCTCCGCCGTCGCCCGGGTCAGCGCCTCCAGGTAGCCCTTCGGCAGCTTCGGGCTGCGGATGACCACCGAGCGCCAGTACAGGGGGCCCGAGATCAGGTCGAGGGCCAGGGCGTGGTCGGCGCCGGGGCGGAGGTCGCCGCGCTCCTGTGCCGCCGTGACGATGCCCTTGGCGACCCCGTCCTGACCCTCGCGCAGCGCCTTCTGCAGGGCCTCGGCGATGTCCGGGTTGCGGGCGGCCTCGGCCTGGAGGTCGGGGAGGATCTGCGAGGCGACGGGGTGGCGCAGGGCGCGGGAGGTGACCTCGTACAGCAGGCGCAGGTCGCCCTCCAGGGAGCCGGTGTCCGGCGCGGGCAGGCCCTGGACGGCGATCGCGGAGACGAGGTCGAGGACGAGGTGCAGTTTGGAGCGCCAGCGGCGGTACACCGCGGTCTTGCCGACGCCCGCGCGGCGCGCGATCCCCTCGATCGACATCCGCGCGTAGCCGGCCGCGGCCAGTTCCTCGAAGACGGCCGCCCGGATCGCCTCCGTCACGTCCTGGCGCAGTACGGCGGCCCCGGCGGGGGCCCTGCGGCGCGGACGCGGCTGGGTCTCGTCGGCGTTCGTCGTCATGCGGACAGCATAGGCCGCCACCGTCACGACGAAACGGTTGCGTTCCGACGTTCTTTCGACTTACGCTCCCGTTGCGACGGTACGGTCCCGTTCCGACGTACGACCGGCCCGTCGCCACCCCCTCTCTCTAGCGAAAGCGCCGGATGTGAGTCAGGTCCTCCACACACCGCCCCCCACACCGGGCGCCCCGGTACCCGCCGAGGGCGACCTCGCGGCCCTCGCCGCCCGGCACGGCCTCACGGTCAGCGGCGCCCGGCCGTCCCTGCGCGAGTACGTCCGTCAGCTCTGGGACCGGCGGCACTTCATCCTCGCCTTCTCCCGGGCGAAGCTGACCGCCCAGTACAGCCAGGCCAAGCTCGGCCAGCTCTGGCAGGTGGCCACCCCGCTGCTGAACGCGGCCGTGTACTTCTTCATCTTCGGCCTGCTGCTGGGCGCCAACCGGGGT
>NZ_NCTE01000969.1:808-1838 GCF_002114215.1 Streptomyces sp. 13-12-16 | reverse complement strand
CGGTGCTCGCCGGGGTGCGGGCCATCTCCGGGAACCTGGGGCTGGTGCGGGCCCTGCACTTCCCCAGAGCCTCGCTGCCCGTCTCCTTCGCGCTCCAGCAGCTCCAGCAGCTCCTGTTCTCGATGATCGTGCTGGTCGTCGTCATGGTGGCCTTCGGCAGCCTGCCCACCCTGTCCTGGCTGCTCGTCGTCCCCGCGCTGCTGCTGCAGTTCGTGTTCAACACCGGGCTGGCGCTGGTCTTCGCGCGGATGGGCAGCAAGACGCCCGACCTGGCCCAGCTCATGCCGTTCGTGCTGCGCACCTGGATGTACGCGTCCGGCGTGATGTTCAGCATCCCGGCGATGCTGCACGACAAGGACGTGCCCACCTGGCTGGCCGACGTGCTGCAGTGGAACCCGGCGGCGATCTACATGGACCTGGTCCGCTTCGCGATGATCGACGAGTACGGCTCCTCCTACCTGCCCCCGCACGTGTGGGCGTTCGCGGTGGGCTGGGCGCTGCTGGCCGGCGTGATCGGCTTCGTGTACTTCTGGAAGGCAGAGGAGAAATACGGCCGTGGCTGACAGCAGCGACACCAGGATCCCCACGGTCGTCGCCGACCGCGTCGACATCGTCTACCGGGTCAACGGCACCGGCGCCGGACGCGGCTCCGCCACCGCCGCCCTCAACCGCATGCTGCGCCGCAAGCAGACCGAGAAGGCGTCCGGCGTGCGCACGGTGCACGCCGTGCGCGGGGTCTCCTTCGTCGCCTACCGGGGCGAGGCGATCGGGCTCATCGGCACCAACGGCTCGGGCAAGTCGACCCTGCTCAAGGCCGTCGCCGGACTGCTCCCGGTGGAGAACGGCCGCATCTACACCGACGGCCAGCCCTCCCTGCTCGGCGTCAACGCGGCCCTGATGCGCGACCTGACCGGCGAGCGCAACGTCCACCTCGGCGGGCTCGCCATGGGCATGTCCCGCGAGGAGATCCGCGCACGCTACGACGAGATCGTCGACTTCTCCGGGATCAACGAGAAGGGCGACTTCATCC
>NZ_NCTE01000969.1:0-798 GCF_002114215.1 Streptomyces sp. 13-12-16 | reverse complement strand
GCGAGCGCAACGTCCACCTCGGCGGGCTCGCCATGGGCATGTCCCGCGAGGAGATCCGCGCACGCTACGACGAGATCGTCGACTTCTCCGGGATCAACGAGAAGGGCGACTTCATCACCCTGCCGATGCGCACCTACTCCTCCGGCATGGCGGCCCGGCTGCGCTTCTCCATCGCCGCCGCCAAGGACCACGACGTCCTCCTCGTCGACGAGGCGCTGGCCACCGGCGACCGCTCCTTCCAGAAGCGCTCCGAGGCCCGCATCCGGGAGCTGCGCGAGCGGGCGGGGACGGTGTTCCTGGTCAGCCACAACAACAAGTCGATCCGCGACACCTGCGACCGCGTGCTCTGGCTGGAGCGGGGCGAGCTGCTGATGGACGGGCCGACGGAGGACGTGCTCAAGGAGTACGAGGCGTTCACCGGAGGCACGGCCAAGGCCCGCAAGCCGCAGCCCGGGCCGAAGGCGGTGCCGGTGCCCTCCTGAGGCCCACGCCCGCGCGCCCTCTTCGTCGTATTGATGCCAATATGACCGAAGAGGACTGTCCGGAGCGACGAGCAGCCGAAGGAGCCCCGCGATGCCCGAGCTGAGCGTCATCGTCCACGGGCCGAACACGCAGGACCACCTGACCGGCCTGCTCGACTCCCTCACCGCCCACCCCCTCCCGGACACCGAGGTCGTCGTCGCCGCCGTCGGCGACTGGGCCCGCGAGACCGCCCGGCGGCACGCCCCGCACGTCCAGGTGCTGCCCCTGCCCGACGGCACGCCCGACGCGACGGCCAGGGCGGCGGGGGCGGCGCGG
>NZ_NCTE01000968.1 GCF_002114215.1 Streptomyces sp. 13-12-16 | reverse complement strand
CCCGCCGTTGCCCCGGTTCACGGCGGTCACGACCCGGTCGAGCAGGGCGGCGGAGGCCGCGCGGGCCCGTCCCGCCATCGGCTGCCGGCCGCCGCGCCCGGACGGCGGTACGACGAGGGTCACCTGCTCGCGGTAGACACCGCGCAGTTCGGCGGCGAGCCGGTGCGCCAGCCCGTCGTCGCCGCACACCACCATGTGCGCCGACGGGTCGCTGGGCAGGGCCGGGTTGGGAAGGAGGCTCACCACAGGGGAAGAGACTGCCTCATCGCGACGGGTGGTTCCAGGTCACCGCTGAACGGCCCCGCCCCGCCCTCCGTACCAAGGGGGAAGGGACCCGAGCGCGGCCCCGCCCTCTCACGCGCGCGTCCACCGGAGGTGCACCCGGCCCGTGGCCATCACGAAACCGCCCCCGCACGGCACCGCCGGACCCCGCGGCGGCCGGGAGGAGGAGACGCACGACGAGGCGCCCCGCCACCTCACCTCCCCCCTCCTCCTCACCCTCGTCCTCCTCACGGCCGTGATGTTCCAGGACCCCGTCCGCCGCGCCCTGGCCGCGCCGGTGATGCAGAGCTGGATGACGGTGTTCGTGGCGGTCGTCCTCCAGGCCCTCCCCTTCCTGGTGCTCGGCGTCCTGCTGTCGGCGGCGATCGCGGTGTTCGTCCCGCCGTCGTTCTTCGCCCGCGCGCTGCCGGAGCGCCCCGCGCTGGCCGTACCCGTCGCGGGTGCGGCGGGAGCGGTGCTGCCGGGCTGCGAGTGCGCGTCCGTGCCGGTGGCGGGCGCGCTGGTGCGCAGGGGAGTGGCGCCGGC
>NZ_NCTE01000967.1 GCF_002114215.1 Streptomyces sp. 13-12-16 | reverse complement strand
AGCCCCCTGGCGGGGGTGTGGGGGCGGGGCCCCCGCAGCGGGGCGGGGGGCCGAGCCCCGGCAGCGGGGGTG
Organism: Streptomyces sp. 13-12-16; assembly: GCF_002114215.1. GTDB lineage: Bacteria > Actinomycetota > Actinomycetes > Streptomycetales > Streptomycetaceae > Streptomyces. The sequence continues at coordinate 4,884 of NZ_NCTE01000967.1, read as the reverse complement.
CGGGGGCGGACCCCCGGCGACGAAAGTGCGGGGCCCCCGTTTCAGGCCGACCGGCGGAAGCCGATGGTCGGCACAGCCCTCCGCAGCGGCCACGGCCGCACCAGTTCCCCCGAGATCAGCCCCGCCAGGAACTCGTACCGCCCCAGCGCCGAGGGGTCCTGCCCCTCGACCGACCGCACCCGGCGCCACCACGCCCCGATCTCCGTCCACCCCGGCGCCGACAGCGACCCCCCGAACTCCTGGACGGACAGCGCCGCCGTGAGCCCCGCGAAGGCGAGCCGGTCGGCCAGCGGCCACCCCGCCAGCGACCCCGTGACGAACCCGGCCACGAACACGTCCCCCGCCCCGGTCGGGTCCAGCGCCTCCACCTCGATCGCCGGCACCGACGCCGTCTCCCCCGTACGCCGGTCCACCGCGTACGCGCCCTCCGCGCCGAGGGTGACCACCGCGACCGGCACGTGCTCGGTGAGGGCGTGCGCCGCCTCGCGGGGGCAGTCCGTGCCGGTGTACCGCATCGCCTCCTCCGCGTTCGGCAGGAACGCCTCGCAGTGCCGCAGGTCGGACAGCGCGGCCAGGTCCCACGCCCCGGTGTCGTCCCAGCCGACGTCACCGAAGATGCGGGCCCCCTTGCGCGCGGCCTGCGCGATCCACGGCGCGCCGCGGCCGGGGGTGAGGGAGGCGACGGCGGCACGCGCGCGGGGCGGGCAGTCGGGGGCCGGCTCCTCGGGCGGGGGTTCGTGGCCGTGGGAGACCATCGTGCGCTCACCGTCGTACGCCATGGAGACGGTGACCGGCGAGTGCCAGCCGGGGACCGTGCGCGAGGGCGAGAGGTCGATGCCCTCGCCCTGTTCCAGCGTGTCCCAGCAGTACTCGCCGTAGTGGTCGTCGCCGAAGGCCGCCGCGAGGGAGGTGCGCAGGCCGAGGCGGGCCAGGGCGGTGGCCATGTTGGCGACGCCGCCGGGGCTCGACCCCATCCCGCGTGCCCAGGACTCGGTCCCGCGCACCGGGGCGGAGCCGAGCCCGGTGAAGACGATGTCGAGGAAGACGGTGCCGGTGAGGTAGACGTCCCAGGGCGGGTCGTCCGGTGCTCGCAGGGCGGCGAGGGGGTCGACCTGGGACGAGCAGTTCGGTCCCTCGACGCGTGCCTTCCCGGTAAACGCCATCACGGTGCGCTCCCTGACGTGGTGCGGTTCAAGCCAGTGTGCACCACACCACTGACAGCGTGACGGCTGTCACTCCGTGTCCGCCCCCGGGAGGGTCACCAGCGCGGCACGGCCGGTGTGACCCACTCCGGGTCGGCGACGCGCATGGCCGCCGCGTCGTCGCGGTCCCGCAGCGAACCGTCGTCGTCGAGCCACCGCTGGTGGAGGACCTCCAGCCGGTCACGGTCGAGCTCGACGCCGAGGCCGGGTGCGTCGGAGACCTTTACGGTGCCGTTCTCGAAGGTGAGGCGCTCGGTGAGGACGTCCTCCGACTGCCAGGGGTAGTGGGAGTCGCAGGCGTGGTGCAGGTTGGGCACGGTGGCCGCCACGTGGGTCATCGCGGCGAGGCTGATGCCCAGGTGGGTGTTGGAGTGCATGGAGACGCCGACGCCGAAGGTGCGGCAGATCGCGGCGAGCTGCTGGGTGTTGCGCAGTCCGCCCCAGTAGTGGTGGTCGGAGAGGACGACCTGGACGGCGTCCCGCGTGAAGGCCTCCTCGATCTCGGCGAACGTCGTCACGCACATGTTGGTGGCGAGGGGCACCGAGGTGCGGGCGGCCACCTCGGCCATGGCGGAGGTGCCGAGCGCGGGGTCCTCCAGGTACTCGAGGACGTCCCCGAGCTCCTCGGCCACCTTCAGCGAGGTCTCCACGGACCAGGCGCCGTTGGGGTCGAGGCGCAGGGGGTGTCCGGGGAACGCGGCGGCGAGGGCGCGTACGGCCGCGATCTCCTCGTCGGGCGGGAAGACGCCGCCCTTGAGCTTGAAGGAGGTGAAGCCGTACCGCTCCGTGAAGATCCGGGCCTGTTCGACGACGCCCGCCGGGTCGACGGCGGCACCCCAGTCGTCCTTCTCCGCCGGCACGCCCTCGGGGTGGCGGGCCCACTTGTAGAAGAGGTACGCGCTGTACTCGACGGCGTCGCGCACCTTGCCGCCGAGCAGGGCGTGCACGGGCAGGCCGAGGCTCTTGCCGAGGGCGTCGAGGCAGGCGACCTCGAAGGCGGAGAGCACGGACAGGCGCAGCTTGTCGGCGGTCTGCACGCCGCGCAGTCCGCCGACGTCGACCTGCCCGGAGACCTGGGAGGCGTCGACGGCCACCTCGTCGGCCTCGGTGAACAGCCGGTTGAGGTCGCCCGCCTGACGGCCGACGAGCCGGTCCGCGAGGGGCCGCGCCAGGTCCAGGTACTTGGTGTCGCCGTAGGTCTCGCCGAGGCCGGTGGTGCCGTCGGCGGTGACCACCTCGACGATCAGGCGGGGGGTGTACGGCTGGTGGACGCCCTGGGTGTTGAGCAGGGGCGGGTCGGCGACGAGGATCGGCGTGAGGCGGACCTCGGTGACGGTCAGGTCGCGGGAGGTCGGCGTGGTCACAGGGCGGCTCCTACGAGGTCGAGTCCGGCGGTGAGGAGGGTCCGGAGGTCGGCGAGGTCGCCGGGCGTGGGGTCGGTGAGGGGGGCGCGCACGGGGCCCACGGGGCGTCCGCGCAGCCGGGCCGCCGCCTTCACCAGCGACACCGCGTACCCGGGGACGCGGTCGCGCAGTTCGACGAACGGCACGTAGAAGTCGCGCAGCAGCTTGTCGACGGTGCCGTGGTCGCCGTCGCGCAGCGCGGTGAAGCAGGCGTCGGCGATCTCGGGGGCGAAGGCGTGGACGGCGGAGGAGTAGGCGGGGACGCCGACGGTGGCGTAGGCGCGGGCCTGGATCTCGGCGGTGGCGGCGCCGTTGAAGAAGAGGAAGCCCTCGGGGGCGGCGAGGGTGAGGCGCTGCAGCCGGTCGAGGTCGCTGTGGCCGTCCTTGAGGCCGATGACGTTGGGCAGGGCGGTGATCCGCCTGAGCGAGTCGGCGGTGTAGGCGACCTGGCCCCGCTGGTAGGTGATCAGCGGCAGCCGGGTGCGGGCGGCGACGGCTTCGAGCTGGGCGACGAGGCCGTCCTGCGGGGCGGCGACGAGGTAGTGCGGCAGGACGAGGAGGGCGTCGGCGCCGGCCTCCTCGGCGATGCGGGCGAAGCGGGCGGCCTGCGCCCAGCCGTAGCCGACGCCGGCGACGACCGGCGTCCGGCCCGCGCTCTCCTCGACGGTGATGGTGACGACCTGCCGGTACTCGTCCTCGTCCAGGGAGAAGAACTCGCCGGTGCCGCAGGCGGGGAAGACGGCGCCGGGGGCGGTGGCGATCCGTTCGGCGACGTAGGCGCGGAAGCCGTCCGGGTCGAGGGAGCCGTCCTCGTGGAAGGCGGTGAGCGGGAAGGACAGCACCCCGTTCGCCATCCCGTCCTTCAGGCGTCGCGCCACGGCGGCCGTACCGCTCGGGTCCGTATCGGGACTCACCCTCACTCATCTCCCCATGTAGATGTCATCCATGTATGAAAATGAAGGTTAAGTAGGCGAACGAGAACCGTCAATGGCCCGGCACGGACCTCCTCCCGCCGGACTACGATCGGCGCATGCCGGAGACAGGGGGCGTGCGCGAGGTCAAGTCCGCTGCGCGCACGATGGAGGTACTGGAACTGCTCGCCGCGCGCGGCGACCGCCCGGCGCGCCTCCAGGAGCTGGCGGACGCGCTGAAGGTGCCGCGCAGCTCGATGTACGCACTGCTGCAGACCCTGATCTCGCGCGGCTGGGTCCGCACCGACGTCACCGGCTCGCTGTACGGCATCGGCATCCGCGCCCTGCTCACCGGCACCAGCTACCTCGACTCGGACCCGCGCGTGCGGGCCGTGCGCCCGTACCTGGACGAGGCGTCCGACGCGCTGGGTGAGACGATCCACATGGGACGGCTGGACGGCCACGACGTGGCGTACCTGGCGACCCGCGAGTCGCACGAGTACCTGAGGACGATCAGCAGGGTGGGGCGGCGGCTGCCGGCGCACGTGGGCGCGCTCGGCAAGGCGCTGCTGGCGGAGCGGCCGGACGAGGAGCTGCCCGAGGGGCCGTACGAGGCGGCCACGCCGAACACGCACACCTCGCGGGAGTCGCTGGCCGCCGATCTGGCCGGGGTGCGGGAGCGCGGTTACTCCGTGGACCGCGAGGAGGGCGTGCCCGGGATCGTCGGCTTCGGCTTCGCCCTGCGGTACGCCTCCCCCGCGCAGGACGCCATCAGCTGCTCGGTGCCGGTGGCCCGGCTGACGCCGGAGCGGGAGGGGCGGATCGTCGCCGTGATGCGGGAGATCCGGACGAAGGTGGAGACGACGGTTCCCGCAGGTGGCGGGGCCATTCACTGGCGATAGCGGACGCTGTTACCCGGCCTTGCCGGACCTAAAACGCAAGAGTGACTTAGATCACACCTCGCGCGCTCCCGTTGCCCTCCCGCCGCTTGATACAAATTGCCCGCGCGCTCCCGTCGGTCGACGGTCGTCGCCCCCTCCCTCCCCACGGTCTCCGTACCGTCCCTTTCGCACGCCCCGGGAACGCCCGTGTTCGCCCCTCGCACCACCCCCTGGCCCCTCGTCGCCCTTTTCACGGCCGGGTACCTGGCCCCGTACCTGCTGCCGACCACCGTCGGACGGCTGGAACGCGGGCTCGGCCTCTCCGCCACCCAGGCGGGGGCCGTCGGCAGCGCGCTGCTGCTGAGCTCGGCGACCGCCGGGTTCCTGCTGGCGTCGCGCGTGGAGCGGGCCGGGGCGCGGACCCTGGCCCGGCTGGGCCTGCTGCTGGCCGCCGTCGGCTACGGCGGGGCCGCCCTCACCACCGCCG